>NZ_SCOK01000017.1:0-106646 GCF_005502555.1 Pseudomonas sp. D(2018)
AGGTTCACCGAGTCCAGGTGGGCGGGGCGCAGCACGTCCAGGGCGGCCTGCAGCGGCTGGCCGCCGAGGTCGGGTGCCTCTACCCGCATGCTCAGTCGGCCGGGATGCTCGTCCACGCGGATCAGCAGGCGAGGGTGGTCGAAGCAATGGCTTTGCAGCGCTGTATCCGGCAGTCGGCAGCCGAGGGCGAAGGGCCGCAGCTGGGTATGGGCGACGGCCTGGCCGCTGTCGAGATCGAGAAAGTAGGCTGCGCCGTAGCCCAGGTAGTCGAGGTCCGCCAGGGTCAGCGAGAGCATCCAGCGCGGGGTGGTGATGCACCAGTGGTTCCAGCGCTTGCGACGGCCGAAGTGGCCGGGTATCGCACAGTTCAACCGTGGCCGGTTGGACCAGCCGACAGCGGCGGGCGCGAGCATGCCGCGCGCATCGCAGAGCTCGGGGATTCCCGGCGGCAGGGTGGATATGTGGCTATTCATCGGGCACGTCCATGTGTGTGCGAAGCCTGGGCATTTCAGGCTCTGTACAAGATCAGCCTGCGCTCGGTGATTTTCGTACAGGCCTAGTGGAAACCGGTTGCGTCCTCATCGGAAATTACGTCAACGGGTACTGCAGGTTTCCAAGCCCCCAAAGGATGCCCAGTGGGCGGAAGCATGAGCAAGTGATGGCGTTTTGACAACAGCTTCGTGAAGTGCGGCATCGCACATTTTCGCCCCGAGGTTGTCGAATTTCCCGCCGCTTGAGCCCGATATCCGCTTGAGCGCAGAATGACCAGCCCCGGGGCAGCCCCCCTCATTCGTGCCCAGACAAGGATTCCCAATGACGAAGCTTCGCATTCTCTGCACCGCCGTACTGCTGGCGTGCGCCAGTGGCCAGGTTCTGGCCGATGCCGCCAGCCACGCCGCCGATGCCGAGCGCTTCCTCAAGCTCGCTCGCGCCGACAAGCTGACCGTTCCGGTCTACGCCCAGGTGCAGCAGATGTTCGAGCAGCGTTTCCAGCAGACCCAGGCGCCGGCCAGCAAGAAGGCCACCCTGGAGAGTTACCAGGCCAAGGCCAACACCGCCCTGGACAAGGCCGTCGGCTGGGACAAGCTGAAGCCTGAGCTGGTGAAGATCTACACCAGCAACTTCAGCGAGAGTGAGCTCAAGGAACTGATCGCCTTCTACGAGTCGCCCCTGGGCAAGAAAGTGCTGGAAAAGATGCCGTCCCTGACCCAGCAATCCGCCCAGCTGACCCAGAGCCGCCTGGAAACCGCCGTGCCCGAGGTCAACAAGCTGCTCAGCGACATGACCAACGAACTGGCCCCCCAGGACAAGAAAAAGCAGCAGTAAGCGGAGTTAACCGATGTCCATGCGCGACCGTATCCTGACCGCCCTGGAAGCGCTCGACCCCCAGTACCTCGACGTGCTGGACGAGAGCCACATGCATAGCCGCGGCCAGGAAACCCACTACAAGGCGGTGATCGTCAGCCCGGTGTTCGCCGGGCTGAACGCCGTCAAGCGCCACCAGAAGGTCTACGCCAGCCTGGGTGAACTGATGGGACAGGTCCATGCCCTGGCCCTGCATACCTACACTCCTGAGGAGTGGGCAGCACAGGGCGCAGCGCCGGATTCGCCGACCTGCCGGGGTGGCAGCAAGCTGGATCATTGAGCGCCTGGCCCGGGCGCCCCGACGTCCGTTGGGCGCCTGAGACCAATTCACGCAGCCAGTGGCTGGCGGCTTTTTGATAGACTTCGCACCGCGCCGGCCCAGCCGGCGCAGTCGTTTCTGTCACCCGGTCCGCCCTTTACGTGGGCGACCACTGGAGGAAGTCACCGCATGACCCAGATCGTTGTTGCGGCGCTGTACAAGTTCGTCACCCTGAAGGACTACGTTGCGCTGCGCGAACCCCTGCTCAAGACCATGCTGGACAACGGCGTCAAAGGCACCCTGCTGCTGGCCGAGGAAGGCATCAATGGCACCGTGTCGGGCACCCGTGAAGCCATCGACGCGCTGCTCGCCTGGCTCAGGATCGACCCGCGCCTGGTGGACCTGGACCACAAGGAGTCCTACTGCACGGATCAGCCCTTCTACCGCACCAAGGTCAAGCTGAAGAAGGAAATCGTCACCCTCGGTGTTCCCGGCGTGGACCCCAACCAGAAGGTTGGCACCTACGTCGACCCCCAGGACTGGAACGCCCTGATCAGTGACCCCGAAGTCCTGCTGATCGACACGCGCAACGACTACGAAGTGGCCATTGGTACCTTCGAAGGCGCGGTCGATCCGAAGACGAAATCCTTCCGCGATTTTCCCGACTACATCAAGGCCCACTACGACCCGGCGGTGCACAAGAAGGTGGCCATGTTCTGCACCGGTGGCATCCGTTGCGAAAAAGCCTCCAGCTACATGCTCAACCAGGGCTTCGAAGAGGTTTTCCACCTCAAGGGCGGCATCCTCAAGTACCTGGAGGAAGTGCCCCAGGGCGAAACCCTCTGGCGCGGTGACTGCTTCGTCTTCGACAACCGCGTCACCGTGCGCCACGATCTCTCGGAAGGGGATTTCGACCAGTGCCACGCCTGCCGTAATCCGATATCCGTGGAAGACCGTCAGTCGGAGCACTACTCGCCTGGCATCAGTTGCCCGCACTGCTGGGACAGCCTGAGCGAGAGGACCCGTGCCAGTGCCATCGAGCGGCAGAAGCAGATCGAACTGGCCAAGGCCCGCAACCTGCCTCACCCGATCGGTCGCGACCCGCGCCAAGCCCTGGAGGATTGAGCTTGTCCAACGCCCGCCTGCTCTATGTGATGGACCCCATGTGTTCCTGGTGCTGGGGTTTCGCCCCCGTGGTGGAGGCCCTCGCCGGGCAGGCTGCGGCAGCCGACGTGCCGCTGCAGCTGGTGGCTGGCGGCCTGCGTACCGGTCATGGTGCCGCGCTGGACGCGCACACCAAGCGCTACATCCTCGAACACTGGCAGGCGGTCAACCAGGCCACTGGACAACCGTTCCGCTTCGAGGGCGCACTGCCCGAGGGCTTCGTCTACGACACCGAGCCGGCCTGCCGGGCCCTGGTGGTCGCGCGCGGCTTGGCTCCTGAGCTGGCCTGGCCACTGGTCAAACTGATCCAGCAGGCCTTCTATGCCGAGGGTCGCGACGTGACCCAGGCGTCCACCCTGGTGGCGCTGGCCGAACAGGCCGGGATTCCGCGCATCGAGTTCGCGCAAGGCTTCGACGCCGCCTCCAGCCATGAGGCGACCGTCGCCGATTTCACCTGGGTACAGGACCTTGGCATCGCCGGTTTCCCCACCCTGCTGGCCGAACGCAACGGCCAACTGGCGCTGCTGACCAATGGCTACCAGCCGCTCGACGAGCTGGCGCCCTTGCTGGGCCGCTGGCTGGAGCGAGGTACCCATGGCTGATCGCCTGAGCTGGGCGGAAATCCGTCGTCTGGCCCTGCGCCACAAGAAAGCCCTCTGGTTGGCCAACTTCGTCGCCGTGCTGGCCACCCTCTGCAGCGTGCCCATTCCGCTGCTGCTGCCCCTGCTGGTGGACGAAGTCCTACTGAAGCAGGGCGATGCCGCGCTGCGCTTCATGGACAACTTCCTGCCCGAGCCCTGGGAGAATGCAGTCGGCTACATCGGCCTGATGCTGGTCGTGACCCTGCTGCTGCGAGGCATGGCCCTGGTCTTCAACGTGCTGCAGGCGCGCCTCTTCGCGCGGCTGGCCAAGGACATCGTCTACCGCGTCCGTACCCGCCTGATCGAACGCCTCAAACGCATCTCCCTCGGCGAATACGAGAGCCTCGGGGGAGGTACCGTCACCGCCCACCTGGTGACCGACCTGGACACCCTGGACAAGTTCGTCGGCGAAACCCTCAGCCGCTTCCTGGTCGCCGTGCTCACCCTCACCGGCACGGCCGCCATCCTGGTCTGGATGCACTGGCAACTGGCCCTGTTGATCCTGCTGTTCAACCCGCTGGTGATCTACGCCACCGTGCAGTTGGGCAAGCGCGTCAAACACCTGAAGAAGCTGGAGAACGACAGCACCGCGCGCTTCACCCAGGCACTGACGGAAACCCTGGAAGCCATCCAGGAAGTGCGTACCAGCAACCGCCAGGGCTTCTTCTTCGGCCGTCTTGGCCAGCGCGCCCAGGAAGTCCGCGACTACGCCGTCGCCTCCCAGTGGAAGAGCGATGCGGCAGGGCGCACCAGCGGTCTGCTGTTCCAGTTCGGCATCGACTTCTTCCGCGCCGCGGCGATGCTCACGGTGCTCTTCTCCGATCTCTCCATTGGCCAGATGCTGGCGGTGTTCAGCTACCTCTGGTTCATGATCGGCCCGGTCGAACAACTGTTGGGCCTGCAGTACTCCTACTATTCCGCCGGCGCCGCCGTCGCTCGTATCAACGAACTGCTGGCCCGCGCCGACGAGCCCCAGTACGCGCCCAGCGTCGATCCTTTCAAAGGACGCGAGACCGTGGGCATCGAGGTCAAAGGCCTGCGTTTCGCCTATTCCGACGAGCCGGTGCTGGACGGCCTCAACCTGTCCATCGCGCCCGGCGAGAAAGTCGCCATAGTCGGCGCCAGTGGCGGTGGTAAGAGCACCCTGGTGCAACTGCTGCTGGGTCTCTACCAGCCCCAGGCTGGGCAGATCCGTTTTGGTGGCTGCCGGCTGGAGGAGATCGGCCTGGCTGAGGTACGCGACAACGTCGCAGTGGTGCTGCAGCATCCGGCGCTGTTCAACGACAGCGTGCGCGCCAACCTGACCATGGGCCGCGAGCGCAGCGATGACGCCTGCTGGCGCGCCCTGGAAATTGCCCAACTGGCCGAAACCATTCGTAGCCTGCCGCAGGGACTGGACAGCGTGGTCGGTCGTTCCGGTGTGCGCCTGTCCGGCGGCCAGCGGCAACGCCTGGCCATCGCACGCATGGTGCTGGCAGAACCCAAGGTGGTGGTCCTCGACGAAGCCACTTCCGCCCTGGACGCCGCCACTGAATACGCCCTGCACCAGGCGCTCGGCACGTTCCTCAACGGTCGTACCACCCTGATCATCGCCCACCGCCTGTCAGCGGTTAAGCAGGCCGACCGGGTGCTGGTATTCGACGGCGGCCGTATCGCCGAAGACGGCGACCACCAACAGCTGATCGCTGAAGGTGGTCTTTACGCCAAGCTCTACGGGCATTTGCAGCAGGGTTGACGCTGTAGGAGCCAGCTTGCTGGCGAAAGGCAGGCCCCGTTCGCCAGCAAGCTGGCTCCTACGGTTGGGGACGGAAGTCGACCGAACTCATTCAGCCGTACTTCACCGCTTCGAGGAACACGATGCGCTGGCCGATATCGTGGAACACCCGCGCAGACGCGATCTGGTTGTAGTCGACGCCGTCCAGCAGGCTGAGCATCTGGGCGTCGTGGCGATAGCGTGGTCGCCAGTCCAGCAGCCCTTCGAGGAAGGCGATGCCCTTTACCTCGGGACGGAAGTTGGCCAACAGCAGCCGCCCCCCCGGGCTCACGGCCTGGAACAGGCGATGGACCAGGCGCTCGCAGCGACGGTCGTCCAGCAGTTCGGTAACCCCAGCCGAATACACCAGGTCGTAGCCCTGGAGCCGGCACTCGCCGGCCAGCAACTGCTCAAGGTTGCCCAGACGGGTACTCACGCCCAGCGCGCCGTAGCTCTTGCGCACGGTTTCCAGGCGCGCGTCATCGTCGTCGAGCACCAGCATTTCGCCGAAACGCCCGTGGCGCAGTTCGTGGGCCAGCTCTGCTTCGCGGAAGTGACCACCGGCGATGCAGAGCAGACGCGCACCCTTGCCGGCCTGCTGGCAGGTTTCGTCCAGGGCGCGGGCCAGCATGCGTCGTCGGCAACGCAGCGCACGCGCTGCCTGCGCGCTGGTGGCGAAGTCGAATAGCTGGCGGGTGCGTTCCTCGGGCAGGTCGCGCAGGGCGTCGGACTCCACCCCGTAGAGATAGTCCAGCAACAGGGCGTTGCCGCAGCGCAGGCCAGGGCTGGTGACCGGTCTGCAGGGGAACGGCACGATGTTGCTCGGCAGTGGTTCCGCTTTGCTGGGGGGCGCGGGTTTGTCGAATCTCAGCCGTTCACGTTCGGCCTTGATGTGCACCAGTTCTTCGTGGAGTTGCTGTTGTTCTTGAATGCTTCTGCTCAGTTCTTCCGGATCACTGATCTCTTCCACATGCCACCTCCTCTGGCCAGACGTGGATTCCTTGACCCGACACGCGGGATAAAGGCAGGCGCTCACTCCGAGTAGAACCTTAGTAGATGGCGATCTGCCTGCAATCATTCAGATAGATGAAATTGCGCTTTAAATTAGGCGGGATAACGCGAATCAGAGCCCCTGCAAGCGGGTAAAGAGATTTGCCAGCTCAGCCTGGCGCTCCGTTTCTGTCTTGCGGAAAAGGGCGCGCAACTGAGTGCGAATGGTGTTGATCGAGACATTCAGGCGTTCGGCGCACGTTTCCGGCGCCAGGCCTTGCGTGACGAGTTCAGCCAGGCGCAGTTCCGCCGGACTGAGTCGGAAGAGGTCGGCCAGCAACTGGCTGCGAGGTTGGTTCTCCAGCAGCGCCAGCAGCACTAGGGACCCGCTGTGCCGTGCGGCCAGCGCAGACGCATCGGGTACCGGAGTCACCAGCAACTGGGTCGGCGGTTCGCTGTCCAGCGGCAGCCAGCCGGCACGGCGCTTGCCGCTGTGGCCGGCGGCCTGGCGGATCAACGCCTGCAGGCGGCCATCCAGCGACTTGCCCTGCAGCCTGCCCTGGCGGCCCTGCAGGGCAAACTCCAACTGGCCCAGGCGCTGTTCCGCCTGGTGGTTGCAGAACAGCACCCGTCCTTCGGCATCGAGCAGCCAGACCGGTGCCGGATGGCGCTCCAATAGCAGCTCGCGATGGGCCACATCGAGCTCCAGCGTCTGCAGGCGGTTGGACATCCGCGCCGCCCGCAGCAAGTGAGGGCTCAGGCGCTTGAGCAGGTTGCGTTGTTCCTGTTCGGGGAGGCTGGCGCCCACCGCGGTCAGTAATGACAGGTAGATGCCGGTGTTCGCCTGTTCGTGCAGCTTGATGCAGGAAATGCTGTTCATGCCGAAGGGCAGATGAAACTCCTGATAGTACGGATCGCGGCGGATACGCTGCGCGCCGAGGTCTTCCCGATCGTGGTACCAACTGCCTATCGGGCGCGGAACCAGCACTTCCTTGGCCGGATCGTACTGGTGGTAATAGCTGTTGTAGGCCTCCACGCTCGCCGGGTCACAGAGATTGATGGAGGTGACCTGCGGCCGCTGTTCCCGCTGGTCGAGGAAGAGCAGGGCACCCATCTGGTGGCCGGTAACCGCCGCGAGCTGTTCGAGCATCGGCCGCCAGGCGTCCCTGTCGAGCACGCACTCGTAGCAAAGGTTGACCAGGCTGTCGTAGAGCTCGTCCATGTGCGGCATTGCGCGGCGTCCTTCAGCTAGTGGCGCATTGCTTTCATATGGCACAGGCCAGGAGCCCTTGCAAATGGCCGCCGGTCGGCCTGCAGGGCTGGCGGCTGGCAGCCTGGCTGAACGCCCTGTCACAAAAACCTTACGCAGGTGGAGCGCCTGACAGGCGCAGCCGTCACGGCGCCGCAGGTGTAAGGAAAACTTTCCGGATCGACCGTCCAGCGCCTCGCTCTGCCGGATTCCACGCCTTGCTCGCCAAGCGCTGCCAGAGTGAGATGACGCAAACAAAAAAACGGCCCGACGCCATGAATACCGAACTCACCCTCTACGGCTACTGGCGCTCCAGCGCTGCGTACCGCGTCCGCATCGCTCTCAACCTCAAGGGCCTGGCCTATCGCCAGGAGCCGGTTCACCTGGTCAAGAATGGCGGCCAACAGCACCAGAGCGCCTACCACGAGCTCAACCCCCAGGGCCTGTTGCCGCTGCTGGTGGACTCGGGCAATGCCGGTGGCGAAATCCGCATCGCCCAGTCCCTGGCCATCCTCGAATACCTCGAAGAAGTCTTTCCCGTACCGGCCCTGTTGCCAGCCGACCCTGCCCAGCGCGCCCTGGTGCGTTCGCTGGCCCTGCACATCGCCTGTGATGTGCATCCGCTGAACAACCTGCGGGTGCTGCAGTACCTCAAGGCCGAACTGGGCGTAGCCGATGAAGCCAAGGACGCCTGGTACCGCCACTGGGTAGCCCTCGGTTTCTGCGCTGTGGAAAAGGGCCTGCAAGCCTTTGGCGGCAAGCTCTCCCTGGGTAGCCGTCCGGGTTATCTGGAAGCCTGCCTGGTTCCCCAGATCTACAACGCGCGCCGCTTCGACTGTGACCTGTCGGCCTATCCGCGCATCCTCGATATCGCTGCGCGCTGCGAAGTCCTCGAGGCATTCAGGAATGCTGCTCCGGAGGTACAGCCAGACGCGCAATAGAGGTTTATCCGCCTTGCAAACTTCCGCCGGACCACAAGCCCGGCGGGTGAAATCCCGTCACGACAACAACAAAAGGTGACGCAATGAGTGACATGCAACACTCAGGCGAGCTTCAACGCGGCCTGAAGAATCGCCACATCCAGTTGATCGCCCTCGGCGGCGCCATCGGCACCGGCCTCTTCCTCGGTTCGGCCGGGGTCCTCAAGTCCGCCGGCCCCTCGATGATCCTCGGCTATGCCATCTGCGGTTTCATCGCCTTCCTGATCATGCGCCAGCTCGGCGAAATGATCGTCGAAGAACCGGTCGCCGGGTCCTTCAGCCACTTCGCGCACAAGTATTGGGGCGGCTTCGCCGGCTTCCTTTCCGGCTGGAACTGCTGGGTGCTCTACACGCTGGTGGGCATGAGCGAGCTCACCGCGGTGGGCAAGTACATCCATTTCTGGTGGCCGGAAGTCCCCACCTGGGCCACGGCTGCGGTGTTCTTCCTGGTGGTGAACGCCATCAACCTGGCCAACGTGAAACTCTTCGGCGAGGCTGAATTCTGGTTCGCCATGATCAAGGTCGTCGCCATCGTCGGCATGATCATCCTCGGCTGCTGGCTGCTGTTCAGCGGCTCCGGTGGTGAGCAGGCGGCAGTGAGCAACCTCTGGGAACATGGCGGCTTCTTCCCCAATGGCATCAGCGGGCTGGTGATGGCCATGGCCTTCATCATGTTTTCCTTCGGTGGCCTGGAGATGCTCGGCTTCACCGCCGCCGAGGCCGACAAACCCAAGCAGGTGATCCCGAAGGCGATCAACCAGGTCATCTACCGCATCCTGATCTTCTATGTAGGCGCCCTGGTCGTGCTGCTGTCCCTGAGCCCCTGGGATGCGCTGCTGGCGTCCATCAACAGCGCTGGCGACCCGTACAGCGGCAGCCCCTTCGTGAAGATCTTCGCGCTGATCGGCAGCGACACCGCCGCTCACCTGCTGAACTTCGTGGTGCTCACCGCCGCACTGTCGGTCTACAACAGCGGCACCTACTGCAACGGCCGCATGTTGCTGGGCCTGGCCGAGCAGGGCGATGCCCCGCGTTCCCTGGCCAAGGTGGACAAGCGCGGCGTACCGGTGCGCTCGTTGCTGGTGTCGGCCCTGGTGACCTTCCTGGCCGTCATCGTCAACTACGTGGTTCCGCACAATGCGCTGGAGCTGCTGATGTCCCTGGTGGTGGCCGCCCTGGTGATCAACTGGGCGATGATCAGCTACTCCCACCTCAAGTTCCGCCAGCGCATGGACAAGGACGGCGTCCGCACCGGCTTCCGCGCCCTGTGGTACCCCATGGGCAACTACCTGTGCCTGGCCTTCGTGCTGTTCATCCTCGTCATCATGCTGATGATCCCGGGCATCCAGGTGTCGGTGTACGCCATCCCGGTCTGGCTGCTGGTGATGTGGGGCTGCTACCGCCTGAAGCAGAGCGGCAAGGTCCAGGCTGACAAGGTCGCCGGTTACGAGGCGGGTTGATTATTCCGCTGCAATACAAGAACCCCGGCCACGCGCCGGGGTTCGTCTTTCTGCAGTTGCGCAGTTGGGATGAGTCGCTGCCAATCGACCTGTTTGCGTGATGCGTCGAGAGCCGCTCTCTTCTAGCGCTGCAGCAGGCTGGCCCAGGTGGATAACGGTACCGCCTGATCCTGATGCCAGACGCGCTGCCAGAGCACCTGCAGACGTTCCAGGTCGCCCCGGTCGGTGGGCCAGCGGCGCGCCTCGGCGACCGGTTGCCAGCGGCCGTCACGCTGTTCGGCGAGGATGAAGCGGAACGGATGGAAGCCCGTCATGCCCAGGCGCAGGTCGGTGACGACCAGCACCTGGTCGATCTGGTCGTAGCGCAGGATGCCGTGGGTGAACCAGGCCAGGCGCAGGTGCTGGGGCGAATCGCGCAGGCGTCGCGCCAGCTCGGTGCCGCGGGGGATGCGTTCGAGCCGGGGCGGATTGCGGTCGAACCAGCTCACCAGGGCTTCGTGGTAGTCCTCGCCGTCGAGCACGATCACCCGCCAGAGCAGCGTGTTGAAGGGCGTCGGCGTGCTGAAGATCGCCTGTGGGCGAATGCCCTCGCGCTCCAGCACCTCGGCCACCCGTTGCTCGGCCATGAACTTGCCGCCGAGGCTGGAGAGCAGGTAAAGGCTGGACAGCGCCAGGGCCGCTACGGGCAGGCGCGGTGCACGGTTGCGCAGGCCGAACAGCAGTCCGCCGAACACGGCCGCCAGCAGGGGCAGTGTGTAGAGCGGATCGATGATGAAGATGCTGGACCAGGCAATAGGTGGCGTCATCAGTGGCCAGAACAACTGGGTACCGTAGCCGGTGAAGCTGTCCAGCACGGGATGCGTGGCCAGCACCAGCCAGAGGGTGAGGAACAGGCGTTGCGTCGAATAATCTGGATTCGGCCGCCATCGTCGAACCAGCAAGGTCAGCAATACCGCCAGGGCGCTGAGCACGAAGATCGAATGACTGAAGCCGCGGTGGTAGGTCATCGCCTCCACGGCGTCGGTGTAGCGGATTACCACGTCCAGGTCCGGCAGAGTGCCGAGCAGCGCGCCGTAGAGCAGTGCCTTGCGTCCCTGCCAGCGGCCGAGCAGTGCGCCCTGGAGGGTGGCGCCGAGCACCGCCTGGGTGAGTGAGTCCATCGCCGTCCCCTGTGAATGATCCGCCGGCTAAATTACTGCGCCGGCCGATGTCCTTGCAGCGGGAAATTCCCACCAGATTTTTCCATCAATGGGGAAGTGTTGGCTATGGAAGCGAAGTCGTTGGCGATTGGCGTTGCAGTTCCCCTCCTGGCGTGGGGCGGGACGCGCCAGGAGAGGGGGCACTACTGCAGATCAGTACTCGTATTCCGCACTTTGCTGGTGGCGGCTTGATTGATAGCGGGTTGCGGGTTTCGTGGCCGATTCTGCCGTTTCCCTGGCGCTCCCTGAGCCGGCCGCCGTTGGTTTGTCCTCGACCAACTGGGCGAAACGCTCGCTTTCGTCAGCGGCCGTCTGCCTGCGTTGCGCCTGCATCTCCCGGTATTGCAGGAGGCGATCACCGCCGCCTTCCGCCAGCATCAGCAGCGGTTGCTGGCCTGCTGGTTGAAGGGGCGCACTGGATGCCTGTAACGAAGTGAACGCGACAACGGAAAACAGCAGGCTGGACAAGGCAGTGGTGGTAATAGCGGATTTCATTGTTCATTCCTCGTAAACCCCCGGATATTCCCCCGAAGCCGGATATTAAGAATATTGAGAAAGAGCGCCAGTGCTATTTTCAGTTGCCTGACCAGTGGTGAGATTAAAGATAATCGGTAGTTTCATAACTAGCTGATTGGCATGGATTATTCCTGTTGAAATGGTCATTTTTAATCTATGTAAAGGACTGTATTTTGATTTGTAAAAACATGTAGGTCGGGTGTTTCTATCTTGTTTCAGTGAAACATTCCAGAAACATACTTTATTGAAGTTTTGTGCAGTCTGGCCCGACTTTTGAATTGCTTTTTCGAAGCGGATTCAGGGCCATGGCGAAGTTCCCCGCCGGACTCCCTTGAACGGCCTTCCCGCAAGCGCCGAAGCCCCCGTCCCACGTGCCTTTCGCGCTAGTCCCAACGGACGATGCCCACCTCTGGGCCTGCCGATTAAATCCGTCCTCATAGAGCCCGCGCCCTGCATGCGCGGCGATAACGACAATGAGGAGAACCGCATGGATATCCGTGGCCTGGGTTACGTCACCGTAGCCTCGACAGACCTGAAGCGCTGGCGCGATTACGCCACCGGCGTGCTCGGCATGATGGTGGATGCCGGATCGGACGAGCGGCTCTACCTGAAGATGGACGAGCGCCCCTACCGCATCCTGGTGGAGCGTGCCGACCGTGACGGCTATGGCGCCTGTGGTTGGGAAGTGGCCGGCAAGGCCGCCTTCGAGCAGGCGATCGTTGAGCTGCAACAGGCTGACGTCGAAGTCCAGCGCGGCAGCGCCGCCGACGCCATCAGTCGCAAGGTTCAGGAGCTGGCACGCTTCGCCGATCCGGACGGCAACCGTCACGAACTGTTCTGGGGGCCGTTGCAAGACTTCGCCCCCTTCGTTTCCCCGGTTGGCGTCTCCGGTTTCGTCACCAGCGACCTGGGCATGGGCCATGCGGTGCTGCCGGCCCCGGCCTTCGACCGCTGCCTGGACTTCTACGAGCGGGTGATGGGCTTTGGGCTGTCCGACCTGATGAAGGTGCGCTTCACCCCTGACCCGGCCGAGCCGGAAAAGCGCATCCACTTCCTCCACTGCAACAACGGCCGCCACCACTCCCTGGCGTTGTTCGAGTGCCCGATTCCCTCCGGCTGCGTGCACCTGATGGTGGAAGTGGGCGAACTGGACGATGTCGGCCGTGCGCTGGACCGCATGCATGCCAGCGGCGTGAAGCTGTCCGCCACCCTTGGCCGCCATACCAATGACGACATGACCAGCTTCTACATGCAGACCCCCGGCGGCTTCGACCTGGAGTACGGCTGCGGCGGCAAGGTCATGGACTGGGACCGCCACACCCCCTTCGAGAGCACCGTGGTCAGCCACTGGGGCCATGACTTCAGCGTCGGTCGTCAATAAGGAGCCGCCCCATGGACAAACGCATGACCGCCACCGACATCGTCGGCCAGCTGCGCGATGGCATGACCATCGGTATCGGCGGCTGGGGCCCGCGGCGCAAGCCCATGGCCCTGGTACGCGAGATACTGCGCTCTGACCTCAAAGACCTCACGGTGGTCGCCTACGGCGGCGCCGATGTCGGCATGCTCTGCGCCGCCGGCAAGGTCCGCAAGCTGGTCTACGCCTTCGTCTCGCTCGATTTCATCCCCCTGGAACCTTACTTCCGCAAGGCTCGCCAGGAAGGCGCCGTGGACGTGATGGAAATCGACGAAGGCATGCTCCTGCTCGGCCTCAAGGCCGCCGCCATGAACGTGCCTTTCATCCCGACGGCCGTGGGCCTGGGCACCGATGTGCTGCGCCTGAACCCGGAGCTGAAACTCGTCAGCTCGCCGTACGACGACAGCCGTGACTGGGTCGCCATGCCGGCGCTGAAGCTGGATGCCGCCCTGATCCACGTCGACCGCGCCGACGCGCGTGGGGTCTGCCAGATCGCCGGTCCCGACCACTACATGGACGACCTCTTCGTGCGCGCCGCCGAGAAGGCCTACGTGAGCTGCGACGAACTCGTGGACAGCGGCTGGTTCCACGAAGACCCGATGCGCGCCCGCCAGGTGTTCTGGGAACGCAACCGCACCAGCGCCGTGGTGCATCTGCCGGGCGGGGCCCATCCGTCCTCCTGCGCACCGCTCTACGGCTTCGATATTGCCCATTTCAAGGCCTACAACGCCTCGGCCGCCGAATCGGACGGCTGGCAGGCCTACATGGAGCGCTACGTCAACTGCGGGGAAGCGGAGTACCTCGCCCGTGTCGGTGGCCTGAATGCCATTCGCCAACTGCCGCTCCCGGTTTTCTGAGGACGCTGAGATGACTGCCACCAAACAACCCTACAGCCTCGCCGAACTGATGATCTGCGCTGCCGCCGAGGCCTTTACCCATGACGGCGAAGTGCTCGCCACGGGCATCGGCGTCCTGCAGCGCCTGGCTGCGTCGCTCGCCATGCTCAACAGCAACGCCGACCTGATGATGACCGACTCCGAAGCCTTCATGGTCGCCGAGCCGGTACCGGTTGGGCCGCGCGGCGGCTACCAGCCGAAGTTCGACAGTTGGATGGGCTTCTCGCGCATCTTCGACAACGTCTGGAGCGGCAAGCGCCACGCCCTGGTGGGGCCGGTACAGATCGACCGCTTCGGCCAGGCCAACATTTCCTGCATCGGCGACCACGCCAGACCCAAGTCGCAGATGCTCGGGGTGCGTGGCTTCCCCGGCAACTCCATCAGCCACGCCAACTCCTTCATGGTGTCCAGCCACAACAAGCGGGTGTTCGTCGACGGCGAGGTGGATGTGGTGGCCTCGGTTGGCTACAACCCCGAACGCCTGGCCCGTGGCTGGTCCCTGGACGAGATCGACATCCGCCTGATCGTCACCGACCTCTGCGTGCTCGACTTCCAGGGCCCCGGCCGGCAGATGCGTATCCGCTCCCTGCACCCTGGGGTCACGGCGGAGGACGTGCAGGCCGCCACCAGCTTCCCGCTGCATGTGCCGGACGAGATTCCGACCACCGCCGCCCCAACCCTCGAACAACTGATCCTCATCCAGCAACTGGACCCGCACAACCTGCGCGCCAGCCAGCTCAAGGACAACCCGCCGGGCGTGCGCGCCCGGGCCACGACCCACTGAGGCGGAGCCGCGCAGATGAACCAAGAACAGGCCGAAGCAGAGGTGGTGCAGTACGAGGTGCAGGGTCCGCTGGCCCTGGTCACCATGCATCGCCCCGAGTACCACAACGCGCAGAACTCGCGCATGACCTACGCCCTGGACGCGGCCTTCCGCCGCGCCTGCGACGACGACAGCGTCAAGGTCATCGTGCTGCGCGGCGCCGGCAAGCATTTCTCAGCCGGGCACGACATCGGCACGCCGGGCCGCGACGTGCACGAGAGCTTCGACCGCGCCAGCCTCTGGTACGACCACGTGGGCAAACCGGGTGGCGAGTTCCTCTATGCCCGTGAACAGGAGGTCTACCTCGGCATGTGCCGGCGCTGGCGCGACATGCCCAAGCCGACGATTGCCATGGTCCAGGGCGCCTGCATCGCCGGCGGCCTGATGCTGGCCTGGGTCTGCGACCTGATCATCGCCTCGGACGATGCCTTCTTCTCCGATCCCGTGGTGCGCATGGGCATCCCCGGCGTCGAGTACTTCGCTCACGTACATGAGCTGAACCCGCGTATCGCCAAGGAGTTCCTCTTCCTCGGCGAGCGCATGGGCGCGGAGCGCGCCTATCAGATGGGCATGGTCAACAAGGTGGTGCCGCGCGACGTGCTGGAAGACGTGACCCTGGACGTGGCCCGGCGCATCGCGCAGATGCCGCGCCTGGGCTTGCAGCTGACCAAGCAGGCGGTGAACAACGCCGAGGACCTGATGGGCAAGCGCGCCACCATGGACATGGTGTTCGGCCTGCATCACTTCGCCCACGTACACAACGAACTGGTCAGTGGCGACAAGCTGGGCGGTTATGACGCCCGCGCCATGGCCCAGTCCCAGCGCAACCCGTCGGAGGCGTGATGGCGATATCCCTGGACACCCGCCTGACGCGCCTGCTCGGTTGCCGCTACCCGATCATCCAGACCGCCATGGGCTGGGTGGCTGATCCGAAACTGGTGGCCGCCACCGGCAATGCCGGCGGCTTCGGCTTCCTCGCGGGTGCCACCATCGAGCCCCACCAGATGGAAGCCGCCATCCTCGAAACCAAGCGGCTGACCGACCAGCCCTTCGGCGTCAATTTCCACATGTACCAGGCCAATGCCGGCGAGATCGTCGAACTGGTGCTGCGCCACCAGGTGCGTGCGGTGAGCTACAGCCGCTCGCCGGGCAAGGCGATGATCACCCGGCTGAAGGACGCCGGCGTTGTCTGCATGCCCACCGTGGGCGCGCTGAAACACGCGGTGAAAGCCGTGGAGATGGGCGCCGACGCGGTGACCGTGCAGGGCGGGGAGGGCGGCGGCCATACCGGCTCGGTGCCCACCTCGATCCTGCTGGGCCAGGTGGTGGACGCCGTCGACGTTCCTGTGGTCGCTGCCGGCGGCTTCAAGGACGGTCGCGGCCTGGTCTCGGCCCTGGCGCTCGGAGCCGAAGGCATCGCCATGGGCACGCGCTTTTTGATGAGTGCCGAAAGTCCTGTGCCTCCGGCCACCCTGGATCGCTACCTGAAAGTCCGCGACCCAGCCGCCATCATCATCAGCCGCGCCATCGATGGCATGCCGCAACGGATGATCCGCAACGAATTGCTCGACAGCCTGGAACGCTCCGGCGGTCTGAAGCGCCTGTTGCTGGCCCTGCGCAGTGCACTGGCCTACCGCCGTCACAGTGGCGCGAGTGTCGCCCAGTTGCTGGGCAGCGCGTTGAAGCTCGGCGGCAGCGATGGCCTCACCGCCGCCCAGACCCTGATGGCCGCCAACGCGCCGATGGTGATCCAGAAAGCCATGGTCGACGGCCAACCGGCAGCGGGTGTGCTTCCCGCCGGACAGATCGCCGCCAGCATCGACAGCCTGCCGGGCTGCGCCGAACTCATCGAATCCATCGTGCAGCAGGCCGAGCAGCGGCTCGCCGAGCTGTGCCGCCGCGTGACCGACAAATCGAACAACTAAGGGGTAGCCGGATGAGCAGTCCATTTCACGTGAGCATCGATAACGGCATTGCCGAGATGGTCTTCGACCACCCGCCGGTGAACGCCTTCGACAGTAAAGGCTGGGCGGCCATCGCCGCCGAGCTCGAGCATCTGGGCGAGTCGCCCGAGGTTCGGGTCATCGTCATCCGCGCCGAGGGCCGAGGTTTCTGCGCAGGCGTGGACATCAAGGAACTGGCCGCCGACGGCAACCTGATCGTCGCCGTCAACAAGGGCAACTACGACAGCTTCAAGGCCGTCCACCGCAATCCCAAGCCGGTCATCATTGCCGTGCACGGTTTCGTCCTCGGCGGCGGCATCGGCCTTTGCGGGGCGGCGGACATCCTGGTCGCCTCCGACTGCGCGCGCTTCGGCGTCCCCGAGGTAGACCGTGGCGCCATGGGCGGCGGCGCGCACTTGCAGCGCCTGTTCCCGGTGCAGAAGGTGCGCCACATGTACTTCACCGGCGACATGATCGACGCCGCCGAGGCCTATCGCCTGGGTGCGGTTGAGCGCGTAGTGCCGCGTGCCGATTTGCGCGAGGCGGCCCTGGAGGTCGCGCGCAAGATCGCCGCCAAGAGCCCGGCCATGATCGCCCTGGCCAAGGAGGCGCTGACCGGCATCGAGGACGGCAACCTCGAAGACAAATACCGCTGGGAGCAGGGATTCACCCTGCAGGCCTACCGCTCGCTGGATTCCCAGGAAGCCCGCGATGCCTTCGTCGACAAGCGCACCGCCACCTTCAAGGGATGAGCCCATGGACCTGACCTACACACCTGAACAGCAGGCCTTCCGTGAGGAGGTCCGCGCCTGGCTGGCGGCCAACGTGCCAGCCGAGCCCCTGCAATCCTTCGACTGCGAGCAAGGCTTCCGCCAGCACCGTGCCTGGGAAGCGAAACTCAACGAAGGTCGCTGGGGCATGGTGACCTGGCCGAAGGAACTCGGCGGACGCGGCTGCGACCTGATCGAGTGGCTGATCTTCGAAGAGGAGTACTACCGCGCCGGCGCGCCGGCACGGGTGAACCAGAACGGTATCTTCCTGCTCGGCCCGACCCTCATGGAGTTCGGCACCGCCGCGCAGCAGGAGCGCTTCCTGCCGAAGATGGCCACGGGCGAAGAAATCTGGGCCCAGGGCTGGTCCGAGCCGAATGCCGGTTCCGACATGGCGGCCATCCGTTGCCGTGCCGAGCGCAAGGGTGATGTCTATGTGATCAATGGCCAGAAAACCTGGTCTACCCGCGCCGTCTGGGCTGACTGGCTGTTCGGCCTGTTCCGCAGCGACCCGCAATCCAGCCGCCACCACGGCCTGACCTTCATCCTGCTGCCGCTGAACAGCCCCGGCATTACCGTGCGACCTATCCAGCAGCTCAACGGCTTGCCGGGCTTCGCCGAGATTTTCTTCGACGACGTGGAAGTGCCTGTGGATAACGTGCTGGGCGGGGAGGGCATGGGCTGGCATGTGGCGATGTCCACCGCCGGCTTCGAGCGCGGCCTGATGCTTCGCTCGCCAGCGCGCTTCCAGGAAACCGCGCGGCGCCTGGTGCAGCTCTATCTGGCCAACCGTGAGCAGGCCGACCTGGACCCGGCGATCGGCGAAGCGGTGATGCGCGCCTGGATGGACGCCGAGGCCTACACCCTGAACACCTACATGACGGCGTCGCGGCTGGTGAAGGGCGGCAAGATCGGCCCGGAATCCTCCACCAACAAGATCTTCTGGTCCGAGCTGGACCAGCGCATGCACGAGACGGCGTTGTCGATCCTCGGCCTGCGCGGCGAACTGCTGCCCCACGCGCCGGTTGCCGGCGACGTCGGCCACTGGCTGGACGGCTTCCTGTTCGCCCAGGCCGGGCCCATCTACGCCGGCACCAACGAGATTCAACGCAACATCATCGCCGAGCGCATGCTCGGCATGCCGCGAGCCTGAGGAGCGCGCCATGGACTTCACTTTCAGCGACGACCAACTGCTGTTCCAGGACAACGTGCGCGCCTTCCTCACCAATGAAGTGATCCCGGAACGCATCCGTGAGCTCTGGCAATCCGAAAGCGGCCGCAGCGACGAACTCTGGGGCCAACTCACTGAACTTGGCCTCACCGCACTGACGGTGCCGGACGGGTTCGGTGGCCTGGACATGAATGAGCTGGACTTCATCCTCCTCGCCCAGGAATGCGGCTACGCCGGCCTGCCCGAGCCCCTGGTGGACACCATGCTGATCGGCGTGCCGCTGCTCGCCGCCCTGCAGGGTCAGCTCGACCTGCAAGGCGAATGGTTGACCCGCATCGCCGAAGGCAAGGCGCGTCTTGCCGTGGGGGAACCGGGCAACCCGCTGGTGGCCGATGCCCATGTGGCTGGGCTGTTGCTCCTGCCCCATGGGGACGAGGTACACGCCGTGCTGCCCGAACAGGTGCATCTCACCCGCAATGAATCGGTGGACCCGAGCCGCCAGCTGTTCCGGGTCGACTGGACGCCGAGTCCATCCACCTGTGTGGCAGACGGCGAGCAGGGTAGGGCGCTGTGGGCCGCTGCGCGGAACCGTGGCGCCCTCGGCACCGCCGCCCAGTTGCTGGGCCTGGCCAAGCGCATGGTGGACCTGGCGGTGGACTACAGCTTCGAACGCAAGCAGTTCGGCAAGCCGGTGGGCTCCTTCCAGGCGGTGAAGCACCTGATGGCCAACGTCGCGGTGCAGATCGAGTTCGCCAAGGGCCCGCTGTACCGCGCTGCCTATGCCGTCGCCCAAGGGCTTGCGGACCAGGACGTGCAGGTTTCCCACGCCCGTATCGCCTGCGCGGAGGCCGCCCTGCTGGCGGCGAAGAACGCCATCCAGACCCATGGCGCCATGGGATACACCTGGGAGGTGGACCTGCAGATCTTCATGAAACGCGCCTGGGCCCTGGACAAGGTCTGGGGCGACCGTGGCTGGCACAAGGCACGGATTCGCCAGGCGCTGTTCGATGGCCACGTCCAGCCGGGGGCGGGTAATACCTTCTAGTCCGTCATCCTTCACTCCACTCCTGACCATTCGAGACTGCCATGCCCGAAGCCTACATAGTCGACGCCCTGCGCACCCCCACCGGCCGGCGCAAGGGCGGCCTGAGCCAGATCCACGCCGCCGACCTCGGCGCCCATGTGCTGCGCGAACTGGTCGCTCGCAACCCGATTCCCGACGCTGACTACGACGATGTGATCTTCGGTTGCGTCGACACCATCGGCCCGCTGGCCGGGGACATCGCCCGCACCTGCTGGCTGGCCGCCGGCCTTGACCACGCCGTGCCCGGCACCACCATCGACCGCCAGTGCGGTTCGTCCCAGCAGGCGGTGCACTTTGCCGCCCAGGCCGTGATGAGCGGCACCCAGGATGTGGTGATCGCCGGCGGCGTGCAGACCATGACGCAGATTCCCATCTCCTCGGCCATGACCGCCGCCGAACCGCTGGGCTTCACCGATCCCTTCTCCGGCTCCGACGGCTGGGTGAAGCGCTATGGCAAGGTGCCGCCGACCCAGTTCCGCGCCGCGCAGATGATCGCCGAAAAGTGGGGCCTGACCCGCGAGGCCCTTGAGGCCTACGCCCTGGAATCCCACCGCCGTGCCCTGCGCGCTATCGAACAGGGCCGCTTCGCTCGCGAGATCGTGCCCCTGGCCGGCGTCGAGCATGACGAAACCCCGCGCCAGACCAGCCTGGACAAGATGGCCGAGCTGGAAACCCTGTTCGGCTGCGATCGCGTCACTGCAGGGGTTTCCAGCCAGACTTGCGATGGCGCCAGTGCGCTGCTGGTGGTCTCCGAGGCGGCGCTCAAGCGCTACAACCTCACACCACGTGCGCGCATCCACCACATCAGCGTGCGTGCCGACGACCCCGTGTGGATGCTCACCGCGCCCATCCCGGCCACCGAGTACGCCCTGAAGCGCGCCGGGATGAAGCTGGACGACATCGACCGCGTGGAGATCAACGAAGCCTTCGCCTCGGTGGCCATGGCCTGGCTCAAGGAAACCGGCTACCCCCATGACCGCACCAACGTCAACGGCGGCGCCATCGCCCTCGGCCATCCCCTGGGCGCCACCGGCACCCGGCTGATGTGCACCCTGCTGCACGAACTGGAGCGCAGTGGCGGCCGCTTCGGCCTGCAGACCATGTGCGAAGGCGGTGGGCAGGCGAACGTGACCATCATCGAGCGGCTCTAGCACATCGCACGGACAAACCCCCTCTCCCTCCGGGAGAGGGCTGGGGAGAGGGCAACCAACCCCCACACGAACTTATCGGAGAACTCCCCATGCCAATCTGCCAATCCCGTTCCGTCATCATCACCGGCGCCGGCGGCGGTCTCGGCCGAGCCTATGCACTGGCCTTCGCCGCCGAAGGCGCCAAGGTACTGGTCAACGACATCAACCTGCCCGCCGCCGAAGCCGTGGTCGCTGAAATCCGTGCCAACGGCGGCCAGGCCATCGCCAACAACGGCGATATCACCAACTACGCCGCTGCCGGTGAAATCGTCCGCCAGGCCATCGAAGCTTTCGGCGACCTCCACGTGCTGGTGAACAACGCGGGCATCTGCCGCGACCGCATGTTCGCCAGCCTCACCGAAGCCGACTGGGACGCGGTGATGGCCGTGCACCTGAAGGGCCATTTCTGCCTGGCCAGCCATGCGGTGAAGCACTGGCGTGAGCAGGCCAAGGGCGGCGTGGAGGTGAATGCGCGGATCATCAACACCAGCTCCGGCGCCGGCCTGCAGGGCTCCATCGGCCAGTCCAACTACGCCGCTGCCAAGGGAGGCATAGCGTCCCTGACCCTGGTGCAGGCCGCCGAACTGGCGCGCTACGGCATTACCGCCAACGCCCTGGCCCCGGCTGCCCGCACCGGCATGACCGAAGACGTTTTCGCCGAGGTGATGAAGAGGCCGGACGACGGCTTCGACTATTTCGCCCCCGAGAACGTCGCGCCGCTGGTGGTGTGGCTAGGCTCGGAAGCATCCCAATCCGTCACCGGAAAGATGTTCGAAGTGGAAGGCGGCAAACTCTCCATCGCCGACGGCTGGCGCCGCGGCCCCGAGTTCGACAAGGGCGCGCGCTACCAGCCCGGCGAAGTGGGCGAGGTGGTCGAACGCCTGCTGGCCGAAGCCGTCCCGGCGCAGAAGGTCTACGGCACCTGATCCCCGCTACCCTCCCGCTCTTTCTTCTGTGGGGGCGAATTCATTCGCTAAGGGCAGCGCAGCTGCCCCCCATGCCCGGCGCCCAACAACCGCCGTAGGAGCGAGCTCTGCTCGTGAACAACCCCACCCCAAATCCGCTCCCATAGATTTCACATTCCCCAAAAAGAAAGAAGGCGCCACAGGTGGCGCCTTCTGCCTTTCGAGGTGCATACATCATGAACTGCCTGCCTCTGAACTGCTCCGGGAACTAGCTGATGCGGTTGGCGCCAGTGCGATCTGCACCGCCTTCAGCCACTTGGAAAGCCTGGGTGCGGTCGGATCCACCTTCGGCAACGCGCAGCGACTGGGAGCGCTCTGAACCATTCTCGGCAACATCGAAGGCCTTGGTACGGTCGGAACCGCCTTCAGCTACACGCAGGGACTGGGAGCGCTCGGAGCCGTTCTCGGCGACATCGAAGGCCTTGGTACGGTCGGAACCGCCTTCAGCCACGCGCAGGGACTGGGAGCGCTCGGAGCCATTCTCTGCGACGCGGTGGATGCTGGTGCGGTCAGCGCCACCTTCGGCAACGCGGTGGATGGACGTGCGGTCGGAACCACCCTCGGCAACCGACAGTGCAAAAGCGGAGGCGGACAGGCTGGCGATGAACAGGCTGGCGAAGATTTGCTTTTTCATTTTGGTCACCTTGGTTAGAGGGGGTTGGAATTCGTCTACGGGGCCCATGTTACTGATGTGATTTCGATGAAGAAGTGATGCTGCGTAATGGTTACCATCGATGCTATTGATGGTTGATTTATTTCAAATAAAAACAACTGTTTATGTCTTTTAAACGGCGCAGTTTCGTTAAGTGGAACGGCTTTTTCCGTGACCAGGAATAATCAACTTTATGGATGTATTCGGGCTGGTTTTGCTCGTTTTCTGAGCATCTGGTGAATCGAGGACCTCGCTGCCACCAGGCGCGCCGGTGGCAGCGAGCTTGCCCTGTCTGCGCTTCAGAGGTTGTCAGCGTCGATGACGGCCTTGGTGAAGGCCTGCGGATCTTCCTGGGGCAGGTTGTGGCCGATGCCGCCGGTGATCAGCCGGTACTCGTACTTGCCGGTGAAGCGCTTGGCATAGTCTTCGGCCTTCGGGTGCGGCGCACCGTTGGCGTCACCTTCCAGGGTGATGGTCGGCACGCTGATGGAGGGTGAGGTGGCCAGCTTCTGCTCCAGGGCCTCGTACCGGCTTTCCCCCTTCTCCAGGCCCAGGCGCCAGCGGTAGTTGTAAACGGTGATGGCGACGTGGTCGGGGTTGTCCAGGGCGGCGGCGCTGCGATCGAAAGTGGCGTCGTCGAACGCCCATTTCGGCGAGGCCAACTGCCAGATCAGCTTGGCGAAGTCGTGGGTGTTCTGCTCGTAGCCGGCGCGGCCGCGCTCGGTGGCGAAGTAGAACTGGTACCACCACTGCAGTTCGGCCTTGGGCGGTAGCGGCTTCTGGCCCGCGGCCTGGTTGCCGATCAGATAGCCGCTGACCGACACCAGCGCCTTGACCCGTTCCGGCCAGAGCGCGGAGACGATGTCGGCCGAGCGCGCACCCCAATCGTAGCCGCCGAGCACGGCCTGTTTGATCTTGAGCGCATCCATGAAATCGATGACGTCAGTGGCCAGCGCGGCGGGCTGACCATTGCGAACGGACTGCTCGGAGAGGAAGCGCGTATCGCCATAGCCCCGTGCATAGGGCATCAGCACCCGATAGCCCTTGTCCGCCAGCAGAGGCGCGACCTTCTCATAGCTGTGGATATCGTAAGGCCAGCCGTGCAGGAGAATGACCACAGGCCCGTCGGCGGGGCCGGCCTCGGCGTATGCCACGTCCAGTAGCCCGGCCTTTACATGCTTCAGCGGACCGAACGGGGAGGCGGAAGCCTGCCGGGTGCCGGCACCGGTCGCGATGGGTTCCGCGCTCGGGGAAGTTTGCGCCTGGGCTACGCCAAGTTGCATCAGGGTCAGAGCGAGAATCGACGAGCCGACCCAGCGGCGGCGTTTGTTGCCGGTTGCCTTGTTCTGCACTGCCATCTTCATGGGGAAGTCTCCGTTGCAAGCGATTGGCCGGGGCCGGTCGACCCCTTTCAAGTGACGCATGCAGTTGAACACCCCGAGTTATCTGGCCTGTGTCAGTTCCCTGGCCAAATCGGTGCCCATGTATCTCGATGCATTTCAGACACACTGTGATGCATAGCGATCCTGGCCTTCGCTGGGGCGGGCCATACGGACGTTTACCTCGCCACAACGGCCTTTCCCCTCGTCGTCCATCCGGACGATTCCCCGCCCGGCGCAAGTCGCCAGACTCCTTGCCAGCCCCAGGAATCACAAAAAGGCAGCCTTATGGAATTCGCGTTCAGCGATGAGCAGGAGATGATCCGCGAGTCCGCCGAGAGCTTTCTCGCGGATGTTTCCGATTCCGCCGCCGTGCGGGCGGCCATGGCCACCGAGCTGGGCCATGACCCGGACCTCTGGCGGCGACTGTGCAACGAGATGGTCTGGCCGGCCATTCATATTCCCGAACAATACGGCGGCCTCGGACTGGGTTTCGTCGAGTTGGCCATCCTGCTTGAGCAAATGGGCCGCCGGTTGTTTTGTTCGCCCTTCTTCGCCAGTGCCTGCCTGGCCACCCCGGCGTTGTTGCTGGGCGGCAGTGAGGAACAGAAGGCCCGTTGGCTGCCGCAGCTCGCCGATGGCAGCCTGACCGCCACCCTGGCCTTTGCCAGCAACAACCTCAATGGCCGCGATGCGGTGCAGGCGAGCTATCGCGTCGAGGGCAGTGGAGTCGTGATCGACGGCTGCCTGCGCCAGGTGGTGGACGGCCACAGCGCCGGCCTGCTGATAGTGGCCGCGCGCGGCCGGCAGGGTATCGGCCTGTTCGCTGTACCCGCCGACACGCCTGGCGTCCGCCGCCGCCTGATCCCAACCCTGGACCAGACCCGCAAGCTGGCCGAGGTGGAGTTCAGTCAGGTCTTCGTCGGCGCCGATGCCCAGTTGGGTGAGCCGGGGCAGGGCGGTGAACTGCTCGATCAGGTCCTGGACCTGGCCTGTGTGGCGCTGGCCGCGGAGCAGGTAGGCGGTGCCCAGCAGACCCTGGACCTGACCCTTGCCTACACCGCCGAGCGCCAGCAGTTCGGTCGTGCCATCGCCAGCTTCCAGGCTATCAAGCACCGCGCCGCCGACATGATGCTGGAAGTGGAATGCGCGCGTTCGGCGGCCCTCTACGCCGCCTGCGTGGCCGAGGAAGCACTGGCGCCGCATGGCGACAAGGGTGTCGCTGCCGAGCTGTCCCTGGCCGCCGCCCTGGCCAAGTCGCGTTGCTCGGAAGCCTTCTTCCACTGCGCGGCGGAGTCCATCCAGTTGCATGGCGGCGTCGGCTTCACCTGGGAGTACGACCCGCACCTTTACTTCAAGCGCGCCCGGGCCAGTGAAGCCCTGTTCGGCGCGCCGTCCTGGCACCGGGAGCGGATTGCCGCGGCCCTTCTGGGGGAGATCGCATGAAGATCAGTTTCAGTGAGGCGGATGAGTGCTTCCGCCGTGACGTGGCCGGCTGGCTTGCCGACAATCTGCGCGGCGAGTTCGAGGTCCTGCGCTTTCGCGGTGGCCCGGGTGACGAGCACAGCTTTCCCGAAGAACGCAAAGCCTGGGAGCGCAAGCTGGCCGAAGGCGGCTGGACCTGCGTGGGCTGGGCGCCTGAGCATGGCGGACGCGGCCTGTCCATCAGCCAGCAGGTGATCTTCCACGAGGAGTACGCCCGTGCCGGGGGCCCTGGCCGCATGGGGCACATCGGCGAAGGCCTGGCCGGGCCCACCATCGCCGCCTTCGGCACTGATGAACAGCAACGCCGCCTGCTCCCGGGCATCGTCGCCGGCACCGAGTTCTGGTGCCAGGGTTACTCGGAGCCGGGGGCCGGCTCCGACCTTGCGAACGTGAAGACCCGCGCGGTGCTGGAGAACGGCCAGTGGCGCATCAGCGGCCAGAAGGTCTGGACCTCGCTGGCGCACGAATCCGAATGGTGCTTCGTCATCGCCCGCACCGAGCCGGGCAGTGTCGGGCACCAGGGGCTGTCCTTCCTGCTGGTGCCGATGCACCAGTCGGGCGTTACGGTGCGGCCCATCGAGCAGCTCACCGGCACCTCGGAATTCAACGAGGTGTTCTTCGACGAGGCCGTCACCGAGGCCAGTAACATCCTCGGCGCCCCGGGCGATGGCTGGAAGATCGCCATGGCGCTTTTGGGCTTCGAGCGCGGCGTCTCCACCCTTGGCCAGCAGATGCTGTTCCAGAACGAACTGGAGGAAATCATCCGCATCGCCCGCGCCAACGGAGCCGCCCGCGACCCGCTGCTGCGCCAGCGCATCGCCGACGCCTGGAGCGGACTGCGCATCCTGCGCTACAACTCCTTGCGCATGCTCTCCGGCGCCCAGGACGGCTCGCTGCGCCGCGAGGCGATGATCTACAAGCTGTGCTGGTCCAATTGGCACGTCGCCCTCGGCAAGCTGGCCATGGACGTGCTCGGCCCGGACGCCGAACTGCTGGAGGGCGGCCCCTACCAGTTGGGGCGCCTGCAATCGATGTTCCTCTTCAGCCGCTCCGACACCATTTACGGCGGCACCAACGAAATCCAACGCAACATCATCGCCGAACGCGCGCTGGGCATGCCCCGCGAGCCGCGCGTGCGCGCCTGATCCGAGGACCTTGCATGACTACTCCCACCTACGTTCCCGGCCATGGCCTGCTGCGCGGCAAGTCGGTGCTGATCACCGCCGCCGCGGGCGCCGGCATCGGTTTTTCCGCCGCCCTGCGCGCTGCCGAGGAAGGCTGCCGGGCGCTGATGATCAGCGACATCCATGAAGGCCGCCTGCAGGAAGCGGCGCTGAAGATCCGCGAGGCCACCGGGCTGGACCGGGTCTACACCCGCGAATGCAACGTCACGTCCGAGGAGCAGGTGCAGGCCCTGGTGGCTGCCGCCGAACGCGACCTGGATGGCGTTGACGTGCTGATCAACAACGCCGGCCTGGGCGGTTCGCGGTTGTTGGTCGAGATGAGCGACGAGGAATGGAACCGCGTCCTCGACGTGACCCTCACCGGCACCATGCGCATGACCCGCGCCATGCTGCCGACGATGATTGCCCGGCAACGCGGGGTGATCGTCAACAACGCCTCGGTGCTCGGCTGGCGTGCCCAGAAGGAGCAGAGCCACTATGCCGCGGCGAAGGCCGGCGTCATGGCATTGACCCGTTGCGCGGCGGTGGAAGCGGCGGAGCACGGCATCCGCATCAACGCGGTGAGCCCGAGCATCGCCCTGCACGATTTCCTTAAGAAGTCCGCGCCCAAGGAGCTGCTGGACCAGCTCGCCTCTCGCGAAGCCTTCGGCCGCGCCGCGGAAGTCTGGGAAGTGGCCAACGTGATGATGTTCCTGGCCAGTGACTACAGCTCCTACATGACCGGCGAAGTGTTGTCGGTTTCCAGCCAGAGGGCCTGAGCATGGCAACGATCTTCGACACCCCGGTGGCCTTGCTGGAGCGCGTTGGCGAACAGCTGGGCCACAGCGACTGGCTGCGTGTGGAGCAGTCGCGCATCGACCAGTTCGCGGAGGCTACCGGTGACCACCAGTGGATCCATGTCGACCCGGCGCGCGCCGCCGGTGGCCCCTTCGGCGCCTGCATCGCCCACGGCTACCTGACCCTCGCCCTGGTCAATCTCTTCCTGCCACAGATTGTCGAAGTACGGGGCATATCCATGGGGGTGAACTACGGCTGCGAGAAGGTCCGCTTCCCCAATGTGGTCCGCGCCGGCAGCCGCGTGCGCGGCAGTGCGCAACTCATTGCCGCCGAAGAAGTGAAGGGCGGCATCCAGGCCACCATCCGCGTCACGGTGGAGATCGAGGGCGAAGAGCGCCCAGGTTGCGTCGTGGACACCATCAGCCGGTATTACCCCGCGTAGGGCCGATTTCGTTAGGAACTGAAGAATTCTGGAGTAACCCATGAAAGAAGCCGTAATCGTATCCACCGCCCGCACGCCCATCGGCAAAGCCTTCCGCGGTGCCTTCAACGACACCGAGGCGCCGCTGATGGGCGGCCATGTGGTGCGCGAGGCGCTGCGCCGCGCGGGCGTCGAGCCGGGCGAAGTGGACGATGTGATCATGGGCGCCGCTGCCCAGCAGGGCACCCAGGCCTACAACCTCGGCCGCCTCTGTGCGACCGCCGCCGGGCTGCCGGCCAACGTTTCCGGCATGGCGGTGGAGCGCCAGTGCTCCTCGGGGCTGATGAGCATCGCCCTGGCTGCCAAGAGCATCATGTGCGATGAAATCGACATCGCCGTCGCCGGTGGTCTGGAGTCCATCTCGCTGGTGCAGAACAAGCACAAGAACAGCTACCGCAACCAGTCCGAGGCGGTGCTGGCGCAGGACCCACGCGCCTATATCCCGATGATCGAGACGGCAGAAATCGTTGCCGAGCGTTATGGCATTTCCCGTGAGGCGCAGGACGAGTACAGCTACCAGAGCCAGATGCGCACCGCCCTGGCCCAGGGCGCCGGCCGGTTCGATGCCGAATTGGCGCCGCTGGCCGTGCGCAAGCTGGTGATGGACAAGACCACCGGCGAAAGCCGCCACGAAACCGTGACTCTGGGCCGCGACGAGTGCAACCGCGCGGACACCACCCGCGAAAGCCTGAGCGCCCTGGAACCGGTCTGGCAGGGCGGGCAGTGGACCGGTGCCGGGCGCTTCATCACCGCCGGCAACGCCTCGCAGCTCTCCGATGGCGCCAGTGCCTCGGTGCTGATGAGCGCGCAACAAGCCGAACGCCGTGGCCTGGAACCCCTCGGCTTCTACCGTGGCCTGGCGGTGGCCGGTTGCGATGCCGACGAAATGGGCATCGGTCCGGTGTTCGCCATTCCCAAGCTGCTCAAGCGCCACGGCCTTTCCATGGACCACATCGGCCTGTGGGAGCTGAACGAGGCCTTCGCCTGCCAGGTCATCCACTGCCGCGACACCCTGGGGATTCCGGACGAGCGCCTGAACGTCAACGGCGGTGCCATCGCCATCGGCCATCCGTTCGGCATGTCCGGCGCACGCATGGTTGGACATGCGCTGATCGAGGGCAGGCGCCGGGGTCTGCGTTATGTGGTGGTGAGCATGTGCATTGGTGGCGGCATGGGTGCCGCCGCCCTATTTGAAGTGGCGTGAGGAGAATCCAATGATCAGTCCGCAGCAGGTACAGGAAATCATGGCTCGCTACGTCGAGCTGGTGGACGCTTGTGATATCGACGGCATCATCGCGCTCTATGCCGCCGATGCCTCGGTGGAAGACCCGGTGGGCAGCCCGCCCCATGTGGGCATCGAGGCCATCGACCGTTTCTACCGCGAGGGACTGGGCCGCGCCAACGCCCGGGCCCGCCGCACCGGTCCGGTATCGGCCAGTCATGCCGGCAGCGGCGCGGTTCCCTTCTGCGTTGACCTGGACTGGAACGGCCGCGCCTGTTCCATCCAGGTGATCGACGTGATGGAGTTCGACGCCGAAGGCCGTATCCGTTCCATGAAGGCCTTCTGGGGCGAGGCCAACGTCGTGGGGAGGGAGGTGTCATGACCCTGGAGCAGCGTCTTGCCCGCCTTGAAGCACTCGAGGCCATCCGCCAGCTCAAGCACCGCTATCTCAACGCCTGCGACCTGAAGGACGTGGAGGCGATCCGCGCGTGCTTCGCCGAGGGTGAAGTCGCCATCGACTACGGCCCCGTGGGGACTTTCCGGGACCGCGACAGCTTTGTTGCGCTGTACCAGTCCCTGGCCTGCAACGAGCGGGTGATCGACCTGCACCACGGCGCCAACCCGGAGGTCGAGCTGGTCGCCGAGGATGAGGCCAGGGCGCGCTGGGCGCTGTACTACTTCAACCTCGACGCTGAAACCGGCGCCACGCGGCAGCTGGGCGGGTTCTACCAGGACCGCTATCGGTGCATCGATGGCGCCTGGAAGATCGTCAAGACGGTGTTCCGGGGCCATTCGTTGGTGGAGTCGGTGGGTTCGAATTGATGGGTTTCGCTTCGCTCTACCGCATCCTACGGGTGCCATATTTGTAGGATGGGTAGAGCCTGCGAAACCCATCGGCTTTTCAGTTCACCCCGGCTGCTTCGAGGAACGCCGGTTTCTCTCCGCCGCCATGCACGCAGATATCCGCCCCGCTCACATAGCTGGACAGGGGGGAAGCGAGGTACAGGCAGGCATCGCCAATGTCCTCGGGGGTTGCCATGCGTTGCAGCGGAATTCCTGCCGCCACCCGCGCCACACTGTCGGCGTTGCCGTAGTGCAGCTCGGCCTGTTCGGTAAGGATCAACCCCGCCGTTACCGCATTCACCCGCACCTTCGGTGCCCACTCCACTGCGAGCGAACGCGTGAGATTGAGCAGGCCGGCCTTGGCCGCGCCATAGGCGGCGGTGCCGGGGGAGGGGCGGACGGCGCTGACACTGCAAATGTTGATGATGGCGCCGCCTTCAGGCTGGCGCTGCATCACCTGGTTGGCCAACTGGCAGAGGTTCAGCGGCGCCAGCAGGTTGAGGCGGATGATGGATTCGGAAAAGCGTGGCGACGCCGTGGCAGCGTCGGTGTGAGGGGCGCCACCGGCGTTGTTCACCAACACGTCCAGGCGTCCGAAGCGCTCGACGATGTCGTCCAGCATGCCTTGCAGTTGCTCGATATCGCGTACATCGCAGGGCGTGAAATGGGCGCTGCGGCCTTCATGCTCGGGCAGGCTTTCTGGCGCCTGGCGCCCGCAGATCACCACCTCGGCGCCTTGCTCCAGGAAACGCAGGCTGATGCCCCGACCCACACCCTTGCCGCCGCCGGTTACCAGCACCAACTTGCCGCTGAAATCCAATGCATCGCCCATGGTCGTTTCCTCTGAAATGTCGATGGACAGAGGCTAGGGCGAGCAGGGCGGGGCGCCTACGTCCGGGAGGACTAGGGCACCACGTTTGGTGGCCATTTCTGTAGGGTGGATGGCGCTTTTCCATCCACCAGCGGAGTTGAGGGCCGAGCAGGCTGCTAGTCCTCTCGGACGATGTTGGCCTGCCGGCCCGCCCGAATAATCCCGGCAAACAACAAGCCGAGGAGAGTCCCATGGGCGCACTACCGCAAGGGCGTTTCGTCACGCTGCCGGATGGCCTGCGACTGCACTACATCGAAGCGGGCGAGGGCGAGCCGGTGGTGTTCATCCACGGCAGTGGCCCAGGCGCCAGTGGTCATAGCAACTTCAAGCAGAACTACCCGGTATTCGCCAGCTTCGGCTACCGCGCCATCGTCCCGGACCTCCCGGGCTATGGCGCTTCCGACAAACCGGAAACCACCTACAGCCTGGACTTCTTCGTCACCGCCCTGACCGGTCTGCTGGACGCCCTGGACATTCAGCGCTGCGTGCTGGTGGGCAACTCCCTGGGGGGTGCCATCGCCATCAAGCTGGCGCTGGATGCGCCCAAGCGCGTCAGTCGCCTGGTACTGATGGCACCCGGCGGGTTGATGGAGAAGGAGCAGTACTACCTGCAGATGGAAGGCATCCAGAAAATGGGCGCGGCCTTCGCCAATGGCGAGTTGAACGATGCAGACGGCATGCGTCGCCTGCTCGGCCTGCAGCTCTACGATGCCTCGCTGATTGCCGACGAGACCGTCAACGAGCGGGTCGCCGTGGTGCAACAGCAGCCGCGCTGCGTGCTCAGCACCATGCAGGTGCCGAACATGGCCGCGCGCCTTTCCGAGCTGTCCTGCCCGATCCTCGGTTTCTGGGGCATGAACGACAAGTTCTGCCCGTCCTCCGGCGCCCAGACCATGCTCGAAGCCTGTCGCAACATTCGTTTCGTGATGCTCAGCGAATGCGGCCACTGGGTGATGGTGGAGCACCGCGAACTGTTCAACCGTACCTGCCTGGACTTCCTCGCGGAGGGCCGGCCATGAGCGACGCACTGCATCGCCAATACGGCGAAGAGCTCTACCAGGCCCTGCAGGACGGGCGCACCCTGGAACCCCTGACCCACCGCTGGCCGGCGATCACCATCGACGACGCCTACCGCATTTCCCTGCACGCCATCGAGCGCCGGGTGGCGGCGGGCGATGCCATCGTCGGCAAGAAGATCGGCGTCACCTCTGCCGCTGTGCAGCGGATGCTCGATGTGCACCAGCCAGACTTTGGCTTCATCACCCGCGATATGGGGTTCGACCATGGCGCGGAGATTTCCCTGTCCGCCAACCGCCTGATCCAGCCGCGCGCCGAAGGCGAAATCGCCTTCAAGCTGAAGCGTGACCTCAAGGGGCCGGGCGTGACCGAGCAGGATGTGCTGGACGCCACCGAATGCGTGATGCCCTGTTTCGAGATCGTCGACTCGCGCATCCACGACTGGAGAATCCGCATCCAGGACACCGTCGCCGACAACGCCTCGTGCGGGGTCTTCGTCCTCGGTCGCGAGCAGGTGGACCCGCGTGAGCTGGACCTGCCCAACCTGCGCATGACCGTGTTCAAGAACGGTGTGCAGATCAGCGAGGGGCTGGGCTCGGCAGTACAGGGTAACCCGCTCACGGCGGTGGCCTGGCTGGCCAACACCCTGGGTGAGCTGGGCATCCCCTTCCTGGCCGGCGAGATCATCCTCTCCGGCTCGCTGGTACCACTGGAACCGGCGCGAGCCGGTGACCGCTTCGAACTGACCATCGACGGCCTGGGCAGTGCCCGGTTGTCCTTCTGTGCCTGACTCTGGGGGAGTGGTGATGAGCAAGAAACTCAAGGCGGCCATTATCGGGCCGGGCAATATCGGTACCGACCTGTTGATCAAGATGCGTCGGTCGGAATGGATCGAACCGGTGTGGATGGTGGGCGTGGACCCGACCTCGGAGGGGCTCAAACGCGCCGCCGAGTTCGGCCTGAAAACCACCGCTGATGGCGTCGACGGCCTGCTGCCGCATGTGTTGGACGACGACATCCGCATTGCCTTCGACGCCACCTCGGCCTATGTGCATGCCGAGAACAGCCGCAAGCTCAATGAGCTGGGCGTGATCATGATCGACCTCACCCCAGCGGCCATCGGCCCGTATTGCGTGCCGCCGGTCAACCTCAAGGAGCACGCGGAGAAGCTGGCGCTCAACGTCAACATGGTCACCTGCGGCGGCCAGGCCACCATTCCCATGGTGGCGGCGGTGTCCCGCGTGCAGCCGGTGGAGTACGGCGAAATCGTCGCCACCGTATCGTCCCGCTCGGTGGGGCCGGGTACCCGGCAGAACATCGACGAATTCACCCGCACCACCGCCGGTGCCGTGGAGAAGATCGGCGGGGCGAAGCGCGGCAAGGCGATCATCGTCATCAACCCGGCCGAGCCGCCCTTGATGATGCGCGACACCATCCATTGCCTCACCGAAGGCGAGCCGAACCAGGCGGAGATTCGCACCTCGGTGCTGCACATGGTCAAGGAAGTGCAGCGCTACGTGCCGGGCTACAAGCTGATCAACGGCCCAGTGTTCGACGGTCGCAAGGTGTCGATCTTCATCGAGGTCGAAGGCCTGGGCGACTTCCTGCCCAAGTCCGCCGGCAACCTGGACATCATGACCGCCGCCGGCCTGCGCACCGCCGAGATGTTCGCCGAAGAAGCCCACAAGGGCGCCCTGCAACTGCCCGTCCGTTGAGTGGAGATACCCCATGAACCTGCAAGGTAAGCACGTGCGCCTGCACGACATGAGCCTGCGCGACGGCATGCATGCCAAGCGCCACCAGATCAGCCTGGACGAGATGGTCGCCGTGGCCACCGGCCTCGATGCAGCCGGCGTGCCGCTGATCGAGATCACCCATGGCGATGGCCTGGGCGGCAGCTCGCTGAACTACGGCTTTCCGGCGCACAGCGACGAGGAATACTTCGACGCGGTGATTCCCAAGCTCAAGCAGGCCAAGGTTTCGGCGCTGCTGCTGCCGGGCATCGGCACCGTCGACCACCTGAAAATGGCCCATGACCTCGGCGTTTCCACCATCCGCGTCGCCACCCACTGCACCGAGGCGGACGTCTCCGGCCAGCACATCGGCATGGCCGCGAAGATGGGCCTGGACACCGTCGGCTTCCTGATGATGGCGCACATGGTCAGCGCGGAAAAACTGCTGGAGCAGGCGAAGCTGATGGAGAGCTACGGCGCCAACTGCATCTACTGCACCGACTCGGCGGGCTACATGCTGCCCGATGAAGTGACCGAGAAGATCGCCGTGCTGCGTAACGGGCTGAACGCCGGCACCGAAGTCGGTTTCCACGGTCACCACAACATGGGCATGGCCATCGCCAACTCCCTGGCTGCCATCGAGGCGGGGGCCGCGCGCATCGATGGCTCGGTGGCGGGCCTGGGGGCTGGTGCCGGCAACACCCCGCTGGAGGTGTTCGTGGCAGTGCTGGAACGCATGGGCGTGGCGACCGGCATCGACCTCTACAAGATCATGGACGTGGCCGAGGACCTGGTGGTGCCGATGATGGACCAACCGATCCGCGTCGACCGCGATGCCCTGACCCTGGGTTATGCCGGGGTCTACAGCTCCTTCCTGCTGTTCGCCAAGCGCGCCGAGAAAAAGTACGGCATCCAGGCCCGCGAACTGCTGGTGGAACTGGGGCGTCGAGGCACCGTGGGCGGTCAGGAAGACATGATCGAAGACTTGGCGTTGACCCTGTCGCGCCAGCGCGAGGTGTTGCCGACCTGAGGGGGCTTCGGGCACTGGATCGAGGAGCGTCAACACCATTTCCGGTCTTGGCGCAATGCTCCTTTCGGCCCGGTGCGCATGGGCTGCATCCCTTCTGTCCGATGGTCTAGAGTCAATCCTTTGAGACCATGACAACAAGAAGGGAGTCCCCCCATGCGACTGCGTACCTCGATCCGTTCCATTGCCTTTCTTTCCGCCCTGGCGGCCAGCGCCGCAGCACTGGCCGCGCCCACCTTCATCAATATCCTCACCGGCGGCACCAGCGGGGTGTACTACCCCATCGGTGTCGGTCTGTCGCAGATCTACGGCAGCGGCATCGAAGGCTCGAAGACCTCGGTGCAGGCCACCAAGGCCTCGGTGGAGAACCTCAACCTGCTGCAGGCCGGGCGTGGCGAGTTGGCCCTGGCGCTGGGCGACTCGGTGAGCGACGCCTGGACAGGCGTCGAAGAGGCGGGCTTCAAGGCGCCATTGAAGAAGCTGCGGGCCATCGCTGCCACCTACCCGAACTACATCCAGATCGTCGCCGCCAAGGAGTCGGGGATCAAAACCCTGGCCGACCTCAAGGGCAAGCGCATTTCGGTGGGGGCGCCCAAGTCCGGTACGGAACTGAACGCACGGGCGATCTTCGCGGCAGCCGGCCTCAGCTACGAAGACATGGGCAAGGTCGAGTTCCTGCCTTATGCCGAGTCGGTGGAGCTGATCAAGAACCGCCAGCTGGACGCCACGCTGCAGTCCTCGGGGCTGGGTATGGCGGCAATCCGCGACCTGTCCGCAACCATGCCGATCAACTTTGTCGAGGTACCGAAGGAGGTCACGGCCAAGATCGGCAATGCGGCCTATCAGCCGGCGGTGATCCCGGCCAAGACCTATGACGGCCAGGACGTGGATGTAGCGACGGTGGCCATCACCAACATCCTGGTGACACACGAAGGCGTGTCCGACGAACTGGCCTACCAGATGACCAAACTGATGTTCGACAACCTTGGCCGACTGGTCACCTCCCATGCCGCCGCCAAGGACATCAAGCTGGAAACGGCGGCGCAGAACCTGCCCATCCCTCTGCATCCAGGTGCAGAGCGCTTCTACAAAGAAGCCGGCGTACTCAAGTGATGGCCCGCGCCGGCGGCGGGGGCCGCCGGCATTCCAGGCAGTAGAGGACGTGTCATGACAGAAGACCATTCGGGGCTCGGCGCCAGCGTGTCGGACTGGCCCAAGGCGTTGTTCGTCGTCGCCTTGCTGTTCACCTGCTTCCAGATCGTAACCGCCGCTTTCCACCCGGTTTCCACGCAGATACTGCGGGCCGTACACGTCGGCTTCCTGTTGATGCTGGTGTTCCTCAGCTATCCCGCCGTCGGCCGGACGCCGCCCTGGCAACCGCTGGCATGGCTGTTGGCCCTGGCGGGTGCGGCCACCGCGGCCTACCAATGGATTTTCGAGGTGGACCTGATCCAGCGCTCGGGCGACCTCACCGGCGCCGACATGGCCGTCGGCCTGTTGCTGATCGCGCTGGTGTTCGAGGCGGCGCGCCGTGTCATGGGTATCGCGCTGCCGCTGATCTGCGGCGTGTTCCTCGCCTACGGCCTGCTTGGCGAGTACCTGCCGGGCGACCTGGCGCACCGGGGCTACGGGCTGGATCAGATCGTCAACCAGTTGTCCTTCGGCACCGAGGGGTTCTACGGCACGCCCACCTACGTGTCCGCGACCTACATCTTCCTGTTCATCCTGTTCGGCGCCTTCCTCGAACAGGCAGGGATGATCAAGTTGTTCACCGATTTTTCCCTCGGCCTGTTCGGCCACAAGCTCGGCGGGCCGGCCAAGGTGTCGGTGGTGTCTTCGGCCTTGATGGGCACCATCACCGGCTCGGGCGTGGCCAACGTGGTCACCACCGGCCAGTTCACCATTCCGCTGATGAAGCGCTTCGGCTACCGGGCTGCCTTTGCCGGCGGGGTGGAGGCCACCGCGAGTATGGGCAGCCAGATCATGCCGCCGGTGATGGGGGCGGTGGCATTCATCATGGCCGAGACCATCAACCTGCCCTATTTCGAAGTGGCCAAGGCGGCGTTGATTCCGGCCTTGCTCTACTTCGGCTCGACCTTCTGGATGGTCCACCTGGAAGCGCGGCGCTCCAATCTGGTGGGCCTGCCCAAGGAGCAGTGCCCGAGCGCCTGGGGGGCGGTGAGGGACCGCTGGTACCTGCTGATACCGCTGCTCGTGCTGATCTACCTGTTGTTCTCCGGACGCACGCCGCTGTTCTCCGGCACCGTTGGCCTGGCGCTGACGGCCATCGTCATCCTCGGCTCGGCGATCATCCTGCGGGTGTCGTCCTTTGGCCTGCGTATCGCCTTCTGGATCGCCTTGGGGCTGCTCTGCGCAGGGTTCTTCCAACTGGGTATCGGGGTGATCTTCGGCGTGATCGCCGCGCTGGTGGCGGCATGCTGGTTCGTCAAGGGCGGCCGGGCAACCTTGCGCCTGTGCCTCCATGCGCTGGTGGAAGGCGCACGCCATGCGGTGCCGGTGGGCATCGCCTGTGCCCTGGTTGGGGTGATCATCGGCGTCGTCAGCCTGACCGGCGCGGCCTCCACCTTCGCCGGCTACATACTCGCCATCGGCCAGGAGAACCTGTTCCTTTCCCTGGTCCTGACGATGCTCACCTGCCTGGTGCTGGGCATGGGCATCCCGACCATTCCCAACTACATCATCACCAGCTCCATCGCCGCACCGGCGCTGCTGGAACTGGGCGTGCCGCTGCTGGTGTCGCACATGTTCGTCTTCTACTTCGGGATCATGGCCGACCTTACGCCACCGGTTGCCCTGGCCTGTTTCGCGGCGGCGCCGATTGCCCGCGAGCGGGGCCTGCTGATCAGCCTCTGGGCCGTGCGCATCGCGGTGGCGGGCTTCGTGGTGCCCTTCATGGCGGTCTACGATCCGGCGCTGATGCTACAGGGTGAAAACGGCTGGGCGACGCTCTATGTACTGCTGAAGGCGGTCCTGGCCATCGGCCTGTGGGGCGCGGTGTTCACCGGGCACCTGCAGGTGGGCCTGGCGTGGTGGGAGCGCATCCTGGCCTTCGTCGCTGGCGCATTGCTGATCCTCGCCTTGCCGGTGACCGATGAGCTGGGCTTCGTCCTGTCCTTCTTGTTCATCGCCCAGCATGTCTGGCGTGCCCGCCGGGCAGGCGCCGCCACCGCATGATCGGCCTGTGCCTGGGGTTGGCCGGTAGCGTCTGGGCGACGCTGCCGGTCACCGAGTTCACCCTGGCCTGGCAGCACACGGTGGAAAAAGTGCGCTGGGAGGAGGACTACCGAATTACCCCGCAGGGCCTGGAACTGCGCGAGGCGCGGGTGCGCGGCAGCGGGGCGGGTATGGACATTCCCGACGGCGCCGTACTGCGGGACGGCGCCTGGCATTACCGGCGCCCGTTGCCACCCTTGAATCCCCTGCGCCTCGGGCGGACGCCGGAGGCGGGGGATTACCAGCTTTGCAGCAACGGTCGGTGCCGCGTACTGGCCGAGTGGCTGGGGCCGCCGGATGCCGATCAGCCGATGGTGGAGCTTTGGGCCTGCGAGGGCAGGCACACAGCGCCCCTGTAGATGGGTGATGGGCGAAGCTCAACGTCGTAGGCAAGGGTGATGGACCGAGCCCTCCTGGCTGCCCTCTCCCCAACCCTCTCCCTGAAGGGAGAGGGAGCTGTCCGTGCACCCACCCTCGGCCCTCACACCCTGTTCCCACTGCCCCGGCGCCGTGCCTGCGCCAGCAGCGCCGGGCCGATCTCCTCCAGCGGCAGCACCTCTTCCGCCGCGCCGATTTCCGCCGCTTCCCGGGGCATGCCGTACACGACGCAGCTGGCCTCGTCCTGGGCCAGGGTGTAGCCGCCGGACTCGCGGATTTCCAACAGGCCACGGGCGCCGTCCTTGCCCATGCCGGTAAGCAGAGCGGCGATCAGGTTGCGGCCGGCGCAGCGGGCGGCGCTGTTGAACATCACATCCACGGCCGGACGGTGGCCGTTGACCGGCGGTGCGTCCGACAGTCGCGCGACATAGTTGGCGCCGGAGCGGGTCACTTCCATGTGCAGGCCGCCGGGGGCGAGGAGGGCGGTGCCGGGGAGGATGCGGTCGCCGTCGCGGGCTTCGCTGACGCTGATGCGGCAGAGCTTGTCCAGGCGCGCGGCGAACGAGCGGGTGAAGCCCGCGGGCATGTGCTGGGTGATGACCACGCCGGGGCTGTCCGCCGGCAGGCCCAGCAGCACTTCCTTGATGGCCTCGGTGCCGCCGGTGGAGGCGCCGATGGCGATCAGTTTCTCGGTGCCGACGATGGGTAGGCCGCGCTCTGCCGGACGTTCCGCGGCGATGCGGCGGATCATCCGCGCGCGTGCGGCTACCTTGAGCTTGGCGCGAATCTCTTCGGCATAGGCCTGCATCCCTTCGGCGATGCCCAGCTTGGGCTTGGCGATGAAGTCGATGGCGCCCAGTTCCAGGGCCCGCAGGGTGGCTTCGGAGCCGCGCTCGGTGAGGGAGGAAATCATCACCACGGGCGTCGGCCGGCCCTTCATCAGTTTGTCGAGGAAGGTCAGGCCGTCCATGCGCGGCATTTCCACGTCCAGGGTGATGACGTCCGGCGAGTGCTGCTTGATCAGGTCGCGGGCCACATAGGCGTCGGGCGCCACGCCCACCAGTTGCAGTTCGTGGTCGGCACGGACGATCTCGCTGAGCAGGCTGCGGATAAGCGCCGAGTCATCCACCACCAGTACCTTGATGGGCAAATGTTCACTCCTTGAACAGGTCGTAGGGCCCCAGCGCTTCCCCACGCTTGAGGTAGAGGATGTATTCCAGCTCGCGCTGCAGGATGGTGTCGTTGTGCAGGCTCTTCAGCTTCTTCACCAGCACTTTGCCGCTGGAAGGGAATACGTAGACCTTGCGCGCCTCGGCGCCCATCACGTCTTCGGCCAGCAGGGGAATGCCTTCGGTATCCAGGTAGCTGTGGACGAACTCCACGGTGCGCAGGGTGGTGTCGACCCGCAGCAGGTCGTTGGGCAGGTTGCCGGCGCCGAAGACCTTGGCTTCCAACTGGTGGCGGCGGGCGCCCTGGCGCAGCAGCTCCTCGCTGAGCTGCTCCATGATGCGCACGCCATGATGCGTGGACGCGCTGGCCAGGCCGCTGCCGCTGCCGGGGCCGGGCTCGGGCAGCAGGAACTGGTTCATGCCGCCGATGCCGCGCTGCAGGTCGAACAGGCAGACCGCCACACAGCTGCCAAGCACCGAGACCAGCACCTGGTCTTCAGTGGTGGCGTAGTACTCGCCGGGCAGCAGCTTGACGGCCGGCAACTGGTGGTCCGGGTCGAAATAGCGGGTGGCGGCGATGGCGCCTGCGGTTTCACCTTTCATGTCAGGACTCCCGGCACGGGCTGGTAGACGGTGCGGCTGACCAGCTTCACCACATGGTTGGCCTGGACGAAGCTTTCCGAATGACCGGCGAAGAACAGGCCGTCGGACCTGAGCAGGCGCACCATGCGTTCCAGCAGGCGCACCTGGGTGGGCTTGTCGAAATAGATCATCACGTTGCGACAGAAGATGGCGTCCAGCCCGCCGCTGAGGTGCCAGTCGGCATCCAGCAGGTTGATGCGGCGAAACTCAACCATCTGCCGCAGCTCCGGCACTACGCGCGCCAGGCCGGTGTTGGCTCCGGTGCCGCGCTGGAAATAGCGCTTTTTCAATGCCGGGTCCAACTGCTCGATGCGTTCCAGTGGGTAGACGCCGCGGCGTGCGATTTCCAGCACGCCGGTGTCGATGTCGGAAGCAATGATCTGCATGCCCTGGGCCCGCTCGCCCAGCGCCTGGTGCAGGGCGATGGCCATGGAGTAGGGCTCTTCGCCGGTGCTGGAGGCGGCTGACCAGAAACGCAGTGGCCGGCTTCGTTGCTGCTGTTCGCGCGCCAGGGTGATGAGCTGGTCGAAGTGGTGGCGTTCGCGGAAGAACGCGGTGATGTTGGTGGTCAGCGCGTTGATGAAGGGTTGCCATTCCTCGGGATGCTGGTCGAGGTAGGCGAGGTAGCTGGAAAAGTTGCGCAGTTCCAGTTGGCGCAGGCGACGTGCCAGTCGGCTGTAGACCATCTGCTGCTTGCTGGTGGCCAGGCTGATGCCCGCGCGGCGATAGAGCCGCTCGCGCACCTGCTCGAAGTCGTGATCGTTGTAGCCGAACTCGTGTTCGCCAAGTACCAGCGCGTTCATCGCGTCACCTCGAAAGCCCCGGCGCAAGCGCCGGGGTTATGGCCTGGGACTAGAATTCCTCCCATTCCTCTTCCTTGCTTCGCCCGACGCGGCCGGCCGCGCGTTGCGGCCTCGCGGGCGACTTGTGCCGAGTGGCCCCGAGGGCTGCGGCGGGCTGGCCGGCATGGGCCGGGTCCAGCTTGAACACCGCCACTGACTGGGCCATCAGCCCGGCCTGTTCCTGCAGGGCTTCGGCTGCCGCGGCGGCCTCTTCCACCAGGGCGGCGTTCTGCTGGGTCATTTCGTCCATCTGGTTGACCGCGCCGTTGACCTCCTCGATGCCACGGCTCTGCTCGGCGGACGCGGCGGCGATCTCCGCCATGATGTCGGTGACCCGCTTGATGGCGATCACGATGTCGCTCATGGTCTGGCCCGCCTGGGCCACCAGGGTGTTGCCGTTCTCCACCTTGCTCACCGAGTCGGAAATCAGCGTCTTGATCTCCTTGGCTGCCGCCGCCGAGCGCTGTGCCAGGGTGCGTACCTCGGCCGCCACCACGGCGAAGCCACGCCCCTGCTCACCGGCGCGGGCGGCTTCCACCGCAGCGTTGAGGGCGAGGATGTTGGTCTGGAAGGCGATCCCGTCGATGACCCCGATGATGTCGGAGATTTTCCGCGCCGACTCGTTGATGGCGGTCATGGTGCTGACCACCTTCTGCACCACATTGCCGCCTTCGGTGGCCACTTCCGAGGCGTTCACCGCCAGGGAGTTGGCCTGGCGTGCGTTCTCGGCGTTGAGCTTCACCGTGCTGGTCAGCTCCTCCATGCTGGAGGCGGTTTCTTCCAGGCTGGAGGCCTGTTGCTCGGTGCGGGTGGACAGCTCGGCGTTGCCGCTGGAGATTTCTCCGGCAGCGGTGTTGATGGTGTCGGCGGCTTCGCGGATCTGCCCGAGCATGCGTGACAGGCTCTGCGCGGTTTCGTTGGAGTAGTCCTTGAGTTCGCCGAAGGTGCCCTGGTAGTCGGCGCTGATGCTCTGCGAAAGATCACCCTTGGCCAGGGCGCCGAGCATCCGCGAGACGTCCTTGAGACCCTTGTCGGCGGTGTCCACCAACTGGTTGAGACCGGTCGCCAGGTTGAGGATGAAGCCGGTCTTGCCCTCTTCGTTGATGCGTTTGGAGAAGTCGCCGTTGGCGGCGGCACCGACCAGCCCGGCCACTTCGCGCTCGACGTTCACTTCTAGGGTGCGGTCGGCCCATTCCACCACCGAGCCGAGACGCTCGCCGCTGTCGCTGATGACCGGGTTGGCGACCAGGCCGAAGGTGCGCCCGCCAACCTCGATCTGCGCACGGAAGGTGCTGGTGAAGGTGGCGAGCAGGCGTTTCTGGTGTTCCGGGTTCTTGTGGAACTGGTCGATCGAGCCGCCCAGCAGCTTGCTCACCGAGAAGCTCGGCAAGGCTTTGCGCAGGTCGGCCTCGGCGTTCTGCAGCATGCTGGTGACGGTCTTGTTCATGTAGATGATGTTGCGCTCGCCGTCGGCGATCATCACGTTGGTGCTGCAGTTGTCCAGGGCGCTCTTGATGCGGATGTTCTCGCTGGCGGCCTGGGCAGCGCTGCTCAACTGGTCGCGGACCTTGTCGATGGCCTGGGTGATCTGCGCCTTCTTGCCGGGCAGGCGGTCCATGTCCTGGCTGAAGTCGCCATCGCCATAGGCGGTGACCACGCGCACCACTTGCATCTTCACCGCGATGTGGGCGGCCACCAGATCATTGATGCCTTTGGCGATGCGCGCCTGGGTGCCGCTGAACTGTGCCACCGGGATGACTTCGTCGATCCAGCCGTCGCTATGCTGACGGGTCATTTCCACCAGGGCCTTGTCCAGCGCCTCGGTCTGGGTGGTTTCCGTCTGTTGCTGGCGCAGACCCTTCTGCAGGCGGGCGAGGCTGTCGTAGACCGGCGTCCAGATCGGGTCGTCGCCGGCGCCGATCGATTGGTCGAGGTTCCCGTCGGCCAGGCCCTGGATCAGGCCGGCAATGTGCTGCGCGCGAAGCTGTGCTTGTGCTTTTCCGTTGAACAGACCCATGGATTATCCCCTTGCGTGTCAGGCTGCGGCTGCTTCGACCAGGGCCATTTCGCGGCTGGTCATCAGCTTCTCGATATCCACCAGGATCAACATCCGCTCGGCCGCGGTGGCAAGGCCCAGCAGGTATTCCGTATCGAAACTGGCGCCGAACTCCGGCGGTGGCTTGATCTCCTCACCCGACAGGGCGATCACGTCGGACACCGAGTCCACCACCACGCCGACGATGCGCCGGCCGATGTTGAGGATGATCACCACGGTGAACGGGTCGTAGGTGACGTCGGCCAGGTTGAACTTGATGCGCAGGTCGACGATGGGAACGATGGCGCCGCGCAGGTTGATCACACCCTTGATGAAGGCCGGGCTGTTGGCGATGGCGGTCACTTGGTCATAGCCGCGAATTTCCTGCACCCGGAGTATGTCGATGGCGTACTCCTCGCGACCGAGGGTGAAGGTCAGGTACTCCTGGGCCGGCTGTCCGGCCTGTTCCGCACTAGGTGAGTTCATGCAGTACCGCTCCTTGTTGTTGGGCCAGGCCCGGCAGGGCGTCGATATCCAGGATCAGGGCGACGCTGCCGTCGCCCATGATGGTGGCGCCGGCGATGCCTTCGATCCGGCGGAAGTTCTGTTCCAGGCTCTTGATCACCACCTGCTGCTGGCCAACCAAGTCATCCACCAGCAGGGCGAAGTGGCGCCCGTCGGCTTCGAGGATGACCACGATGGACTGCTCCGCCGGCAGCGGCGGGGTGGATTCGCCCAACAGGTCGTGCAGCGAGAGCAGCGGCAGGTACTCGCCACGCACGCGGATCACCGCGCCTTCCTCGCCCCCCAGGCCACGGATGTCCGCCGCCTTGGGCTGCAGCGATTCGACGATGTAGGTCAGCGGAATCACGTAGTGGGTGCGCGCCACCGCGACGATCAGGCCGTCGAGAATGGCCAGGGTCAGCGGCAGGCGAATGTTGATGCGGGTGCCCAGACCCGCGGCCGAGTCGATGTCGATACGCCCGCCCATGGACTGGATGTTGCGCTTGACCACGTCCATGCCGACGCCGCGCCCGGAGAGGTTGGTGACCACTTCGGCGGTGGAGAAGCCGGGCATGAAAATCAGTTGCCAGATTTCGGCGTCGCTCATGCCCTCATGCACCGCCAGGTTCTTTTCGCGGGCCTTGGCGAGGATGCGCTCACGGTCCAGGCCACGGCCGTCATCGCTGATCTGGACGACTATGCTGCCGCCCTGATGAAAGGCGCCGAGACGCACCGTGCCGCTGGCTGGCTTGCCGGCGGCCAGGCGCGCCTCGGGCAACTCGATACCGTGGTCGATGCTGTTGCGCACGATGTGGGTGAGCGGGTCGCTGAGGCGCTCGATCACGCCCTTGTCCAGCTCGGTGTGCTCGCCCTGCAGCACCAACTCAACCTGCTTGCCGAGCCGCGCCGAGGTGTCGCGCACCAGGCGCGGGAAGCGGCTGAAGATGAAGCTGATGGGCAACATGCGGATCGACATCACCGATTCCTGCAGGTCGCGGGTGTTGTGTTCCAGTTGCGCCAGGGCCTGGTGAATACGTTCGTGGGCGCTCGGGTCCAGCGCGCCGCCGAGCTGGCCGAGCATGGCCTGGGTGATGACCAGCTCGCCCACCAGATTGATCAGGCTGTCGATCTTCTCGACGCTGACGCGGATAGAGCTGGATTCGCCCTCAGCGGCTGCCGGTTTGCTGGTGGCCGATATCGCCGCTGGTACTGGCTTGGGCGGTTCGGCGGCGACCTGGACCGGCACGCCGGGGGCGTCATCGAAGAAACCGAAGTCGCTGGATTCGGCCTGGGCGGGCGTACCGGGCGCATCGTCGAAGAAGCCGAAGTCGTCGCCGGCTTCCGCCTCCGGCGCTTCGTCAAAGAAGCCGAAGCTCGCCTCCTCACGGGGAGCCGGTGCGGCCTTCAGCAACTCGCGCAGGCGGGCGACCGTTTCCGCCACCGGCACGCTCGGGTCCGGGCGCTGCTGGCGATGGGCGTCCAGCAGGCGCATCAGCACATCACGGGCCTGCAGGAAGAGGTCGACCATCTCCGCGTGCAGGGCCATCTGGCCGCTGCGGATGCGGTCGAGCAGGGTTTCCAGCTCGTGGGTCACGGCGGTCAGGTCATCGAAACCGAACATGCCGGCCGAGCCCTTGATGGAATGGGCGGCGCGGAAGATGCCGTTGAGCTCTTCGGCGTCAGGCTGCTGCAGGTCGAGACCGAGCAGCAGCAGTTCGAGGCTGGCCAGGTGCTCTTCGGTTTCCTCGAAGAACACCTGGAGGAACTGATTCATCCCGTCGCTCATGGGAAGCGCCTTGTGCAGGGGTCAGGGGAGGACCTTGCGGGTGACTTCCAGCAGTTTCGGCGGATCGAAGGGCTTGACCAGCCAACCAGTGGCGCCGGCGGACTTGCCTTGCTGCTTCATGGTGTCGCTGGACTCGGTGGTCAGCATCAGGATGGGGGTGGCGCGGTAGCCGGGCAGCCCTCGCAGGCTGCGGATCAGGCTCAGCCCGTCCATGTTGGGCATGTTCTGGTCGGTGAACACCAGGTTGTAGCTCTTGATCTGTGCCTTGCCGAGGCCATCCTTGCCATCGACCGCCTCGTCCACGAGGTACCCGGCGGCCTTGAGGGTGAAGCTCAGCATCTGCCGTATGGATGCCGAATCGTCGACTATCAGAATCTGCTTGCTCATCAGTGCCGCTCTCCATGCCGCTTTTTTCTGGTTCTTTCCGTCGGGGCACCTTCGTCGCCCTTGGCGAATGAATTCGTCCCTACGAGGTGTTGCATCCGTTTGCTGGCTAGTGGCCACGATTAGGTGTAGATGGGCGCCTATCGAGCGTCCAGCCGCCGGCGTCAGCCATTCGTCGCGCGGATGAGCGGCAAATGGCTGAGGGCTATCGACTCAGAAAAGCTCTACCTCGCCCGCGTTGACACTGTTCTGGCTCACGGGGTTGGCGACCGGTTTCCTCAGTTCGGCGGTTTCCTCTTCGACCCGTTCCGCCCAGTGCTCCGGCGCTACCGCGTGCAGCCCGCCGATACCCGTCGCGAAACTGCCGAGCTTGGCGAAGTGCTTGCGCATCTGCCCGATCAACTGACTGCTCATGTCCTGGAACTGCAGGGCGGTAATGGCCTGGTCGACACCCGCGCCCACCTCCAGGGAGATTCGGTCCAGCTCCTGGATCACCTTGAGGGTGTGGCGGTTCATGCCTTCCAGGTCTTCCAGCATGTGATGCAGTTGCTGCTTGGATTCCAGGGCGATGCCCATGTCCTTGTCCGCCAGTTGGGCAATGGCCGACTCGGCATCCTGGATCTCGCGGTAGACCACATCCACATGCTCGCGAATCTGTTCGGAAAATCCGGTGGAGCGGGTGGACAGGGCCCGCACCTCGTCGGCCACCACGGCGAAACCCCGGCCGCTCTCGCCGGCGCGGGCGGCCTCGATGGCGGCATTCAGCGCCAGCAGGTTGGTCTGCTTGGCGATGGCATCCATATCGTGGGTGGATTTCAGGATATCGGCGATCTTCTGCGTCACCCGGTCCATGCGCTTGACCAGATCCTGGGAGGTCTGGCTGGTTTCCAGCGTGGCCTCGACGAACAGGCCAAGGGTGTTGCGGGTGGTGGCAATGAACTCCTGGAAGTTCATGCCGTCATCGGCACCTTGCTGGTTGCCATAGCGTTCGATCAGGGAGTGGGAGTGCGCACGCTGCTGGTCGATGCGTGCGGCCAGGCCGTGGAAGCTGTCGCCGAGGCGACCGATGGCATCCTGCAGCAGACCATCGACCTGCCCGGCATGGGCCTGCAGGGTACCGAGCTGCTCATCCAGCGCATCCTGCGTTTGCTGCCAGTCGGGCGTCGCCACCACCGGTTGCGCATTGGCCTGCGCTGCATGGACGCGTGCTTCCCGTTGCAGCCAGACCAGCAACAGGCTGGCCAGCCAGCCACCGGCAAAGGCCAGCCAGGCCGGCAGGCCGACGGCGACCATGCCGGCGCAGGCCAGCCAGATCAGGGAATGCAGGGCCAGGCCCTTGATGGGGTTGGCGGACGACGGATGCGACATGGAGCACTCCCTTGCCAGGATGGTTGAACCGAAATGCGGCTCTTTGAAAGCCATCGGCAACGCTGGTTAAAGCTAGAGGCTCGCAGCGTACTGTCAAATGGCTACCCGTCGGCTGCCTGCGCCATTCATCCGGCTGTTTCTGCCTCCTCCTCCGGCAGGCTCAAGTAGCGATGGGCACCGCAGCGCAGGCAGCGCTGGCAGATCATGGGCACAGTGCCCACTTCGGTACGAAAACCCTCGGTCCAATGACAACCGAGCACAAAGCAACGAATTCGCATGGCTCCTCCCCAGGGGCGTACCCCTTGGTTCGATCGGGCAGTAGTGGATGGAACTGCACGTGCCTTGTTCTTGTTGGAGGCATGGGTCGCCGCGAGGATTGTCCGCCGGCTCTAGAGCCCACAACCTAAAGGGGCGGACGGTGGCACCGTTGGTCGGGGGAGAAGCGGCGGCCGGCGGGCTGATCCAGGGCAATCCCTGTCAGGGCCCACACCCTGTGGGGGCGAGTTCATTGGCTCTGTCTGCGTTAGCTGTTGCTAGAGATTTACCATCGGGCCAAGAGCCTTGTAGGAGCTGGCTTGCCAGCGAAACGGGGCCATTCGCTGGCAAGCCAGCTCCTACGGGCGATGTAAGTGCTTGCAACACGCAATGCAGATATAGCCAATTCATTCGCCAAGGGTGGCGAAGCTGCCCCACGGCCACCCATCAGACGTGTGACAGATATCCCCTGCGCTCATGAACCTGCTCTTCGCGCAGCAGTCATACACCGGCCTGATCCATCAACCTTCTCCACAAGCCCATTCATGCGCCCAATCGTCCGAACCCTTCGCTTGCTCCCCCTGTTCCCCGCCGCCCTGATTTCCCTGCTCGCCAACCCGGCCCATGCCGGCGATGAGCGTCAGCTGCTGGCGGCCATCAACGACTACCGCACTCATAACCAGCGCTGCGGTTGGCGCAGCTTCCAGGCCACGTCGCCGCTGGTGTTGAAATCGAACCTGGCCTTGCCGGTGGGCTACTCGGGTGAAATGCGGCGCAAGTTGCGTGAGGCCGGGTATCAGGCCGCAGAGGTGCGCAGCATCAGCCTGTCGCGGGCGCGAGATGCGCGGGCGGCCTTCAACATGCTTCGCGACGATTACTGCGCGGAGCTGCTCGACAGCCAGGTTTCCGATATCGGCATCAGTCGCAGCGGCAACCAATGGCGTCTGGTGCTCTCGCGGCCGCTGGCCAGTGCCCAGTTGGGGGATGCCCGCTCGGCCGGGCAGGCATTGCTGGCCCAGGTCAACGCCGCGCGGGCCACGCCACGCCAGTGCGGTAGCAAGCGCTTCGGCGCCGCCCGCGCCCTGACCTGGAACACCGCGTTGGGCAAGGCCGCCCAACAGCACAGCCGCTCCATGGCCAACCGCGACTACTTCTCCCACAACGGCCCCGACGGCGATTCGCCCTTCGACCGTGCCCGCGCGGCGGGCTTCAAGGGACGGCAGGTCGGCGAAAACATCGCCGCCGGCCAGGGCTCACCCCGCGCGGCCATGGACAGCTGGCTGGCCAGCCCCGGCCATTGCGCCAACCTGATGAACCCCAGGTTCACCCAGGTCGGTGCCGCCTACGCCTCGCAGACCCGCAGCGAGAACGGTATCTACTGGACCATGATGTTCGGCGCGCCCTGAATCCGCAGGACGGGTATCGCTGCCCGTCCATCCTGTTAGCTCCATCGCTGCCTGTCCGCCAAAGGCATTCGCCGCCGACGCGACTCATCCCGCGTTGCTTGGTCTTTCGGGCAGGGCGGGCATCTACAGCCACACGAAATCGCCCTGAGTGGCCGAGGCCTCTTCGACGGGCGGGGCTTTTCCTGAGCCTGGATAAGGAATAATGTAGAGCAAGAGACAAATTTTGTTAGATATCCTACATGAAAGATTGGCTCTCGCTCGTCCTCACCCTCCCCACTGCCAATGCCACTGCGCGCATGCGCGCCTGGCGGGCGCTGAAGGCCTGTGGTGCTGCGGTGCTCCGAGACGGGGTGTATCTGCTGCCAGACAGCGATGTCTGCCGCACGGCGCTGGCCGCCATCGAGCGCGACATCCTTTCGATCCAGGGCACGGCCTACCTGCTGCCCATCCATGATCCCCAGGGCGAGCGCTTCATCCCGCTGTTCGATCGCGCCGAGGACTATGCGGCGCTGCGCGCCGAGATCGAGGTCTGTCGCGGCCAGCTGACAGCCGAGAATGCGCTGGCCTCTACCAGGCAGATCCGCAAGCTGCGCAAGTCCTTCACCCAGCTTGCAGCCATCGACTTTTTCCCGGGTCGAGCCGGTCAGGATGTCGACGTGGCACTGCAAGGCCTGGAAACCGCCCTGAGCCGTGCCCTGTCGGCAGATGAGCCCTGTAGCCATGACCAGCCCATCCCCGTTCTCAGGCGGCAGGACTACCAGGGCCGCCTCTGGGCCACGCGAAAGCGTCCGTGGGTCGACCGTCTGGCCAGCGCCTGGCTCATCCGTCGTTACATCGACGACGGCGCTCGAATCCTCTGGCTGGACTCACCCCATGATTGCCCGGCGGATGCCCTCGGTTTCGATTTCGATGGCGCCACCTTCAGCCACGTCGGCAACCGCGTCACCTTCGAGACCCTGCAAGCCAGCTTCGAGCTGAACGCACCGTCCCTGGGGAAAGTCGCCGCCCTGGTGCACTACCTGGACGTAGGCGGTGTTCAGCCGCTGGAGGCGGCGGGCATCGAGCGGGTTCTGGCCGGCCTGCGGGAAAGCATCTCGGATGATGATCAGCTCCTGACCGCCGCCAGCGCCATTTTCGATGGCCTGCTGACTGCCTTTGCCAATGAAGAGAAAAACGATGAGTGAAAACACCATGCGCGCCGACGAACAGTCGCCATCCGGTGCCCGTCATGTAGGCCTCTTCCAGGCCTTCCTGTTCTGGCTCAAGCTCGGTTTCATCAGCTTCGGCGGGCCCGCCGGGCAGATTTCGATCATGCACCAGGAGCTGGTGGAACGGAGGCGCTGGATCAGCGAGCGGCGTTTTCTCCATGCCCTGAACTACTGCATGTTGCTGCCGGGACCTGAGGCCCAGCAGCTCGCGACCTATATCGGCTGGCTGATGCACCGTACCTGGGGAGGTGTCATTGCCGGCGCGCTCTTCGTATTGCCGTCGCTGTTCATCCTCATCGCGCTGTCCTGGGTCTACATCGCCTTTGGTGAGGTGCCGGTGGTAGCCGGATTGTTCTACGGCATCAAGCCGGCGGTCACCGCCATCGTGGTCCAGGCCGCCCACCGCATTGGCTCGCGCGCCTTGAAGAACAATTGGTTGTGGGGTATCGCCGCGGCGTCCTTCATCGCCATTTTCGCCCTGAATGTTCCGTTTCCCCTGATCGTGCTGGGCGCGGCACTGATCGGCTACGTGGGTGGACGCCTCTTCCCGGACAAGTTCGCGCTGGGCGGTGGCCATGCTGCGGCGAAAGCCACCTATGGGCCGGCGCTGATCGATGACGACACGCCCACGCCCGAGCATGCGCGCTTTCGCTGGCCTCGTTTGCTGGCACTGGCGGTCATCGGCGGCGTGCTCTGGCTGCTGCCCATGGGCCTGCTGACGGCGGTCTTCGGTTGGCACGGCACGCTCACCCAGATGGGCTGGTTCTTCACCAAGGCGGCGCTGCTTACCTTCGGTGGCGCCTACGCGGTGTTGCCCTATGTCTATCAAGGCGCGGTGGGCCACTACGGCTGGCTCACCCCGACGCAAATGATCGACGGCCTGGCGCTGGGGGAAACCACGCCGGGTCCGTTGATCATGGTCGTTGCCTTCGTCGGCTTCGTGGGCGCCTACGTGAATCCGATGTTCGGCGCCGACCAGGCCTTTCTGGCCGGCGCCGTGGCCGCCACCCTGGTCACCTGGTTCACGTTCCTGCCGTCATTCCTGTTCATCCTCGCGGGCGGCCCGCTGGTGGAATCCACCCATGGCGAGCTGAAATTCACTGCCCCGCTCACCGGCATCACCGCCGCGGTGGTGGGGGTGGTCCTCAACCTGGCCCTCTTCTTCGGCTACCACGTGCTCTGGCCACAAGGCTTCGACGGTCGCTTCGATTGGCCGTCGGCGCTGATCGCCGTGGCAGCGGCGATTGCCCTGTTCCGATTCAAGCGAGGCGTCATCCCGGTGCTGCTGGCCTGTGCCCTGGTGGGGTTGCTGGTGCACCTGTTGCGTACCTGAGAGGTGTGAAATGAGCCGGATCACGAGTTGCGAATTGATGGAGTGGCAAGCGGCAGGACGCAAATTCACCCTGCTGGATGTGCGCCGCGAAGCGGTACGTGCGGCTGACGCGGCGGCCATTCCTGACGCGCGCTGGCTCGATCCCGAGTCGGTGTTTACCTGGAAGGATTCGGTACCACGGGACAGGCCCGTGGTGCTCTATTGCGCCCATGGCCACGAAATCAGCCAGGGTATCGCCGCCACGCTGGACGCCATGGGGCTCGATGCGCGCTACCTGATCGATGGTTTTTCCGGCTGGCGTGACGCCGGCCGGCCCACCCGGAGCCTGTAGACGCAGGCGGGAGGTGCTCCATGAAATGGGTTACCCGTGAACGTCCGAAGATCGACCGTATCGCTTGCCCCTGGCTCATCCAGCGTTTCATCGATCCGCAGCCGGAGTTTCTCTATGTGCCGGCTTCCGAGGTACTGCGTGTGGCTGCCGAGCAGGATGCGGCCCCCTACGACATACCCAATGTCGAACTCAGCCACGACGGCGAGTTATGCAGCTTCGATGCCTTCCTGAAGAAGTACGCCCTGGTTGATCCTGCCTTGCGAAAGCTGGCAGCCATCGTGCGCGGCGCCGACACGTCGCGACTCGATCTCACCCCTCAATCGGCGGGCCTCTATGCCATCTCGCTGGGGCTCTCGCACAACTTCGCCGATGACCACGAGATGCTGGCTCACGGCCTGGTGATCTACGACGCGCTCTATGCCTGGTGCAAGGACTGCCAGGCCGAAGCCCATAACTGGCCGCCCCAGATGTGAGGCGGCCAGCCCGGCTCGAAGGGCGATGATTCAATGGGCATGGTAATCGGGGCCGCTCGTCCGACTGGTCTCCAATCATTCCCTGAACTCGACCACCTGGCGCAGCGCTGACGGGGCCGCAAATGGCCCTGTCTCCACTGCTGCTATACAGGATCGAAAAACACTAGGGAGGGCCACTCATGCAACTGGCGACTGTCTGGGGGAAATACATATGGGAGCGTGATACGGATGCCATCGCGCCTACCGAGTCGTTCAACCTGCTCCGCTGGTTCTCGATCATCAGTCTGGTGATCATCAGCTCTGTCGCCGTGGGGCTCGGGCTCATCGCCACGCGCTTCGTGGTCAATGAGAGCCTGGCGCGGGACGCCCTCCTGACTGCGCAGTTCATCCAGACCCTCGCCGCTGGCGAAGTCCGGCATCACCGTCTGCCAGGCATGGACATGGGCGAGCTGCTGCTTCTCCAGGACGCCGCTGAACTGTCGGAGGACGAGCGACACCGACGGGAACGCGCCCGTTCCGAGTTTCTCGAACACCTTTCCCACTTGCCGGACGCCTTGCTGGCCACCATTTACTCCCCTGACCACGTTGTCGTCTGGTCGACCAATCCCGCCCTGATCGGCCAGCGTGTCGAGGGTGACGAAGAAATGGAGAAGGCCTTCAGTTCGGCGACCGAAGTTTCAGCCGAATACACCGAGGTCGGGGAAAAGCGCGTCGAGCAGCAGTTCCTGCGGCCGCCCAAGAACTTCTTCATCGAGAACTACATCCCGCTGACCGATGGACGAGGCAAGGTTCTGTCCATGGTCGAGATCTACAAGGAGCCCGTGGACCTGATCGAGCGGGTGAACCGAGGCTACAGGATGATCTGGCTGGCGACCGCAGTCGGTGGCCTGCTGATCTACTTCGGCTTGTTCTGGATTGTGCGGCGTGCCTCGCGGCTGCTGGCCTCGCAGCAGAACCAGCTGGTAGCCAACCGGACTTATGTGGGCCTTGGGGAAATGTCGTCGGCTGTTGCCCATAGCCTGCGCAACCCCCTGGCCTCGATCCGCTCCAGCGCCGAACTGGCCCAGGAGCTGGATGGCCCGGATTTACAGAAGTGCGTGCGCGACATCATCAGCCAGGTTGATCGCATGTCCACCTGGGTTCGTGAGCTCCTTCTCTGCCTGCGCCCCCTGCACGGTGAGTCGCAAAAGGTTGAGCCGGTCGAAATCATGAAAGAAACCCTGGAGCATTTTGCAGCGCAACTGGCGAAGGCGAACATCCAGGTTGAGATGAGCAATGATTCTCCACCCAAGGTGGTCAGCCACCACATGCTGCTCTCCCAGGTGCTGAACAGCGTCGTCGCCAATGCCATCGAGGCGATGCAAAAGGGCGGCAAGCTCAAGGTCAGTATCGAAGCGGACGTTACAGGTCGGTGGCTCTACATGAACATCAGCGACACCGGCCAAGGCATGTCGCGTCAGCAGGAAGCGATGGCTTTCAAGTCCTTCTACACCACCAAGCAAGGTGGGTTGGGGATTGGCTTGATCATGGTGAAACAGATCATGGAGCGCTTTGGGGGGCGAGCCAGTCTGACCAGTCGCGAGAACGAAGGCACCCGTGTCTGCCTCTGCTTCAAGGTTGCTGAGCCGGACCCAGAACAGGTGCAACCGTAGCGACCGCCCCTACAAGGTAGCGATGCGCACCACCTGCAGAATGACCAGGTGTACTGGGTAAAAGAGGTAGCCCCAACGTCGCACCGGCCACACGTTGAATTTCGTGGATTGCCGCAGCAACCACAGGCCGAACAAGGGCGCGACGAACGCAGTGGCTAGCACCAGGATCGGATAGAGCTGGTAGCTGGCCACTCCACTCAGCAGGTGGTCACGCACGTTCATCAGCACACACAGTGCCGCCGGCAGCAGCCACAGCAGCCCGGGCTGTCTGATCGCTACCAGCAATGCAGCGGGCACCAGCGCACCGATAAAGCCGTACATCAACGGGCCATCGAGGACGAACGCTAGCGCAGCTGCGACCAGCGCCATTGTGTAGGCCTCGCGCGTCTGATGATGGACGCCCCAGGCAATCACCAGTCCCAGTAACAGCGTCGGCAGCACGTTGAGTGACGTGGTTCCGTAGAAATAGCTGCGGTAAGGCACTTCGGACAGCGCCGCGAAAAGCAGCAGCCAGACTAGATAGCGGGCATTCCCGGCGGTGAACACATCACCAACCCGGGATCGCTCCACGTTGGCGGCAATGGCCAGGCAGAAGAAAGGAAAGGCAATTCGCCCGGGCACATACAGGCCATTGGCCTCCGGCCATATGTAACGCAGGTGATCCATCACCATCGTCAGCATTGCCAGCCACTTTATGAGGTCCAGGCTGCCGTTTCGGATCGATGAAGGGGAGGGTACCTGCTCATCCGCCATCGTTTATCCGTGCGGGGCATTCAGCCCGATCCAGCCGTGGATGCCCATGTAGATACCCACGCCGATGATCAGCAGGCTGGACAGATAGGGCGCTCGTCGCGCCACCGCTCCCAGCCAGGGCCAGCGATTGGAGGCCCGCCGAGCGCCGATGGCCGCTGCCGCTCCCACGCTGACCAGGGTAAGGGCAAGGCCAATGCTGAAACACAACACCAGCGCGGCGCCAAGGGCGACTTCTTTCACTTGCAGGCAGAGCAGCAGCACGGTGATCGCTGCCGGACAGGGGATCAGCCCTCCCGTCAGGCCGAACAGAATGATTTGCCCGGTCGTCACATTGCGGTTGGCGAAGCGCTTGCGGATATCGTTGGCGTGGGCCCGTTCGTGGGCATCCTGATAGCCGTCCAGCGACAGCTCCAGCCCCTCCAGTTCGGCATGCGCGTGATCGTGGCCATGCTCGCGGAAGTCCAGGTCGTAATCGTGGGAATGGTTGCCATGGCCCAGGCTGAGCCGCGCGCTGAACTCATGGGGCTCCGGAACCTCATCCACGGACTCCAGGTAGCCGCCCCGATCGGCGAACGCAAAGCGACGCATGCGACCGTCCGGGCGGGTGGTCTGCAAGGTCACTTCTCCCGCCGCCCAGGCGTGGCCACTGAGCACGCTAATTCGCCAGCGCGGCGGCGCCCCGTCCTCGAAAATCGCGAGTTCAACACGCCCATGGCCCGTGTCGATACGCCGGGTTTCGTCATGATGGTGGTCGTGGTGATGGTCATCGTCCTGCTCGAAACGCCACATCTGCTCGCCACGCCAGGTGCGCCAGAGCATCCAGAGCGCGATGACCACGATGATCAGCGCAGATGCGAGCTGGAAGTACGGTTCGGTGGTTTCGGCGTCCAGGTTCTGGCCCAGGTACATACCACCCACAGCGACCAGCCAAACCACAGCAGAGTGTGAAACGGTCGCGGCGAGCCCAAGCAGGACAGCCTGCTTCACGGTGCCGCGAATGGCGACGATGAAGGCCGCCATCATGGTCTTCGAATGGCCCGGCTCCAGTCCGTGCAAGGCTCCCAGGAGAATGGCGCTGGGGAAGTAGAGCCAGGCGTGAGCCGTGCCCTGTTGCAGCAGTTCGGCGAAACTGGACATGGCGGGCCTAGAGGTATTTGGTGATCTGCTTGAACTCTTCAAGCGGGGCGCGCTCACCGTTGGTCAGCGCACCCACGGTGTGCTCCAGGCAGTGATCGATGTGGTCCTGGATCAGCGTACGCTTGGCCTGGCAGACGGCCTTCTCTACGGCATGCAGCTGCTGCGCGATATCCACGCAGGCCCGGCCATCCTCGATCATGGTGACGATGCTGCGCAGATGGCCTTCTGCCCGCTTCAACCTTTTGATGATTTCGCTATGACTTTGGTGCTGATGACCGTGTTCGTGCTTGCTCATCGCAAGAGCCCCGTGCAACGATATGGATCGTTGCATCCTATCCCCCTGGGGGGGATGCTATCAAGCGCGCAGGCGGTCATCTTTCGGGGCTTGAAGATCGGAAATGCTAGGCAACGCTGTCAGAACGCACGTGGTATTAGCGCTGCTCCTGGCCATGTTCATGGCCTGGGTGGGGCACGCTTCTGCGTTGCTGTCCAGCTCAAAACCGCCCGTCTCAGAGGCGATGCAGCCCCATTCGCACGACGATCTGGAACCGCAGGGCTGCCGGACGTGCAGTGATCACTTTCACGCTCCCTACACCGCTGATCACTTGCACGAGACCCCACACCTCAACGCGCGGCTGGATCTTCCGGCTCAGCCTGATCGCAGTTTTCCCGCTGCATTGCCGCAGTTGCCCATGCCCAACGCACCGATATTCCTGATCGAAAGGCCCCCGCGCTCCCGGCTTGTGCTCTGAACGCTGCCGCTACGCAGCCCCGACCATCACAACCAGGACTATCTCAATGCATTCGCAATTCCAGAGCGGAGTGGGTGCCGTCGTCGCGCGCCTGCGTCGGCCGCTGCTCCTGCCCTTGCTGGCAATCGCCCTCCTGTTCGCGGTCATGCCCGACGCGCTGGCCCATGGCGTACCAGAAGGCGACAAGGGCTTCATCCAGGAAAGTACCGGTGTGCTTCTGCTGCCCTTCATCTACATGGGCGCCAAGCACATGATCACCGGTTACGATCACCTGCTGTTCCTCTTCGGCGTGATCTTTTTCCTCTACCGCATGAAGGACGTAGGGCTCTACGTCACTCTGTTCGCGGTCGGCCACTCGGTCACCCTACTGTTCGGCGTGCTCAGCAACATCAGCATCAGCGCCTACGTCATCGATGCAATCATCGGCTTCTCGGTGGTCTACAAGGCCCTGGATAACCTCGGCGCCTTCCAGCGTTGGTTCGGCTACCAACCCGATACCCGCGCAGCAACGCTGATCTTCGGCCTGCTCCACGGCTTCGGCCTGGCTACCAAGATCCAGGAATTCGAGATTTCCCCAGACGGCCTGATCGCCAACCTGATCGCCTTCAACGTCGGCGTCGAGATCGGCCAACTCCTGGCCCTCGGCACCATTCTTATTCTGATGGGTTACTGGCGACGCACCGCCAGCTTCTGGCGCCATGCCTATACCGCCAACGTCGCCATGATGAGCGCAGGCTTCCTGCTCATGGGCTACCAGTTCACCGGTCTCATCGTCTCTCAGTAAGGAATTCTCACCATGTTCAATACCAAGCTCCCGACCCTCAACGAACTCCCGTCTTCGGCTCAGCTGCTGCGTTCCACCGTGATTGCGCTGATCACCGCCGGTGTGCTGCTGGTTACCGTGGTCATGCCTTCGGAATACGCCATCGACCCCACCGGCGTCGGCCGAGCGCTTGGCCTGACCCAGATGGGCGAGATCAAGCTGCAACTGGCCGAGGAGGCCGTCGCTGACGAAGCCGCTGCCCCGAACTCTCAAGCCCCTGCAGCTGCTCCGGTCGTGGCTGCTGCCGCCCCGGCGCCCGCGCCTGCTGCGGCCCCAGTCCAGTCCGCCCCGGCTCCCGCCCCGGTTGTTGAAGCTGCTCCCGCCCAAGCACCGGCCGCGCCTCAGCCGCAAGTGGCTGGCCAACAGCATGAGATGAGCATCACCCTGAAGCCGAACCAGGGGGCCGAGATCAAGCTGGAGATGAAGGAGGGCGCCAAAGTGAACTACCTGTGGACCGCCAACGGCAGCGTGGTGAACTACGACACCCATGGCGACCCCTACAACGCCCCGCGCGACTTCTACCACGGCTATGGCAAGGGCCGCGCCACTCCGGAAGACTCCGGCGTGCTGGAAGCCGCCTTCGACGGCAAGCACGGCTGGTTCTGGCGCAACCGCACCAACAAGCCGGTGACCGTCACCCTGCGTACCCAGGGCGATTACATCAGCATCAAGCGCGTGATCTGAAAACAGGACCGGCCCCGCAAGGGGCCGGTCTCTTTACTTGTTGTCACGTCCGAGTTGAGCTGTTCAAACAGCGTTACAACTGCTCGAGGCAGTTGGCTAGATCGTTACCCAACGACATCAGCAGACGCTCATAGCCATCCGCCTCGACCTTGAGGTCAAATCCGAGCGCATCCAGCAGCGCCATCCGAACAGGTAACCCCTCGCTCAAGGTCTGTGCCAAGCGTGGCTGCATCGGCGGCTCACTGAACACACAACTCGGTCCGGCGGACTCCAGACGCTCACGCATGTTGGCCACTTTCCTGGCCCCCGGCTGCACGTCAGCACTGACCGCAAAGACCCCTGCATGCTTCAAACCGTAGGCCTCTTCGAAGTAGTCGAAGGCCTCATGGAAGACAAAGAAGGGCTTGCCGGACAACGGCTTGAGGCGCGCCTTGAGCTTTGCGTCCACGGCAGAAAGACGCTGGTCGAACGCCTTGTGATTTGCCTGGTACCGGGCGGCGTTCTCCGGGTCGGCAGCCGCCAGATCGCTCGCCATACGCGCAGCGATCAAACGTGCATTACCTGGGTCCAGCCAAAGATGGGCGTCCAGCGCGCCAGGGCGATGCAGATCGTCATGCTCGCCCTCTGCTTCGCCATCAGTGGATTCGTCATCTTCATGCTCTTCGGCATGTCCATCCTCATGCCGGTGCTCCTCGCCGAAGTGACGCAGGTGCAGACCGTCGATGTTCTGCACAGCCAAACTGGGGTCGCTCCGCCCCTCAAGCACCCGCGGCAGGAAGCTCTCCAGATCTGGCCCGATCCAGTACAGCAGATCTGCTTCCCGCACCCGGCGAATATCGGACGGCCGCAAGGTGAAATGGTGTGGCGAAGCGCCAGGCGGTAGCAGTACCTCAGGCGTGCCGACGCCATCCTGGACGGCGGCGGCAATCAACTGGAGTGGCTTGATACTGGTCAGGACACGAACCTCCGCCCCGGCAGACGGGGCAAAGGTGAATGCCATCGAGGCGGCGACCAAAAGGGAGGGAAGATGACGCATGGTGAGAGTCTCAGTATGAAGTTGTTACAACATAACATACTCAGTGACGAGATCAGATTGCCTGGCGTGCGCACGGTAGGGTCGCCCAGAAGAAAGACGGTACCTCGCGCGCTCGCAGGACGCTATGCAGTCGGGGGACTCTCGCCCCCCCACTGCATTCACAAGGTCGCCTAGGAGTTCGAATCCCTGCTATCGCGCTCGCCAGGCTCACTGCCGGAAGCGTTAGGACCCTCAGCCGATTCCCCTGAATCTTCCTCAACGGGCGTCGCAAGGATCTTGTCGATGCGTTTTCCATCCATGTCCACAACCTCGAACATCCATCCGCCCCATTGAACGCGCTCCCCTGTCGACGGAACCCGACCGAGCAGCAGCATGAACATCCCACTGACCGTGTGGTAACGATTGCGCGCTTCCTCGGGGACGGTTTTCAAGGACAGACGATCCTTCAACTCCGGGATTGGAATGGCGCCATCGAGCAACCAGGAACCGTCGTGCCGCTGGACCGCCCATGCGTCCTCGGCGTTGTTCGGTGTGAACTCACCGGTTACCGCCTCGAGCAAATCCTGCAAGGTGACAATGCCTTCCAACTCACCGTACTCGTCGATGACGAAGGCCATCTGCATGCTGTTGCCTCGGAACTGCTCCAACAACTCCAGGCCGGTCAAGGTTTCCGGAACGAAGACGCAGGACTGGAGATGCTCGGTGAAGTCCGGTGCCTGCCCCTGGGCCAATTGCGCCAGGGCCTGTTTCGTATGAATGACGCCGAGCAGGTTGTCCAGGCTGCCGTCGCAGACCGGAAAACGCGAGTGCTCCGACTCGATCATCAGCCGAAGGTTTTCCTCGGGCGATTTACGGATATCGACAAACACCAGGTCCGAGCGGGGAATCATCAGGGACCCCAGTTGACGGTCGTCCAGGCGAAACACATTGCGGACCATTTCATGCTGATGTTGCTCAATCACGCCGGACTCCGACCCCTCTTCCAGCATGGCGTGGATTTCTTCTTCGGTGACCCCCGAGTTGTTGACCTGCCGCACGCCCATGATGCGCAGGATGGTATGGGTCGACCAGGACAGCAGGAGCACGAAGGGCCTGGTAAGGAAGGACAACGTCACCATGGGGCGGGCCACCATGCGCGCGATGGCCTCTGGGTTGAGCTGGCCGATGCGCTTGGGCACCAATTCGCCGATCACAATGGAGAAATACGTGATGACGATAACCACGCCAGCGGTAGCGCCAATGGCAGCAGTCGTTTCAGGGACTCCCACTGACTGCAGCCATTTCGATAACGGCTCCGCCAGCACCGCCTCACCCACGATACCGTTGAGGATACCGATGGAGGTGATGCCAATCTGGATGGTGGACAGGAACTGAGTAGGATCCTCGCCCAGCTTAAGGGCCACCGCTGCCGACGAGTCTCCATCTGCTGCCAACTTCATCAGCCTGGCCCGCCTGGCCGCAACCAGTGCGATTTCCGACATGGCGAACGCGCCATTCAGGACAATCAGCAAGGCCAACGCAAAGATTTCCACCACCTGTCTCCTTCGCACCTTTATCGGGGTGCTGTCGAAATAAACCCAAGCGATCTGCTCAGATCATGGCCGGATGATCCGGCGCTGTTATTTAAGGGGCCTGGCGAACCAGGGTAAGGCCGAGACTGAAAAGGTGAGTCTAGGAACACTCTAAGGCTTGTCAGCTGGCCGATTCGCAGGCTCGGATATCTGGGACTTCGCCAGAGCATTTTCAACATCGCTCGGGGTGACTATGCCGATCAGCCGACCCTCGCTGAGGACAGAACCCAGATGAGCGTCGCTGGCGGCAAGGCCGCTAGCCGCTTCAGCAAGGCTGACATCCGCGGCAAAAGAAGGCCCGAACACAATCAGACGTTCAAGGTTGGGACGATTTCCGGTCAACAGCTCAATGGCCAGTTGTTTTTTCAAGATGTAACCACGGGGAGAACCAGCCGATGTGCCATCGAGCACCACCAGGCAGGAATGCTGGGACTGCATGATGATTTGCCGCATGGATTCGTAGCTGATTGAGATATCAATCGCCTCAAGGCTGGAGACATCCGTCATGACGGAGCACAGCGCAATGGGGCCGCTCAAGGCTTTGGCTCAAGGCAAAAATAGGCCGTAGGTTGAAAAGGCCAGCGGCTGGGGTGAACGCTGTGCTACCAGCGCCACCTCGCGTGCAGCGGATGTTACGTGACCGTGGCCGAGGCAGGATAGGGAAGATGGGCGTGGCACAGACCACGGAGCATCTGGAGGCACTGGGGTGGCGCCAGTCGGCTTTCGACCCGACGCGGTCCAACCCGCGTCAAGCCGGCGCGCACTAGCGTTCAGCCCCGTTCGCGCCGTCCCGCCACCCGGCCAGCATGCGCTGGGCGTTTTCCTCGCAGGCCATGCCTTCGGGTTTGCCTTCGATGCCGGCGATGATTTCCAGCAGCCGCGCGCGGTTCTGCGCCAGGCGTTGCTGCATCGCGTCGATCTCGCTGACCTTGCGCTGAAGACTTTCCAGCAGCAGGGCGTGGTTGCTGGTGCGCTGGGTGGGGTCGGGCATGAGGTTGCGCATTTCCTCCAGGCTGAAGCCAGCCTGTTGTCCACAGGCGATGATCTCCAGCGCGTGCAGTGTCTGCTCGGAATAGTCGCGATAGCCGTTGCCCAGGCGCCGGGCGCTGATCAGGCCGCTGGCTTCGTAGAAGCGGATGCGCGAGGTGGCCAGGCCACTGCGCCGGGCGAGTTCGCCGATCTTCATTGAATGGGGCTCCCCTATTGACTTTAAAGTTGACTTTAACCTTAGGCTTTGCCGCGACATAGTCCCGCCTTCGCCCGGTTATCCACAAACCGACGCACGGCGCCCCACCTTTCCGGAGAGCCTCCATGTCGCCCTTCCAGTCCCTGCAGTTGCCCAATGGCGCCGTCATTCCGAACCGCATCGCCAAGGCGGCGATGGAGGAAAACCTCGCCAATCAGGACCAGACCCCGTCCGACCAGTTGTTGCGCCTCTACCGCGCCTGGGCCGAGGGGGGCGCCGGGCTGCTGCTGACCGGCAACGTGATGGTGGACGCCCGCGCCATGACCGGCCCCGGCGGCGTGGTGCTGGAGGAGGGGCAGCGGCTGGAGCGCTTCCGCGAATGGGCACGCATCGGCCGGGCGCAAGGGGCGCAGTTCTGGATGCAGATCAACCACCCCGGCCGGCAGATGCAGGCCAACCTCGGCCAGCCCACCGTGGCGCCCTCTGCCGTGGCGTTGGACATGGGGGGGCTGTCGAAGCTGTTCCCGGTGCCCAAGGCGCTGGATGAAGCGGAGATTGCCGCGCTGATCCAGCGCTTCGCCCGCACCGCAGCGCTGGCCGAACAGGCCGGCTTCAGCGGGGTGCAAGTGCATGCCGCCCACGGCTACCTGCTGAGCCAGTTCCTCTCGCCCCTGAGCAACCGCCGCGAGGACCGCTGGGGCGGCTCCATCGAGAACCGTGCGCGCTTGTTGCTGGAGGTGGTGAAGGCTGTGCGCGCAGCGGTATCGCCGGGCTTCTGCGTGGCGGTGAAGCTGAACTCGGCAGACTTCCAGCGCGGCGGCTTCGAGCCGAGCGATGCGCGCCAGGTGGTGCTCTGGCTCAGCGAGCTGTCGGTGGACCTGGTGGAGCTCTCCGGTGGCAGCTACGAGGCGCCGGCCATGCAGGGCGATGCCCGCGATGGCCGCACCCTGGCCCGCGAAGCCTACTTCCTGGAGTTCGCCCAGGAGATCGCTGCAATAGCGACCGTGCCGGTGATGGTCACCGGCGGAATCCGTCGCCTGCCGGTGGTGGAACAGGTGCTGGCCGGCGGCGTGGCCATGGCTGGCATCGCCACTGCACTGGCGGTCAACCCGGCCCTGCCGCGGCTCTGGCAAGCGGGCCAGGCCCTGGCCAGCGCCGAGCTGCCGCCGATCCGCTGGAAGCGCAAGGCCTTCGCTGCGCTGGCCTACATGTCCCTGGTGAAACTCCAGATGCAGCGCCTGGCGCGCGGCAACCAGCCGGACCCGAACGCCTCCCCCCTGCGGGCATTGCTGCAGGAGCAGTGGAAGACCCTGCACCGCGCACGACAATACCGGCGGCATATGAGTAACCGGGCCGGCTGAGACTTCTCGGAGCGTTGCTTATCCGGCGGGTCTGGCTTGCTTCTTTTTCTGGGAACTGGCCGTGTTGAGTGCCACGGCGGCGTGAATCAGCGCCGCCAGTGCCTTTTCATCGAGGCTGTCGCCTTCATGGATATCGATGGCGCGGCGGGTGTTGCCGTCGAGGCTGGCGTTGAAGAGGGCTGAAGGGTCCGCCAGCGACGCGCCCTTGGCGAAGGTCAGTTTCACGACGTGCTTGTACGTCTCCCCGGTGCAGATGATGCCGGCGTGCGACCACACCGGAACCCCTCGCCACTTCCATTCCTCGACCACGTCGGGGTCGGCCTGCCTGATGAGCGTTCTGACCCGGGCGAGCATCTCGCCCCGCCAATCATCCAGCTCCCTGATTCTCGCGTCGATCAACCGGGAGGCAGCGCCTTCTTCCACGTCTGCCGTTGAGCTGATCGGGTCCCTGTTCATGATGATTGCCGCCTTTTTGGCTAGAGGTAGTCACGGTCCAGCGACTGAGTATTGCTCACGGGCGACTTTCCTCCAGCGTCCTTCATATTGGCCAAATGGGAGTGATGGGTATCGCTGTGCTCCACCGCATCCTACGAAGAACTCGCGCAATCGACGGCTTTCTGCGGTTACTTCACCCCTTTGTCTTCGATCAGGTCGGCGTCGAACAGGTGTTCCAGCTCGGCACGGGCCTCGCGGGCGGTCTGGATCACGGCGGCCTCGTCGTCGTAGACCAGGTGCTGGGCGGCCAGCACTTCTTCGTCGTGGCGCTGGAAGCGGCGGATGCGGGCATTGGCTTGATCCTCGTCGAGGCCCATGCCGAGCAGCGCCTGGCGGCTCATTTCCAGGGCGGAGTGGAAGGTTTCGCGCACTGGCACGGCACCGAGGTCCAGCAGGCGATGGACGTGCTGGCGGTTGCGCGCGCGGGCGATGACCTTGATGTGCGGGTAGAGGCGTTTCACCAGCTCGGTGGTCTTGAGGTTGGTGTCCGGATCATCGGTGGCGACGATGAAGAATTCGGCCTTGTCCACCTTGGCCGCGCGAAGGATTTCCGGGCGCAGCGGGTCGCCGTAGTAGATGGGCATGCGGCCCAGGCTACGACCGTACTCGATCATTTCCACGTTGGTGTCCAGCGCCACATAGGGCACCCGCTGGGCGCGCAGCATCCGCGCGATGATCTGGCCCATGCGACCCATGCCGGCGACCACCACGCGCGGCGCGTCGTTGTCGATGCGGGTGTATTCCTCCGGTACGGTCACCGGCGCCGGCCTGGTCTTGAACAGGCGGAACAGGGTCAGCACCAGCAGCGGGGTGATGGCCATGGAGAGGGTGATGGCGAGCACCAGCAGGTTGTGCAGGTGGTTATCCAGCAGGTTCTGCTCGAAGGCCAGCTTGAACACCACGAAGGCGAATTCGCCGCCGGCCGCGAGAACGATGCCCAGGCGCAGTGCGTGGGCGTTATCCAGCCCGCCGCCAAGACGGCCGACCAGGAACAGCAGCGGCAGCTTGATCAGCACCAGCAGCAGGGTCAGGCCGATCACTACCAGTGGCTGGTTCAGCAACAGGCTGAGGTCGGCGGTCATGCCCACACTGATGAAGAACAGGCCCAGCAGCAGGCCCTTGAACGGTTCGATCTGGGATTCCAGCTCGTGGCGGTATTCCGAGTCCGCCAGCAGCAAGCCGGCGATGAAAGCGCCGAGGGCCATGGAGACGCCCGTCAGTTCCATCAGCCAGGCAGTTCCGATGACCACCAGCAGCGCGGTGGCAGTGGAGACTTCCTGCAGATTGGTCTTGGCGACGATGCGAAACACCGGCCGCAGCAGGTAGCGGCCGCCGACGATGACCGCCCCCACGCTGCCCACGACCTGGAGCAGGTGGACCAGCGTGTCGCGATCGGCCTCCAGCTCGCCGGCGCCACTGATGACCGGAAGCAGGGCGATCAGCGGGATGGCGGCGATGTCCTGGAACAGCAGGATGGCGAAGGCCAGGCGGCCGTGGGGGCTGGTCAGTTCCTTGCGCTCGGCGAGTATCTGCAGGCCGAAGGCTGTGGATGACAGCGCCAGGCCAAGGCCCAGCACCGCGGCGGTGTTCAGCGATTGGGCGAAGCCCAGCCAGGCGACGGCGCCGATGGCGAGGCTGGTCAGCAGCACCTGGGCAAGCCCGATACCGAATACCGAGTGGCGCATGACCCAGAGGCGCCGTGGCGAGAGTTCCAGGCCGATGATGAAGAGCAGCAACACCACGCCCAGTTCGGAGAGGCGGGCAACGCTTTCCGTGTCGCTGATCAGACCCAGTGCGGACGGGCCGATCAGCACCCCGGCGGCGAGGTAACCCAGTACGGCTCCCAGTTGCAAGCGCTTGGCCAGGGGCACCGTGAGGACGGCTGCGACCAGGAAAATCACTGCGACCTGCAGCAGGTTGCCGTCGTGGGGCATGTGTCACTCCTTTGTGTGGTGCTCGTGGGGGGCGACATCTTAGAGCAGGGGCGTGCATCCGGGCAGGGAACCGCGCCGATACGACGCGGCCCCTGTATGGCTCACTTGGCGGTGAGGGTGCTGTAGCTGGTGATCAGGTTGCGATAGTCGGGAATGTGGTTGGAGAACAGGGTACCGAGGCCTTCGATGTCGTTGCGCCAGTCGCGGTGCAGCTCGCAGGCCACGCCGAACCAGGTCATCAATTGCGCCCCGGCAGCTTCCATTCGGCGCCAGGCAGCGTCACGGGTGACTTCGTTGAAGGTGCCGGACGCGTCGGCGACGACGAATACGTCGAAGCCTTCTTCAAGGGCCGACAATGCCGGGAAGGCCACGCAGACCTCGGTCACCACCCCGGCGATGATCAGCTGCTTCTTGCCGGTGGCCTTCACCGCCTTGACGAAGTCTTCGTTGTCCCAGGCATTGATGTTGCCGGGGCGGGCGATGTAGGGCGCATCGGGGAACTGCTCTTTCAGCTCAGGCACCAGCGGGCCGTTGGGGCCGGTCTCGAAACTGGTAGTGAGGATAGTCGGCAGCTTGAAGTACTTGGCCAGGTCGCCCAGGGCCAGCACGTTGTTCTTGAACTTGTCGGGATCGATGTCCCGTACCAGCGAGAGCAGGCCGGTCTGATGATCGACCAGCAGTACTGCGGCGTCGTTCTTGTCCAGGCGTTTGTATTGGAAAGACATGGTGGTTCTCCTTGCTTCGATTGGTCGTCCGCCTTCGAGAGGTGGACAGCGGGGGTCAGCGTTGCGAATCCAGCACTTCGTTGTCCTTGGCCACCTGCTGAGCCTTCATGTAGCTCTCGATCAGCAGTTGGTAGTGCGGGAATACATGGCTGTAGGCTTCGGCCCACTGGGCCGCATCCGGACGGTTCCAGGTTCGTTGCACTTCGGAGCAGACGGCCGCGGTGTCCATCGGCACCACACCGGCCTGGACGACGCGCGCCAGGGTGATCTCCTGGGCCATCTTCGAGTAGGTCCCTGACGCGTCGATGACAGCGAACACTCGGTAGCCGGCGTTCACCGCGCTGATGCTGGGGAAGGCCATGCATACGCTGGTGATGGTGCCGGCAATGATCAGGGTCTTGCGGCCGGTTTTCTCTACGGCGGCGACGAACTCGGGATTGTCCCAGGCGTTGATCTCGCCCTTGCGCGCCACGTACTGGGCGTGGGGCGCGGCTTCGTGGATCTCCGGGATCAAGGGGCCGTTCGGGCCCTGGGGCACCGAAGCGGTGGTGATGACTGGCATCCTGGCCAGGGTGGCGACCTTCGCCAGGGTGATGGCATTGGCCCGCAGCTCGGTCATGGGCATGTCCTTGACCGTCTGGAACAGCCCACTCTGATGGTCGATCAGCAGCATCGCGGCATCATCGGGGTCGATTCTCGGAATCTGTCCATTGAAGTTGGCGACTTGGGCGAAGTTGCTCATGGCGTCTTACCTCTTTTTCAGGGTGATGGCCGTCCTGGCCGAAGCGGTTGCCCGCCGGCCCACGTTTCCGTCGTGGGGGATTGTCCAGACTAGGCAAGCGCCCGGCCCGGTGTGTGACCGTCAGTCGTCCATGTGGCCGAAACGGCCGCTCTGGAAGTCCTGGATCGCTTGGCGAATCTCGCTTTCGCTGTTCATCACGAAGGGGCCGTAACCGACGATCGGCTCGTCGATGGGCTCGCCGGAAAGCAGCAGTACCAGGGCCTGGTCGTTGGCCTCCAGCAGCAGTTCGTCGCCGGCGGGTTCGAACAGCGCCAGTTGCCCTTCGCGCACCAATTCTTCGCCGTTCACCAGCAGGGCGCCGCGCAGCACCACCAGGGCAGTGTTGCGGCCGGGCCGGAGGCCCAGGTTGACCGGCCTGCCACGGTTCAGGCGGATGTCCCAGACATCCATTTCCGTGAAGGTGCGTGCCGGCCCGCGCTTGCCGGAGAACTCGCCGGCAATCAGGCGCAGGCTGCCGGCAGCGTCGGGTAATGGCAGGTGGGGAATTTCAGCGTCGAGGAGGGTCTGGTAGCCGGGGGCTGCCAGCTTGTCGCGGGCCGGCAGGTTGACCCAGAGCTGGACCATTTCCAGGGTGCCGCCACTGCGGGTGAAGGCTTCGGAGTGGAACTCCTCGTGGAGGATGCCCGAGGCCGCCGTCATCCACTGCACGTCGCCGGGGCCGATCAGTCCGCCGGCACCGGTGGAGTCCCGGTGTTCCAGTTCGCCCCGGTAGACGATGGTCACGGTCTCGAAACCCCGGTGCGGATGCTGGCCGACGCCGCGTGGACGATCAGCTGGGGCGAACTCGGCGGGACCGGCGTAGTCCAGCAGCAGGAACGGGCTGATGTGCTTGCCCAGGCTGTCGTAGGAAAACAGCGTGCGAACCGGAAAACCGTCACCCACCCAATGGGGCCTGGGGCTGGTGTAGATGCCACGGATCTTTTTCATGGTGTGCCTCCTGACGTGCATGGGGCACATCTTGAAACTGCAACACTGACTCCGGTAGTCGGGCTAAATTGCTCTCAGAGTCCTATTTGGAGAACGCTGGTGGAAGACCTCAACGACCTCTACTACTTCGCCCAGGTGGTGGAATACGGCGGTTTTGCCCCGGCCGGGCGGGCGCTGGACATGCCCAAGTCCAAGCTGAGCCGGCGTATCGCCAACCTTGAAGAGCGACTGGGCGTGCGGTTGATCCAGCGCTCGACACGGCATTTCTCGGTCACCGAGATCGGCCAGGAGTATTACCGCCATTGCGTGGCGATGATGGTGGAAGCGGAAGGCGCCGCCGAGGTGATCGAGCGCAACCGCTCCGAACCCCAGGGCGTGGTGCGGATCAGCTGCCCCACGGCGCTGCTGGACTTCTGGGTGGGGCCGATGCTGACGCGCTTCATGGTGGAGTACCCGTTGGTGGAGTTGCATATCGAGAGCACCAACCGCCAGGTGGACCTGATCCAGGAAGGCATCGACATCGCCCTGCGGGTGCGCTTCCCGCCTCTGGACGACACCGATCTGGTGATGAAGGTGCTGGCCAATAGCACCCAGTGTCTGGTGGCCGCTCCGACCCTGCTGGAAGGCCTGCCGCAGCAGTTGGTGCCAGCGGATCTGGCCGGCCTGCCGAGCCTGCATTGGGGCGCTGCATTGCGCGAGTACACCTGGCAACTGGACGGCCCGGACGGGGCGAGCGCCGCCGTGCGCCATCATCCCCGGCTGGTTACGGATGACCTGCTGGTGCTGCGCCAGGCAGCCGAGGCGGGGGTGGGCGTGGTGCATATTCCCTGGGTGGTGGCACGGGATGGGCTGGCCAGCGGCAAACTGATAGAGGTGACCCCGGACTGGGTACCCAGGACCGGCATCGTGCATGCCGCGTTTCCGTCCCGGCGTGGGCTGTTGCCCTCGGTGCGGACCCTGATCGACTTCTTGGCGGAGGCGTTCAAGGAGAGTGGGATCAGGTGAGGCTGTGGGGTGCGAACGGCTCTTCCTGTGGGGCGAATTCATTCGAACGTGGGAAACCACGTCCTTATGGCGTGGTCATGAGTCATCGGCTCTGCCTGTGACGATCGAAATGCCTGATTTACAGGATGAAGTCGGATTGTCTGTAGGAGCGAGCTTGCTCGCGAACAGTCCGAGCAGGATATTTCGCGAGCAGGCTCGCTCCTACACGTCATTAGCCCGGCTGCATCCGAGGGGGCCATCGGCAAGTCCACGTTCTACGAACGTGGATGTTCACTCGCCCATGCAACCCTCCCGATGTCAGCGTTGGTTCAACCAGCCGGCGAAGAAACGCGTCACCGGAGGCATGAAGAAGTAGACCACCAGAAGCACGATGCTGGCCGTGATCACCACGTTGCTAGCGACGTAGCCGGCCAACCAGGGCTGCAGTTTGAACAACGGCTGCCAGAGCAGCGGCACCAGCAGGGCCAGCGGCAGGATCACCAGGAAGGTCACGCAGGCCTGCTTCCAGCGCGGCGGTTGCGGCGCGTCGGCGTTTTCCGGGGTAAACCAGAATTCGCGCTCGGGGTTGATCTCCACCTGGTCGCCATCGGCCAGCAGGTGGCTGACCTCCTCGATCAGGCTGCTACGGTCGGTGGAATCCAGCCAGGCCTGGAGTTGAGCGGTACTGGCGAAGCGCAGGACGCAGGTGAACAGATGCAGGCCGTCTTTCCGATCCCGCACCACGTCGATACCGAGGTGGCCGGGGTAGCCCTGGGCGATGCCGATGATGCGGCGCAGCCAGCCTTCGTATTCCTGTTCCCGGCCTTCCTTGACCCGATGGCGGATCAGCAGGGTGACGATGTCGTCGGTGGTCATGGTGAGGTGCTCCGTGCAAGGCGATGAAGAAGGCCGGACGCGCTGGGCGCCTCCGGCCTGCCGGGGCTTAGTTCACTTGGCGCTGGGGCGCCTTGTGCACCAGGGTGTAGGCGTAGTCCACGCCCATGCCGTAGGCGCCGCTGTGCTCTTGCACCAGGCCGATCACGGCGTCGTAGGTTTCCTTCTTCGACCAGTCGCGCTGGTACTCGAGCAGGACCTGCTGCCAGGTCACCGGAATGGCGCCGGCCTGGATCATGCGTTGCACCGACATGTCATGGGCTTCCTTGGAGGTGCCGCCGGAAGCGTCGGTGACAATGTAGACCTCGTAGCCGGCTTCGATGGCTTCCAGGGCGGGGAAGGTCAGGCAGACTTCAGTCCAGAGGGCGGCCATGATCAGTTTCTTGCGGCCGGTTGCCTTCACGGCGGCGACGAACTTGTCGTCTTCCCAGGAGTTCATCGAGGTGCGTTCGATGGGCTGCTGGCCCGGGAACACGCCCAGCAGTTCTGGCCAGATGTAGCCGCTGAAGCTTTCGGTTTCGACGCTGGTGAGGATGGTCGGCACGTTGAAGATCTTGGCGCTCTTGGCCAGGGCCACGGTGTTGTTCTTCAGTTGCTGGCGGTCGATGGACTGCACGCCAAAGGCCATTTGCGGCTGGTGGTCGATCAGGATCAGTGCGGAATTGGTCGGGTTCAGCAGTTCGCGGATGGACATGGCATTTCTCCTGGAGCGTGGGTTGTCTGATTGCTTCCTGGCCGGTGCCTCGTTCGTGAGGCTGTTTGGTTCCGACGTGGGATGAATTCTGATCGCGCCCATTAAGGGAAACAATTAGGCATAATTGAACTTCATTGATTCTGAATTGGAGACACTGATGGACAGGGTCGAGTGCATGCGCGCCTTTGTCGAAACCGTGCGCAGCAACGGCTTTGCGGCGGCGGCGCGGGCGTTGGACGTACCGCGCTCCACCGTGAGCAAGCAGGTGCAGGCGCTGGAGGAGGCGATCGGTGTGCAGTTGCTGGTGCGCACGACGCGCAGCCTGCATCTGACGGAGGCGGGTGCGGAATACTTCGAGTCGGCGCGGGACCTGCTGGCAGCCCTGGACGAGGCCGAGCAACGTGCGCGCGATGGGGTGGGGGAGCTGCGAGGGGTGTTGCGGGTGAATGCGCCCATGTCCTTCGGGCTGCGCAAGCTGGGACCGCTGATCCCGCTCTTCCATGAACGGCATCCGCAGATCGAACTGCAACTGGTGCTCAGCGACCAGCAGGTAGACCCGGTGCGCGGCGGCTTCGATGTGACCATCCGCATCGCCAGCCTGGCGGACTCCTCCATGGTCGCCCGCACCATTGCGCCGGCACCGCGTTACCTGGTGGCTTCACCGGCCTACCTGGAACGGGCCGGCGTGCCGCAGTTGCCGGAGGAACTCGCCAGCCATGCCTTCCTCGGGTACGGCTACCTGCAGAGCGGTGTCAGCCTGGCGCTCAGCAACGGCGAGGAAACCCGCCGCGTGCAATTGAACGGTCCACTGCAGGCCAACAACGGCGACTTCCTCGCCCAGGTCGCGGAGGCCGGCATGGGTATCGCCCTGCTGCCGAGCTTCATCGTCGACGAGGCCCTGGCGGCGGGGCGACTGGTGGCGGTGCTCTGCGAATGGCAGGCACCGCCCATCAGCATCAACGCCGTCTACCCCTCGGCGCGCCGCCTGCCACAGAAGACACGGGCCTTCATCGATTTCCTGGTGGAGGAGATGACCCGGGCTAATGAGCGGGTGGCGTGCTGAGGCGACCGTGCGCTCTTCCGCCCACAACGCGGCGCGCTTCCACACACCGGTGTGGGATTAAAGGGCGTTAACCGTCCCTGGTGCCTGTTTCTTCAATGCGCCCCGGCGCCCTTGGCCAGGTCGCTTTCCTTCCACTCGGTGTAGACGCAGGCATCCGCCGCGGCCCAGCGCACCATCACCGTTGCGCCCGGTTGCAGGGGCGCGGTGGTGCCGGAGAGTTCCTTCAAGGTCAGGCTGGTGCCGCCTGCGGTGATCACGCTGCAGGTCAGGCTTTCGCCGAGGAACACGGTTTCCGCCACCTTGGCCTGGATCTGGTTCCAACCGGCGGCCAATGGCTCGCTGGCCGCCTGTTCCGGGCTCAGCACCTGGGCCTTTTCCGGACGCACCATCAGGATCAGGTCCTGGCCGTTGTGCAGGCCGGCGGTGGGACGCATTGACAGCGACTGACCTTCGAAACTGGCGCCGGCGTTGCCCTGGGCCTTCACCTTGAGGAAGTTGGAATTGCCGAGGAAGGAGGCGACGAAAGCGTTCGGCGGGCTCTGGTAGAGGTCGTAACCGCTGCCCAGGCCGACGATCTTGCCGTGGCTGAAGATGGCGATGCGCTGGGATAGGCGCATGGCTTCTTCCTGGTCGTGGGTGACGTAGACGATGGTGATGCCGAGGCGACGGTGCAGGTGGCGCAGCTCATCCTGCAGGTCTTCGCGCAACTTCTTGTCCAGCGCGCCCAGGGGTTCGTCCATCAGCAGGATGCGCGGTTCGTACACCAGCGCACGGGCGATGGCGACACGCTGCTGCTGGCCACCGGAAAGCTGGGCGGGACGGCGCTGGGCGAATTGCTCCAGTTGCACCAGCTTGAGCATGGCTTCCACGCGGCGCTCGCGTTCGCCGGCGGCCTGCTTGCGGATGTCCAGCGGGAAGCCGATGTTGTCGCGCACATTCAGGTGCGGGAACAACGAGTAGCGCTGGAACACCATGCCGATGTCGCGCTTGTGCGGCGGCACGTTCACCAGGGACTTGCCGTCCACCAGGATTTCGCCGGAGCTGGGCGTCTCGAAGCCGGCCAGCATCGACAGCGTGGTGCTCTTGCCCGAGCCACTGGAGCCGAGGAAGGTGAGGAATTCCCCGTCCTGGATGTCCAGGGAGATGTTGTCCACGGCGGCGAAGTCGCCGTAGTGCTTGTTCAGGTTGCGCAGGCTGACCAGGGTCTTGTTTTCGCGGGTGTCTTGGATAACGGCACTCATTTTCTTTACCTCGGCGCTCAGGCGCTTGCAGGGTTGCGCCGGCGCAGCACGGCGGCGATCACCATGACCAGGACGGACAGGCCGATCAGCAGCGTCGAGGCGACGGCGATCACCGGAGTCAGGTCCTGGCGCAGGGTAGTCCACATTTTCACGGGCAGGGTCTGCAGGGTCGGGCTGGCCATCATCACGCTCAGCACCACTTCATCCCAGGAGACCAGGAAGGCGAACAGGGCGCCGGCCATCATGCCGGGGCGGATCGCCGGGAAGGTCACCTTGTACACCGCTTGCAGCCGCGTGGCGCCGCAGATCACCGCGGCATCCTCGATGGACTGATCGAACAGCTTCAGCGAGTTGATGATCGAGATGATGGTGAAGGGCAGGGCGACGATCACGTGGCTGACCACGAAGGAAAACAGCGTTCCGGTGTAGCCCAGCTTGAGGAACAGCGCGTACACGGCCACCGCGATGATCACCAGCGGCACGATCATCGGCAGGGTGAACAGGCCGTAGAGAAACTCGCGGCCGGGGAACTTGCCGCGCACCAGGGCGAAGGCGGTGGGCAAGCCCAGGGCCACGGAGCAGATCGTGGTCAGCACGGCGACCTTGAGACTGGCCAGGGCCGACTCCATCCACTCGGCGTTGGAGAAGAACTGCTCGTACCACTTCAGCGTCCAGCCCGGCGGCGGGAACACCAGCCATTGGGACGAGCCGAACGACAGCAGCACGATGAACAGGATCGGCAGCAGCAGGAAGGCCGCAATCGTCCCGGTGGTGAGGTAGAGGCCGATGCGCAGGCGCAGGCCCATGGCGTTGGGTGACAGCAGCATGGCTTACCTCGCAGTACTCGAAGCCACCGGCGATTCCGGCTGCAGCTTCAGGTAGACGTAGAACAGAGCCAGGGTGATGGCGATCAGCAGCGCGGCGGCGGCGCTGGCCAGGCCCCAGTTGAGGAAGGACTGCACCTGCTGGACGATGAACTCCGGCAGCATCATGTTCTGCGCGCCACCCAGCAGGGCCGGTGTGACGTAGTAACCCAGCGACATGACGAAGACCATCAGGCCACCGGAGAACAGCCCCGGACGGCACAGCGGCAGGAACACCTTGAAGAAGTTGGTCCAGGGGCTGGCACCACAGATGGAGCCGGCCTGCAGCACCATCGGGTCGATGGCCGACATGGTGGCCTGCAGCGGCAGCACGATGAACGGAATCATGATGTAGCTCATGCCGATCACCACACCGGTGAGGTTGTGCACCATTTCCAGCGGCTGGTCGATGATGCCCAGCGCCATCAGCATCTTGTTGATCACGCCCGAGGCCTGCAGCAGCACCAGCCAGGAGTAGGTGCGTGCCAGCAGGCTGGTCCACATCGACAGCAGCACGATGTTCAGCAGCCAGCGGCCCCAACCACGCGGCACCAGGGTGATCACCCAGGCCAGGGGGAAGCCCAGCAGCAGGCTGATCAGGGTCACCAGGCCGCCGACGGCGAAGGTGTTGAACAGCACGCGGGCATAGGCCGAGTTGGCGAACAGTTGCTCGTAGTTGCCCAGCCCCGGCGTGGGTTCGAGCACGCCGCGCAGCAGCAGGCCGATCAGCGGCGCGAGGAAGAACAGGCCGAGAAACAGCAGGGCCGGGATCAGGTTGCGGGCACCGCGCCAGCGCAGGGTGGTCTCGTTGACTTGATTCATCGACGCAGCCTTGGGCTGGGGGCTGCCGGAAGCGCGGGCTGCGCTTCCGGTGGCCTTGGCCGGCGGGTTGGGCTGGATGGCAGCCATCTTCACTTGACCAGCCATTCGTTCCACCGCGCGGCGATTGCCGGGCCGTTCTTGGCCCAGTACGCGTAGTCGAGGGTGATCTGATCTTTAGCGTAGGCAGTGGGGAGGTTGGGGGCGAGTTCGCCGTTGATCTGACCGACGCTGTCGACGTTCACCGGGGCGTAGGCCGTGAGGTTGGCGAAGTCGGCCTGGCCCTTGGCACTGCTGGCGTTGGCCAGGAACTTCATGGCCGCGTCCTTGTTCTTGGCGCCTTTGGGGATGACCAGGAAATCGGCCATGACCAGATTCTGCTTCCAGCTCACGCCAACCGGCGCGCCATCCTGCTGCAGGGCATAGACGCGGCCGTTCCAGAACTGGCCGAGGGTGGCTTCGCCGGAGGCCAGCAGTTGCTGGGACTGGGCGCCGCCGCCCCACCAGACGATGTCTTGCTTGATGGTGTCGAGCTTCTTGAAGGCGCGGTCCAGGTCCAGCGGGTAGAGCTTGTCGGCGGCTACGCCGTCAGCCAGCAGGGCCAGTTCCAGCACGCCGGGGCTCGGCCACTTGTAGAGGGCGCGCTTGCCCGGGTACTTGGCGGTGTCGAACAGGGCGGTCCAGTCCTGCGGGGCGTTGGCGCCGACCTTGCCCTGGTTGTAGCCGAGCACGAAGGAGAAGAAGAAGGAGCCGACGCCGTGGTCGGACACGAAGCGCGGGTCGATCTTGTCGCGCTGGATCACGCCGAAGTCCAGGGGTTCCAGCAGGCCTTCGGCGGCGGCACGCAGGGCGAAGTCAGCCTCGACGTCCACCACGTCCCACTGCACGTTGCCGCTCTCGACCATGGCTTTGAGCTTGCCGTAGTCGGTCGGGCCGTCCTGCACCACGCGAATGCCGCTGGCTTCGCTGAAGGGCTCGGCCCAGGCCTGTTTCTGCGCATCCTGGGTAGTACCGCCCCAGCTCACGAAGCTGATGTTGTCGGCGGCGATGGCGACGTTACCGGTCGCGGCCAGGAAGGCTGCGGCGAGAACCGCGGTTGCACGTTTTTTGAACACCATCTTGCTTGCCCTCATTGTTGTGTTTGTACGCAAGCGGGCTTCGCTTCAACCCGCTTATCAGGAGCAGGGGACCCCAATGGGGCCGTCAAGGGCGGCCGTGTCGAGTGCTCTTGTTCATGCTGGTCCCTGGCGGGCGCACTCGCAATAAATCTCCGGCCTACGGAATGTCATATTATGGTATTCCAAGCTTTGTGCAAGTACTTCGCCTTGCCGGCTATCGCCATTGAGGGCGCTAGCCGGGTTACGGGGGACGAGTGGCGTCGTGGTCAGCAGCCCTTGGGGATGCACGTGTGGGGGCGAATTTATTGGCTATGTCTGCGTTAGCTGTTGCGAGAGATTGACCATCGGGCCAGGAGCCTTGTAGGAGCTGGCTTGCCAGCGAAACGCCGCCATTCGCTGGCAAGCCAGCTCCTACAGGCAATGCAGCTGCCTACAATACGTAATGCAGACATAGCCAGTTTATTCGCCATGGACGGCGTAGCAGCCCCCATCGGCCTTGCAGGGCAGGCCTGCGGCCTGCTTGGCGAATGAATTCGCCCCTACAGGTTAAGGGGTATCTGTGGTGTTCAGCCCTCGAACGGCAGGGTCTCTACCACTTCCAGGTCATAGCCGGTGAGGCCGGCGTACTTCAGCGGGGCGCCGAGGTGGCGCAGCTTGCCCACGCCCAGGTCCTGGAGGATTTGCGCGCCGGTGCCCACCTCGGAGTAGATGCGCGACTGCGAGCGGCTGAACTGTCGGCGTGGCTGGGTGAGCTGCGGTACGCGCTCCAGCAGGGCCTGGGAGGATTCGTTGCTGGCCAGGACCACCACCACGCCGTGGCCGACTTCCGCCACCTTTTGCAGGGCGGCCCAGAGGGTCCAGTTCTTCGGCCCGGTGTACTCGGCGCCCACCAGGTCGCGCAACGGATCGATCACGTGAACCCGCACCAGGGTCGGTTCGTCGCGACGGATATCCCCCATCACCATCGCCATGTGCACGCCGCCCTCGATGCGGTCCTCGTAGGTCACCAGGCGGAAGGTGCCATGCACCGTGGGCAGCTCGTGCTCGCCAATGCGGGTGACGGTGTGCTCGGTGCTGAGGCGGTAGTGGATGAGGTCGGCGATGGTGCCGATCTTGATGCCATGCTTTTCGGCGAAGGCTTCGAGGTCAGGGCGGCGGGCCATGCTGCCGTCATCGTTCATCACTTCGACGATCACCGAAGCCGGTGTGAAGCCGGCCAGGCGGGCCAGGTCGCAGCCGGCTTCGGTGTGGCCGGCGCGGTTCAGTACGCCACCCTCGCGGGCGCGCAACGGGAAGATATGGCCGGGCTGTACCAGGTCGTCTGCCGTGACCTCAGGGGCCACGGCGGTGAGCACGGTGTGGGAACGGTCGGCCGCGGAGATGCCGGTGGTCACGCCGCTGGCGGCTTCGATGGAGACGGTGAAGGCGGTGGCGAAGGCGCTGCCATTGGCCGGCACCATCTGCTCCAGGCCAAGGCGTTCGCAGTGTTCGTCGGTCAGGGTCAGGCAGATCAGGCCGCGGGCCTCACGGGCCATGAAGTTGATGGCTTCAGGGGTGCACTTTTCCGCCGCCAGCAGCAGGTCGCCCTCGTTCTCACGGTCCTCGTCGTCCACCAGCAGGACCATCTTGCCCTGGCGGAAGTCTTCGATGATTTCTTCGATACGGTTGAACGGCATGACATGACACCTGGCTGGATCAAGAGGGAAGGTTTCTGGTATACCATAATACCAATTTAACCGGAACTGCAGAGGTCAGCATGAAGGCTTACTGGATCGCCCACGTCGATGTGACGGACCCGGAACGCTACAGCGAATACACCCGCCGCGCCCCGGCCGCTTTCGCCACATATGGCGGCAAGTTGCTGGCCCGTGGCGGCCGTTCGGAGGCGATGGAAGGCCGCCCTACACCCCAGCGTAGCGTGGTGATCGAGTTCGAATCCTATGACCAGGCCCTGGCCTGCTACCGCTCGGCGGAATACCAGGAAGCCTGTGGATATCGCCAGGGCGTGGCCAAGGCGGAGGTAATCATTGTGGAGGGGGTTGAGGCTTAACGGAGGGCTACCGGATGAAGTGAATCTTCCCGGTATCGTCGTTGCCCATGTAGATGCCATACACCCCGGCCTCGCGCTCCTCGATGTAGCGTTCGAGGATCTGCCGGATGGCCGGGTAGTAGATGGCGTCCCAGGGGATGTCCTCGGGGGCGAAGAAGCGGTAGTCCAGGGTTTCCGGGCCGTGCTGGCCGGTTTCTTCCAGCACGGTGGCGCGGAAGATGATGTAGACCTCGCTGATCTTCGGCACGCTGAAGATGGAGTAGGGCGAGACGATCTCGGCGCGTACGCCGCTCTCTTCCCAGACTTCGCGCAGGGCCGCTTCCTCGGTGGTTTCGCCGTTCTCCATGAAACCGGCCGGGAGCGTCCAGGTGCCGGGGCGCGGCGGGATGGCGCGCTGGCAGAGCAGGTACTTGCCGTCCTGCTCGATGATGCAGCCGGCGATGATCTTCGGGTTTTCGTAGTGGATGTAGCCGCAGTCCGCGCACACCAGCCTTTCGTGGGTGTCCCCGACGGGGCACTGGCGGCTCAGGCCGCCACTGCCGCAACCGGGACAGAAGCGCGGGGAGGGCATGTCATCAGCGCCCGATGCGCGGCTCTTTCAGGGCGATGGGGCTGGCGATCTCGCGGACCTTGCCCGGCTCGTCCTGCTTGGACTTGAGGTAGTCCAGGGCGACTTTTGCGGCGGCGCGCACGTGGTCCACCGACGCCTGGTGGGCGGCCAGCGGGTCGCCGCTCTTGATGGCTTCGACGATGCGTTCCATTTCCTTGTTGCTGGCGCCGCGACGGTTCTCCTGGGAAACGGAGGTCGCACGCAGGTAGCTGATGCGCGCCTGCAACTGGCGCAGCTGGGTCGCGGCGATGTGGTTGCCGGAGCCTTCCAGCAGCACATCGTAGAAACCTTGTACGGACTCCAGCACCTGTTGCAGCTCGCCTTGTTCGAGGGCCTCGCGGTTCTCCTCCAGGGCGCGCTCCAGGGCGCGGATGTCCTTGGCCTTGGCGTTGAGGGTGAAGAGCTGGACGATCAGGCCTTCGAGCACGCAGCGCAGCTCGTAGATGTCGCAGGCGTCTTCCAGGGTGATGATGGCAACGCGCGGACCCTTGGCATCGGCAAATTCCACCAGACCTTCCGATTCCAGGTGGCGCAGGGCCTCGCGCACGGACGTGCGGCTGACGCCCAGGCGGTCGCAGAGGTCGCGCTCCACCAGGCGGTCGCCCGGCAGCAGTTGGAAGTTCAGGATGGCGCCCCGCAGCTTGTCGAGGACGATCTCGCGCAGGGTGACGGGATTGCGGTTGACCTTGAAGCTGTCGTCTAGGGGCAAGCGTTTCATGTGGTCCGCTCTGGTTATGGCTGTCCGTAGGAGAAACGAAGGAGCACTTGCGCGTGCTCCCTCATCGGGTGGCGCCGGCGATCAACCTTGAGCTTCTGCGTCGGCCTCGGCGAAGGCCTCGCGGGCGATGCGGAAGCTGTCCACTGCCGCCGGCACACCGCAGTAGATGCCGACTTGCAGGAGGATTTCGCGGATCTGCTCGCGGGACAGGCCGTTACGCAGGGCGCCGCGAACATGCAGCTTCAGCTCGTGGGGGCGGTTGAGCGCCGAAATCATCGCCAAGTTTATCATGCTGCGTTCTTTCAGCGATAAGCCGTCCCGGCCCCAGACGTGGCCCCAGCAGTACTCGGTGACCAGCTCCTGCAGCGGGCGGGTGAAGTCGTCGGCGTTCTGGATCGACTTGTTCACATAGGCCTCGCCCAGCACCTGGGTACGGATCTCCAGGCCCTTTTCGTATTTCTCGTTGCTCATTGGGGGACTCCTTTTCTTCTGTAGGAGCTGGCCTCTCAGCGAAGGCTCCAGGGACAGGTTCGCCAGCAGGCTCGCTCCTACAGGTACGGGAATAAAAAAGAGCCGCTGTCGAGAGTGGCGACCAGCGGCCCTGAAGGTGACTCAGGAAATCTCCGGCAAGGCGCCCAGCTTGCCCTTGTGGTAGAGCATCGGCGTGACCTCGTCCTTGGGCAGGATCAGGTTCTTCACCGCCCCCACGATGATCGCGTGGTCGCCGCCGTCGTACTCGCGCCACAGCTCGCACTCGATGATCGCGGTGGCCTTGGTCAGCAGCGGGTTGCCCAGCTCGCTCAGGTGCCAGTCGATGCCCTTGGCCTTGTCCTTGCCCTTCTTGGCGAAGGCGTAGGCTTCGGCCTGCTGGTCGGCGCAGAGCAGGTGGATGGCGAACTGCTTGCTATCGCGCAGGATCGGGTAGGTGTCCGAAGCATAGTTGGGGCAGAACAGCACCAGGGCCGGGTCGATGGACAGGGCGCTGAAGGCGCTGGCAGTGATGCCGACGATGTCGCCCTCGGCGTCCAGGGTGGTGACCACGGTGACGCCGGACGGGAAGGAGCCCATCACTTCTTTGTAGATGCCGGGTTCGATCATGGGGATGTCCTCTCAGCGCATCACGAAGGGGTCGGGCATGGGTGCTTGCGAGAGGTTGATCCACACCGTTTTCAGCTCGGTGTAGGCCAGCACCGAATCGATGCCGCTCTCGCGACCGTAGCCGCTGTTGTGGAAACCGCCGATGGGCGCCATGGCCGAGACCGCGCGGTAGGTGTTGACCCAGATGATCCCGGAGCGCACGTCGCGGGCCATGCGGTGGGCGCGGCCCAGGTCGCGGGTCCAGATGCCGGCGGCGAGGCCGAACTGGGAGTCGTTGGCGATGGCCAGCGCCTCGGCCTCGTCCTTGAAGCGGATGACCGAGGCCACCGGGCCGAAGACTTCTTCCTGCATGATCTTCATCGAGTTGCTGTCGCACTCGAACAGGGTCGGCTCGTAGTACCAGCCCTGTGCGTCGATTGCCGGGCGCTTGCCGCCCATGCGCAGGCGCGCGCCTTCGGCGAGGGCGTCAGCGACCAGGCCTTCGACCACGGCGAGTTGCTGCGCGGTGGCCATGGGGCCCATCTCGCTGCTCTCGTCCTGCGGGTTGCCAATGCGGATGCGCTGGGCGCGGGCTACCAGGCGCTCGACGAACTCGTCGTAGATCTCGTCCTGCACCAAGAGGCGCGAACCGGCCACGCAGCTCTGCCCGGAGGCGGCGTAGATACCGGCCACTGCGCCGTTGATGGCGCTGTCCAGGTCGGCGTCGGCGAAGATGATGTTGGGCGACTTGCCGCCCAGTTCCAGCGACAGCTTGGCGAAGTTCTCCGCGCTGCTGCGCACCACATGACGCGCGGTGGCGGCGCCGCCGGTGAAGGCGATCTTGCGCACCAGCGGATGGCGGGTCAGCGCCGCGCCGGTGCTCGGGCCGAAGCCGGTGACCACGTTGACCACGCCCGCCGGGATGCCGGCTTCCAGCGCCAGGCGCGCCAGTTCCAGGATGGTCGCAGAGGCGTGCTCGGAGGGTTTCAGCACGATGGTGTTGCCGGCGGCCAGGGCCGGGGCCAGCTTGATCGCGGTCAGGTAAAGCGGGCTGTTCCAGGGAATGATCCCGGCGACCACGCCCAGTGGCTCGTGCACCGTGTAGGCGAACAGGTCGGGCTTATCCAGCGGCAGGGTGCCGCCTTCCAGCTTGTCGGCCAGGCCCGCGGTGTAGTGGAAGAATTCCGGCAGGTAGCCGACCTGGCCACGGGTTTCGCGGATCAGCTTGCCGTTGTCGCGGCTTTCCAGCTGGGCCAGGTGTTCCTTGTTCTCGGCGATCAGATCGCCCAGGCGGCGCAGCAGCTTGCCTCGCGCAGTGGCGGAAAGGCCGCGCCAGGCCGGGTTCGTGAAGGCCTTCTGGGCCGCCTGCACGGCACGCTCCACGTCCGCCTCGTCGGCATCGGGCAGTTCCGCCCAGGGCTCGGCCAGGGCCGGGTTGAGGCTTTCGAAGGTCTTGCCGGACAGCGCATCGACCCACTGGCCGTCGATGCACATCTGGAAGCGTGCGAGCGTCATGCGACGATCCCCTTTGCTTGGTTCTGTAAGGTCTGCGCGTGCTGGAGAAAGTCCAGCAGCACCTGGTTGACCAGACGCGGCGACTCCACCGGCATCATGTGCCGCTGCTCGTCGAGCACCGCCACCTGGGCACCGGGAATGCGCTCGGCCAGTTGCCGGGCCATTTCGGGCGTCGAGCCCGGGTCCAGTTCGCCGGTGGCGACCAGCGTTGGCACGCTGATGCTGCCCAGGTCGTCCACGCGGTACATGTCCTGGGTGGCGAACAGCTCATAAGTAGTCAGATAGCCCTGCGGATCGTTGCTGGCAAGGGTCTGGCGGATGGCGGCGATCTGCGCCGGGTTGGCCGCCTGGTACTCGCGGCTGAACCAGCGCGACAGGGCCGCTTCGGCGTTCGCATCCGGGCCATGTTCGGCGGCCTGGCGCGTGCGTTCGATCACCCCGGCGCGCTGCTCGGCGCTGCGGTTGAACACGCTGTTGAGAATCACCAGGCCCTCCAGGTGCTGCGGGTAGTGCAGCGCGAAGGCCCGTGCCACCAGGCCACCCATGGAAAAGCCGATGACGGTCGCCCGCTCCAGCTTCAGGTGCTCCAGCAGTTCACGCAGTTGCTCGGCATAGCCCTGCAGCCCGGTGCCCGTTTCCGGGCGCGGACTGGCGCCATGGCCAAGCATGTCGTAGGCAATGACCTGGAAGTGCGGGGCCAGGCCGACGATCTGGCCGCCCCACATTTCCTTGTTCAGGCCGACGCCGTGGATCAGTACCACGGGGTGGCCTTGGCCGGTCGCCAGATAACTGGTGCCGGCCGGTGTGCGTTCAGCGGTGAGCCGAATCATGGATCGCTCCTGCACGGGCCTTGGGATCACTGGGCCTGCTCGGCGGCCAGCTCTTCCAGATCGATGTAGCGGTTGCCGATGCGCGGGTGCAGGCGGCCACCGTTGGCGGCGCCCAGCACGACGATGATTTCGTCGGCACGCGGTGCGTCTTCGATCTGCATTTCAAGGGTGATGTAGTGGGAACGCAGGCCCTCATCGTCCTTGTGCATCATCGGGATCTGGATCGAGGTGCCCGGGCCGCCGCGCTTGTTGGTGAAGCTCAGGTAGCTCTTGGCATTCACGGCCTGGCGGTAGTGATTGCCGAAGCGCAGGGTGTGGATAACCGCGGACGCGTGCTCGATCTCGCCGTCGGCACCGACCACGGCGGCCTTGCCATAGGCCTCGATCTTCGCGGCGCCGCCGATGGCAGCGGTCAGGCGCTCGACCATCATCGCGCCGAGGTCGGAGCAGTTGGCCTTGATCTCGGGCTTGAGGTCTTCGACGAAGCCACGGCCGAGCCATGGGTTCTTGATCACCACGGCCAGCCCCACCATGGTCACCGGCTTGTCGGTGGCCTTGCCGCCTTCGATGAAGGTCTCTTCCACGTAGCTGACGATCTTGCGGATTTCGAAGCTCATTGGGCTCTCCTGGTTTGGGAAGTCTCTTGCTGTCTGATGGTATACCATAATATTGAATATGCAAGAGTCAGCCGCCAGGGGAGGGCCGGCATTGGCGACGGAAGGTCGTTCGAAAAGGGAGAAAGGCCAGGAGCGCCGCGCCGTGTGCGCGGCGGAAGGGGCGCGAAGGATAAGGTAAAACGTGGAATACCGTAATACGAGATTCCACTAATCCCGTAGGGGCGAATTCATTCGCCAACCGAACCGCAGGTTCGGCCTTGAGGACCATTGGGGCCGCTGCGCGTCCCTTGGCGAATGAATTCGCCCCCACAAGAAGCAGGCGTCCGTCAGGCCAGCCCCGGAGCCCCGAGCTGCGCTGAGATCAGCGCCTGGGTCTGGCCGAGGGCGTGGAGGAAGGTGGCCTGGGCATCGGGGCTGTCCATCACGGCATCGGGGCCGGAGAGGTTGATGGCGGCGACCACCTTTCCGCTGTGGTCGCGGATGCCGGTGGCGATGGCGGTGGAATAGTCGGAGCGGTGCAATACCCAGCCGCGCTCGCGATCCTGGCCGATCAGTTGCTGCAACTCGGGCAGGGTGCGCGGCGCCGGCGGTGGGTAATCGTCCAGGCGCACGTGCTGGTAGAGCTGGCTCAGCTCGACTTCGTCCAGCGCGGTCAGCAGCACCCGGCCCAGTGCGGTGCTGTGGCACGGCAGGCGGGTGCCGATGGGGATGTTCACCGTCAGCCGCTGGGGCGCGAAGGCGCGGTAGAGGTAAAGGCTCTCGGTCTGTTCGCGGATGCTCAGGTGGCAGGACAGCGAAGTCCGGTCGCGCAACTCATTGAGGTAGGGCATGGCGACTTCGACGATGTCGCGGCTGGCCAGGTAGACGAAACCGTCGGCAATCACCTGGGGGCCCAGCTCGAAGGCGCTGCGCCCGGCCTTCTGCAGGTAGCCCATGTCCACCAGCGTCTGCACGATGCGGTAGACGGCCGAGGGGCTGACCGCCAGGCGTTCGGCCATCTCGTTCATGCTCAGACTGCGCACGCGCGCATTGAACATGCCGAGGATGGTCAGCCCGCGTTGCAGGGCGGGCACGCGGTATTCGGCTTCCCGTTCCGGGGTTTCGATGGCGGTCATCGGGGCTCCTCCCTGTAGGTTGGTGTTGAGCGCAGCGAAACCCAACGGTTCAGGCCAGCAAGGCTTCCAACGACACCGGCTGGCCGCCGAACTCTTCCATGGCATCCAGCATGGCGCCGTGGAAGTAGTCCAGCGATGCCCGGTCGCAGAGGATGTGGAATCGCGGCAGCTCGCCGGTGCCGGCGTTGATCACGATGACGTTGATCCGCGCCGCCGAGGTCTGCGCCACGGCCCCCACGGGGAAGGCTTCGGGGCGCAGGTCAACGCCGCAGACCTTGGCCATCACCTCCGCCACGTGGCGGCCGGAGAGTTGCAGCCAGGCGTGGCTGTCCTGGCGCGGCAGCAGGTAGTTGCCCTTGTCGCTGATCTGCCAGCCCGCCTCCTCGGTGGCGATGCGTTCGCCCCGGTCGGCGAGGCTGCCCAGCAGCAGGTACTCGGTCTGCGACAGGCGCGCAACCAGTGCGCCGTCAGCCTGCGTCATCGCCCGGTTGGGCGCCTCCGGCAGCGTGTAGCCGCGTTCGCTGAGAAAGGCAGCGGCGTCGATGCCGCGAAAGCCCACGCGCGGCAGGTCGGTGAGGTCGATGAGCGCGCAGCGCTCGATGGGGTTGAGGCTGGTCATGGCTCAGAGCTCCTGGCGCTTGTTGTCGGGGTCGAAGAAGGGCAGTTGCACCACGGTGGCCTGGACCACCTGGCCACCCTCGACGCGGATCGGGATCAGCGAGCCCGGCTCGGCCTGGTCCGCGCCCGCGTAGGCCAGGCCGATGATCTGGCCGAGGGTGCCGGAGTACTCGCAGGAGGTGACGTTGCCGCTGATGTCCGGGCCGTTCAGCACCAGGTGGCCTTCCAGCGGCTGCGCGCTGCCCTTGGGCAGGGTGAAGCCCACCAGCTTGCGCTTCAGTGGCTGCGCTTCGAGGATTTCGATGGAGCGCTTGCCGACGAAGAAGGCCTTCTTGCGGCCGATCGCCCATTCCATGTCGATCTCGCCCGGATGGGTCATGCCGTCGGTGTCCTGGCTGATGATCACGTGACCCTTTTCCAGGCGCAGCAGGCGCTGGGTCTCGACGCCGAACGGGCGGATGCCGAACTCGGTGCCGGCAGCCATCAGTGCATCCCACAGCTTGCCGCCGTGGCGGGCGGGTACGTGGACCTCGTAGCCCAGCTCACCGACGAAACCGACCCGCATCAGCCGCGCCGGAATGCCGGCCACGGTGCCGGTGCGCACGGCGAGGTAGGGGAAGCCTTCGGCGGACAGGTCGACATCATCGCAGAACTTCTGCAGCACCTTGCGCGACAACGGCCCGGCCAGGTTCACCGCAGCCAGGGCGGCGGTGACGTTGGCGATGTCCACATTGAGGCGCCACTGGGCGTTCCACTTGAGCATCTGTTGGTAGATGCGGTCGACGCCGCTGGTGGTGGCGGTGACGTAGAAATGGTTCTCGGCCAGGCGCGCGCAGACGCCGTCGTCGATCACCACGCCGTGTTCGTTGGTCATCAGCGCATAGCGGGTGCGCGCCACCGGCTGCTTCTTGAAGGGCAGGGTGTAGATGCGCTCCAGCAACTCGGCGGCGTCCGGGCCGCGTACGTCGAGGCCGCCCAGGGTGGAGACGTCGATCAGGCCGACCTGCTCGCGCACGTGGCGGGCTTCCTCCTGCATGCAGCGTTCGCGGTCCTCGGCCTTGCCATAGAAGGCCGGGCGCTGCCAGATGCCGGCTGGCATCAGCTTGGCGCCAGCCGCCACGTGACGGCTGTGCATGGGCGTTTGCCGGTAAGGGTCGAAGGCGCGGCCGGCAACGTGGGCGAGCTTCTCTGCCTCGAACGGCGGGCGCGCGGTGGTGACGCCGGTTTCGCTGATGCTGCGGCCGGTGGCCTTGGCCACCAGGCGCGCAGTGGGCAGCGCCGAGTGACGACCCTGGGACGGGCCCATGCCGACCGTGGAGAAGCGCTTCACCAGCTGCACGTCGCGGTAGCCGTGGCGCGTGGCGTTGACGATGTCGCGCACCTGCAAGTCTTCATCGAAGTCGACGAAATCCTTGCCTTTGGGGTGGGGGAAGATCGGCCAGTCGAAGTTGACCCGCGCCTCGCCATTGAACCCGGCTTCGCCGATGCCGGCATCCAGGCCGAGGGCCTTGCTGGCGTGCGCGGCGGCCTGGGCACCATCCTGCAACACATTGTCCAGACTGTGGCGGCCGTTCACCGAGCCGGCGATGGCCAGGCCTTCCGGCAGGCCGCTGATGGCGAACTCGGCGCGCTGCTCCTCGTAGGCCAGCTTGCCGCCCGCCTGGCAGAGCAACTGGTAGACGGGCATGTAGCCGGCGGACATGCACAGCAGGTCGCAGGACAGTTGCAGGCCGTGCTCGGCAACCTGGCCTTGGGCAGTGATGCGGCGGATATCCACACCGCTGACATGGCGCATGCCCTTCTCGTGCAGGGCTTCATAAACCGTGCTGCCGAGGTGACAAGGGATGCCCTGCTTTTCCACCGCGGTTTTCAGCGCGGCGTCGGCGGGCTGCTGGCGCATGTCCACCAGGGCCGCCACCTGCACGCCCTGTTCGGCGAGGTCGAGGGCGGCGAGGTAGCCGTCGTCGTTGCCGGTGAGCACCACGGCGCGTTTGCCGGGCTTCACCGCATACAGCTTCATCAGGCGCTGGGCAGCACTGGTGAGCATCACGCCGGGCAGGTCGTTGTTGCGGAACACCACCGGTTGGTCAAAGGAACCGGCGCTGACGATGCATTGCTTCGCCCGCACCTTGTACATCCGGCGGCCCTGGATCACCGGCAGGTAGTTCTCGGTGAACCAGGCGTTGCAGGTGGCCTCCTTCAGCACCTGGATATTGGCGTGGCCTTCGACCGCAGCCACCAGCTCGCGACGTAGCAGCTCGGCGCGGCGGCCTTCCACATCGAAGCGGGCATAGGTGAGCGAGCCACCGAGCACCGGCTGCTGCTCGATCAGCAGCACCTTGGCACCGGCATTGGCGGCGGTCAGCGCGGCGGAAAGACCAGCGGGGCCGGCGCCGACGATGGCCACATCCACGAACAGATAGGCCTTGTCGTAGTACTGCGGCTTGAAGTTGAGGTCGAGCACGCCGAGGCCCGCCTTCTTGCGGATCAGCGGTTCCCAGACCTTCCACATGCCCTTGGGCTTGTAGAAGGAGCGGTAATAGAAGCCCACCGGCATGAACTTCGAGAACGTGCCGAGGTAGGCGTCGCGGTCGTTGTCCAGGCTGCCGTTGACGTTCTGCGCGGTGACGCTGAGCCCCGAGCGAATCGCCTGTGCATCGGCTAGCACATTGGGCTCGTCCGGCAGTTGCACCAGGGTGTTGGCGTCCTGCCCGGCCATGGTCAGCGGGCCACGCGGGCGGTGGTATTTGAACGAGCGCGAGAGCAGCCAGCGGCCGTTGGCGAGCAGGGCGCTGGCGATGCTGTCGCCGGCAAAGCCCTGGTAGGCGGTGCCATCGAAATCGAAGGCCAGCGGCTGGTCGCGGTCGATCAGCAGGCCCATGGGGGCGGGGAGGCGGCTGGGCTGGCTCATCCGGCGATCTCCTGGGTGTGCGGGGCGAACTCGACCCGCTGGGTGAAGAGTTCCTTCGGGTCGAAGGTGCGAATGATCTGGTCGGTGACCGTGTGGCGTTCGGCGAGGAACCAGTAGCTGGAGGCGTTGTGCATCCACCACTCGCGCACCACGCCGGCGGCGTTGTCGCTGTTGAATACGTAGTCGGCCCATTCGGCGTCGGTGCAGGTGGCCGGATCGGGCATCTGCTTGAACTCGCCGCCGTAGGTGAATTCGCTGATGTTGCGGGGCCCGTTCAGCGGGCAATTCATGATCTTCATGTCGGTAACCCTCTCCCCCGGCCCCTCTCCCTGAAGGGCGAGGGGGAATCTGTCAGTGGCTGGCGGCGGTGGCGCCCATTTCGTTGACCTGCTGGAAGGTGCTGAAGCGCTCCAGGGCGAAGGGCTTGATCAGGTCCGGCACCTTGCCGCCGCTGGCCACCAGCTCGGCCATGGTCTTGCCGCAGATGGGCGTGGACTTGAAGCCCCAGGTGCCCCAGCCGGCGTCGAGGTAATAGTTCTGCACCGGTGACAGGCCCATGATCGGGCTGTAGTCCGGGGTCATGTCGGTGATGCCCGCCCACTGGCGCATCAGCTTGGCGTTGGCCATGAAGGGGAACATCTCGATGGCGTGGGCCAGCAGGCTTTCCTTCAGGTCGAGGGTGGAGCGGGTGTTGTACAGCGGGTAGGGGTCGGAGCCGCCGCCGAAGACGATCTCGCCCCGGCTGGTCTGTTGCACGTAGCAGTGCAGGGCAGAGGAGCTCACCAGCGGATCGAGGAAAGGCTTGAACGGCTGGGTCACCATCGCCTGCAACGGGTAGGTGTGGATCGGCGCGCGGATGCCCGCCTTGGCCAGCATCAGCGAGCTGTGGCCGGCGATGGCCTGCACCGCGCAGCCACATTTCACCGTGCCGCGATTGGTCTTCACGGCGGTGATGCGGCCGTTCTCGATCACCAGGTCCTGCACTTCGGTGAGCGGGTGGATTTCCACCCCGCGCTTGGCCGCCTGCTTGGCGTAGCCCCAGGCCACGGCGTCGTGGCGGGCGGTGGCGCCGTCGATGTGCCAGAGGCCGGCGAGCACCGGCAAGTGGCCGGGGTCGAGGTTGAGGGTCGGCACCAGTTCGCGGATCTGCTGGCGGTCGATCATCTCGGTGCGACCACCAAAGTGCTTGTTCACTTCGGCGCGCTGGCGGAAGGCGCGCACCGTGGCATCCGTGTGGGCCAGGGTGAGCTGGCCGCGCTCGGAATACATGATGTTGAAGTCGAACTCGTTGGAGAGGTTCTGGAACAGCTTCACCGACTCGGCATAGAAGCGCACGCCCTCGGAGGTGAGGTAGTTGGAACGGATCACCGCCGTGTTGCGCGCGGTGTTGCCGCCACCGAGGTAGGACTTCTCCAGCACCGCGACATTGGTGATGCCGTGGTACTTGGACAGGTAGTAGGCGATGGCCAGGCCGTGGCCGCCGCCGCCGATGATGACCACGTCATAGGACGGCTTGAGTTCGGTGGGCGGCGGAAGGTCCACCTCCACCGGGTATTCGGAGCTCAGGCCGTATTTCAGGAGATTGAAAGGCATGGCGCCTCCGGAAGCGGGGTTTGGGTGATGGGTGCCGGGTGCTGGAGTCGCGCCGCGGCCAGGGTGTTCTTCATCAGGAAGGCGATGGTCATGGGGCCGACGCCACCGGGAACCGGGGTGATGGCGGCGGCGCGGGTGAGGGCGCTGTCGAAGTCCACGTCACCCACCAGCTTCGAACGGCCGTCTTCCTCGATGCGATTGATGCCCACATCGATGACCACGGCGCCGGGCTTCAGCCAGTCGGCATCCACCAGGCGCGGGCGGCCGACGGCGGCAACGACGATGTCGGCCTGCCGGCACAGCTCGCGCAGGTTGGCGCTCCTGGAATGCACCACGGTCACCGAGCAATGGGCTTTCAACAGCAGGGCGGCCATCGGCTTGCCGACGATGTTGGAGCGGCCGATGACCACCGCGTGCTGGCCGGCGAGGTCGCCGCAGGTGTCCTGCAACAGGCGCAGGCAACCGGCCGGGGTGCAGGGGGTGAGCACGTCGCGGCCCTGGCTGAGGCCGCCGACGTTTTCGGCGTGGAAGCCGTCGACGTCCTTGAGCGGGTCGATGGCCTGCAGCACGCGGGTTTCGTCGATGTGCGCCGGCAGCGGCAGTTGCACGAGGATGCCGTGCACGCTGTCGTTGGCATTCAGGCTGTGGATAAGTGCCAGCAGGTCGGCTTCGGCGGTGTCCGCCGGCAGCTTGTGCTCCAGCGAACGAATGCCGCATTCCTCGGCGCGCAGCACCTTGTTGCGCACATAGACCTGGCTGGCCGGGTCCTGGCCGACCAGCACCACGGCGAGCGCGGGCTCGATGCCGAGAGTCTTCATCTCGCGCACGTCCTCGGCCACCTCGGCCAGCACGCGCGCGGCGGCGGCCTTGCCGTCGATCAGTTTCGGAGCGGTTTGCGTGTTCACCGGAAGATCACCGTGCGGTCGCCATTGAGGAAGACCCGGTGCTCCAGGTGGTATTTCACCGCCTTGGAGAGGGCCACCGTCTCGGTATCCCGGCCGATGGCGACAAGGTCATCCGGCAGATAGGCGTGGTCCACGCGCTGCACTTCCTGCTCGATGATCGGGCCTTCGTCGAGGTCCGAGGTGACGTAGTGCGCGGTGGCGCCAATCAGCTTCACGCCGCGCTCATAGGCCTGGTGATAGGGCTTGGCGCCCTTGAAGCCGGGCAGGAAGGAATGGTGGATGTTGATGGCGCGCCCCGAGAGTTGCTTGCACAGGTCATCGGAGAGGATCTGCATGTAACGGGCCAGGACCACCAGCTCGGTCTGCGTTTCGTCGACGATCTGCATCAGCGCCGCTTCCTGCTGGGCCTTGGTGTCGCGGGTCACCGGCAGGTAGATGAAGCGGATGCCCTCGCGCTCGGCCATCGGGCGCAGCTCGAGGTGGTTGGAAACGATGGCGGTGATCTGCATGTCCATCTCGCCCTTCTGGTGGCGATAGAGCAGGTCGGACAGGCAATGGTCGTACTTGCTCACCATCAGCAGCACGCGCATCGGCTGGGCAGTGCCGTGCAGGGACCAGTCCATCTCGAAGCGCCGGGCCACCGCGTCGAAACCCTGCTCGACCTCATCGATGTCGCCTTCGTACTGGTCGTTAAAGCGGAACACCGCGCGCATGAAGAAGCGGCCGCTGGTGTCGTCGTCGAACTGCGACATCTCGCTGATGTAGCAACCCTTGTCCGCCAGGTAGGTGGTCACCGCCGCAACGATGCCGGACGTGGCCGGGCAGCTGATCTTGAGGATGAAGTGGCTGGTGGCATGTTGCATGTCGGGTCCTCGATTGGGGGGCGGCAGCTCATCGCAAGGCGGAAAAATTGCATGGGTAAAACAGGATTTCGTCCATGAAGAATTTTTACTGGCAGGAAAATAAAATTCCTGTGGCGCTTTTATAGGCGAAGCGAAGGTGCAGGTCTAGCCTGTTGGGAAAATTTTTATCTTGAGAGGAAAGTTTTGCGGGTGAAAACATGGCTGAAGCCGGCGCCCCCGGCCGACCCCGCTACCGTGCGTAGGATGGGTCGAGCGGGGCGATAGCCATCGGCGGGGTGGGCCATGCGCGCATGCCTTGCTGCATTGGGCTTCGCTGCGCTCGGTGCCAACCTAGGACGGCATCGCGACGATGGCACTCAGCCTTATGCGGCCGGCCCAGCAACGACCATCAATCCTGCGTCGAACTATCCCGGGTCGTTGAAAGGCCCGGGACTGGCCGGGCTCCGCAACCCCTTATCTGTTCAGCTCGTACGCGCACATATTGACCGTCGCGGCCAGGTTGAGCGATTCGATGGCGCCACAGCCGGGAATCGTGAAAGGCTGGGCGTTGAGTGCGAGCAGTTGCTCGCGGGGCACGCCGCGCGCTTCGTTGCCGAACAGATAACAATCGAACGATTTGAAACTGGCGGATTGCAAGCGCTCGCCATTCATATCCAGGCAGGCGATGCGTTCAAAGCGTGTGCGCAAGGAATCCAGTTCCACATCCAGTTCCATGGGCGCATGAAAAATGGCGCCCATGCTGGAGCGCACGACTTTGGGGTTATACGGATCAACGCTGCCGGGACTGAGCAGGCAGCGAAAGTTACCGAACCACGCCAGTGTGCGCAGGATGGTGCCGAGATTGCCCGGGTCCTGGATTTCATGCAGGTAGATGGCGCGCTCGTTAGTAGCGGGGGCCGCAACCGGTGCGGCGGTCGCCGGCATTGGCACCAGCGCAATAATTCCCTGCGGTGTTTTGGTGTCGGCGATCTGCGCCATTTGGCGGTCGTTGATCACATGGGTTTCAAACGGGCTTTGCCAGTGCTCGTAGGCGCTGGTCACATACAGCTGACTGCGCAGTAGCAGCGGATTCTGCAAGGCCGCTTTTTGCAGTTCCAGCAACAGATGTTCGCCCTCCACCAGAAAATGGCCGAACTCGGCCCGGTATTTTTTCTGGTGGAGCTTCTTGATGTCGTCGAGTTTCATCAATGCGGCGCTCAGTTGCTCTGCACTTTGGTCTGAGACAGCAGCGACTTGGCCACCGCTTCGGCGACTTTGATGCCGTCCACGCCCGCCGACAGAATGCCCCCCGCATAACCGGCGCCCTCGCCAGCGGGAAACAGGCCGCGCAGGTTGAGGCTTTGCAGCGTCTCGTTGTCGCGGGTGATGCGGACCGGGGAGGACGTGCGGGTTTCGATACCGGTGAGCACGGCGTCATGGCGATCAAAACCGCGGATCTGCTTGCCAAATGCCGGCAGCGCCTCGCGGATGGCCTCGATCGCATAGGCCGGTAGCGAGGGCGCAAGGTCGCCCAGGCGCACGCCGGGTTTGTAGGAGGGTTCAACCTCGCCAAATTCGCTCGATGGCACGCCGCGAATGAAATCGCCCACCAGTTGCGCGGGCGCACAGTAGTCGCTGCCGCCCAATTCGTAGGCGCGGGATTCCAGGCGCTCCTGGAACTCCACGCCGGCCAGTGGGCCGCCCGGGAAATCTTCCTCCGGGTTGATGCCGACGACGATGCCGGCATTCGCATTGCGTTCGTTGCGCGAGTACTGGCTCATGCCGTTGGTCACGACGCGTTCCGGCTCGGAAGTGGCCGCCACCACGGTGCCGCCGGGGCACATGCAGAAGCTGTAGACGGCGCGGCCATTCTTGGCGTGGTGCACCAGCTTGTAGTCGGCGGCGCCGAGCTCCGGATGTCCGGCGTACTTGCCCAGGCGGGCCTGGTCGATCATGCCCTGCGGGTGTTCGATGCGAAAACCCACGGCGAAGGGCTTGGCCTCGATGAACACGCCCTGCCGGTGCAGCATGCGGAAGGTATCGCGGGAGCTGTGGCCCAGCGCTAGCACGACATGGCGGCTGCGGATCGTTTCGCCACTGGCCAGCACCACACCTTCAAGCTGGCCATCGTCGATCAGCAGATCGGTGACTTTGCTTTCAAAGCGCACCTCGCCGCCGAGGGCGATGATCTCCTCGCGCATGGTGGACACCACGCCGGTGAGGCGGAAGGTGCCGATGTGCGGCTTGCTCACGTACATGATTTCCGCCGGAGCGCCGGCGCGGACAAACTCGTGCACAACCTTGCGGGCGTAGAACTTGGGGTCCTTGATCTGGCTGTAGAGCTTGCCGTCCGAGAACAGACCGGCACCCCCCTCGCCGAACTGTACGTTGGATTCCGGGGTCAGGATCTTTTTGCGCCACAGTGCCCAGGTATCCTTGGTGCGGCTGCGCACATCCTTGCCGCGCTCCAGCACGATGGGTTTGAAACCCATCTGCGCGAGCAACAGCGCCGCGAACAATCCACAGGGGCCAAAGCCCACGACCAGCGGCCGCTCGCTCAAGTCGGCCGGCGCTTGTCCCACTGGATAGTAGTGGGTGTCCGGGGCCGGACGTATGTTGTGGTCATCGGCAAAGCGCGCCAGAATCGCCGCCTCGTCGCGGGCCTCCAGATCGATGATGTAGATGAACAGAATGACGCTGTTCTTCTTGCGGGCATCGTAGCTGCGCTTGAACACGGTGAAGTTCAGCAGATCGGCGTCGCTGATGTTCAGGCGTTTGACGATGGCGTTACGCAACTCATCGGCGGAGTGATCGAGGGGCAGGGACAGTTCGTTGATGCGAATCATGGCGGTAATCCTGGCCGGTGACTCCGGCAAAGGAAGCAACAGAGGGGAGAGTAAGGCGCGAATTGTACCCGCCGCCGCCAGCACCTGTCAGGCCTGGCCCGATGGTTCGCCGGAAGGCGCCGTGCTGGCCGGCGCTGTGCGATCCTGCCTGCGAATGTAACCTGCACAGTGTTATCGGCTTATAATTGCCGCCGCTCAGCGTCCGACAGCTTCCCCTCTGCCCCGTGCATCGGTCCGCTCCTCACATTGATTCTCCGTGGTTGGCTCTATCATGAAACGATCCAAAAGCAGCCGTCGCTGGCTGGATGAACACGTCAACGATCCCTACGTCAAACGGGCTCAGAAGGATGGTTTGCGCTCCCGTGCCAGCTACAAGCTGATCGAGCTGAACGAGAAGGACAAGCTGATACGCCCCGGCATGCTGGTCATGGATCTTGGCTCGGCTCCCGGTGGCTGGTCGCAGGTAGCCGGGCGTCTCGTGGGCGAGAAGGGGCGGGTTCTGGCCAGTGACATCCTGCCGATGGACCCACTCGATAACGTCGACTTCATCCAGGGCGACTTTACCGACGATGCCGTGTTCCAACAGATCCTCGACAAGCTCGACGGCAACCAGCCCGATCTGATCATCTCCGACATCGCCCCCAACATCAGCGGCGTCGCTGCCGCCGACCAGGCGTCCTCGATGTACCTGGTCGAACTCGTCCTCGATATGGTCCGGCAGGTGCTCAAGCCCAATGGCACCTTTGTGGCCAAGGTCTTTCAGGGCGAAGGCTCTGACGAGTTTCTGAAAGACGTTCGCACCTCATTCGAGAAGGTAGTGATACGCAAGCCAGAGGCGTCGCGGCCACGGTCGAGGGAGGTTTATCTGGTGGGGAAAGGGTTCAAAGGATAAGGCGCCCGCGGCGCTGAAGTGCGATTGAGCCCGCTTCGATGGCGACGCAGGCTCGACCGAGGCCGAACGATGTTGACAGACCGGTACGTCGACTCCGGCAGACCCGAAGGGCTCCCCGCGCGACCTGCCATAGAGCAGAGCCGCTATAAAAGCTGCATGCGAGCATATGCCCGCAAGAAACCTCCGTCGTTTCTCGCATGCACCTTGCGGCGCATTCGCACCAACGTATGCGGGCTGCCAAACCCGGGCACGGGATTGACCGTGGCCGGGTCAGGGCAAGCGAGAGGCGGTTGCTGAAATGGCTGATGTCGATCCAAGCCAGCCGATCGCGACAGGCAGAGACCGGCGAAAAGCGATCTTTGGCCTATCGAGAGAATCAAGGTGATTTTCACATCCGAGTAGGTGGGATGAATTGCCGATCTCAGTGATTACCCGACTGATGTGATTGTGTATGTAGGTGGCTCAGGCAAGTCGAGCGTCACTTAGTCTGATTCGACGGATAAAGACCGGCGAGCCGCGCTATCACAACACCGACGTAAAAGACGCCTGAAAATTCTTCGACCATCACAAGTGAGCGAGCGTGATTGGTCAATGGAAGAACATCACCGAAACCGGTGGTCGTGAGCGTCGTCAGGCTAAAATAGATCAGTTTGAAAAAAGTGCCGGGCTGTGTGAAATCGAGGTGTCCAGGGCCAAATGAGCCAGCGCTGGATATCTCGACCATGGCATAGATGAAGGACCACATGAAGGCCAGCATGATGTAGCCCGCGAGCGCGCCATGCAGCTTGTCGGCTGTAATTGGCCCGCGCTTGAGAATATAGCGAAGCACTCCGCTGAACGAGACGGCAAGAGACGTCGCATAAGCTACCCCGGCAAGTTTAAGAATCGCGATACTCGCAGTCGACAATGCCGCCCATTGAAGGCCAACCCCGAGCAACGCCAAGCCCAGTTTGAGACTGAACCCCCACCGAGTCTGCCTGGTGGCAAAAGCGCCCAAGAGCAGCACGATTGAAAACAGAATGCCGAGCAATGTGCGGGCGAAGATACCTTCCTCAAGAAAGGGAAACAGGAGGATCAAGCCCAGTAGGAGCAGCATTAGATAAGTGCAGGGTCCGTGGCCTATTACCAGCTGTGCTAAATCCTCGTCGGCTTCAGCTTTATCATGTCGATTTGTCATACCCGTATCCTGGAGACCGAACTTACGCTCGTGACCTGACGTTGCATGGGGAAATCTGACCTGGCTTCAGAGGAGTCGGCAGCGAAATTCTAGTCGCGATTGCGTGTGAGGGGATTCAGCCTGGCAGACAGCACAGGGGCGATTCAGTGCCCATTGGGAGTCCGGCGGGAACGCTCGATGCTCACGGGCGTTACAATGGGCGCCCGCGCCGATCCCCCGATCGGGCACGCCCGGAGCCAGCTTCAGATGTTCACCCTTGTAAACCTGGACACATCGCCGCCCGAATCTCTGAAGAGTCAGGTTCTACAAATGGTGGTGGACTACTTCAGCGACATCAGCCCGGTGTCGCTGACGCCTAGCAATCCGCTCTATCAGTTGTATCAGTACGTGATTGGCTACGAGGTGCACCTGTATCTGCAGGCCATGAACAGCGCTCTGGATAGCACCGCGCGGTTGATCCTGGCCCTGGATGATGAAGACCCCTCCCAGGTGCTGGGTTTTGCCCTGTACCTGCCTAGCCAGGACGATGCCGAGGCCTGCACTCTGGCCTATTTGGCCGTCAAGGCCAGCCACCGCCGACGCGGTATTGCCCGGGCTTTGTTGCAGCAGATGGTCAAGTGTCGACCCCACGCCGAGCTGGCCTGCGTGGCGAGCAAGGTGCCGACTTTCGAGTCGATGGGGTTTCAGGTACTGGCAGCGCAGGGGCCGCACGTGCTGCTGAACACCCGCGATCACCGCTCGGACGGCATGGTGGCGGTGCAGGATCTGGCCCCGATATTCCAATCCAAGGAAGTGCGGCAGATCCATGCCTACCTGGTGCAGCAACACGGCAAGAAGGCCATGAGCGAGGCCGAGAACAAACGCGACCGCCTGCTCGACCAGTTGGCCCATCAGGCTCAGGCATTGGTGAAAGAGCGTTTCCCGACGATTCACTGACGGCCAGATTGGCCAGCTTGCAGCTGTTCCTGCGCCAGCGATCAAGAGATCGCTGGCCGGTTCTTAGCGCTTCACGCAGACGAACAATGCATTCCCGGACGTGCCGCCCCAGGGCGTAATCCGTTCGTAGTCATGCTCGAAGACGTGCACCTCGAAGTGCGGCTGCAGTAGTTGCTCAAGCTCGGTGAAACTCAGGGCGACCATGGCATGTTCGTCCTGCCAGGTCTGGGTCACACCCGCCGTGGTCTTCTCGATGCTGAGGCGCAGTGCCTGCTGCTCGCCCTCGCCGCTGTAGTACCAGCCGGAACCGAAGGTGAAGTGGCTGCCCTCGTGCTCCACGGTGTGGCGCACAAATGAGCGGTTGTCTATCTGCCGCTTGTCCACCGTGTTGAAGCAGAACACGCCGTTCTCCTCAAGCGCGCCGTGCACGCTGGCCAGGCACGCCCGCAACTGCTCCAGCCCGGCGTTGTAGTGGATCGAGTAGAGGAAGCAGGTGATCAGATCCAGCGGCTCGTCTACTCGGAAGCTCGCCATGTCCTGCCGACTGAACTGTGCCTCGGGGCAGCGCAGCTGGGCGATATCCAGCATTGGCTGATTGATGTCCAGGCCGGCACTGCGGTAGCCGAAGTCGAGGAAATGGCGCACGTGCGGCCCGGTGCCACAGGCGAGATCCAGATGCCTGCGCCCCTGATTGCCGAATATCTGGTGCAGCCGGCGCACGCTGTGGCTCTGCGCCCGGTAGTCGATGTCGGCGCACATCAGGTCGTAATAGGTGGACAGGTCGGTGTACAGCGCGTTGGAGGACATAAGCAGCCAGAGGGTTCGACGGAGGTTTCGGCTCAGCATGGTACCTCAGCCCCGAGCGCTTCCCGCCGAAAACAAACTTCCCGCACCAGCCGCTGCGAGCAGCTGCCTTGCGAGGCCCTTTTCGGTGCCACGCCCGCCAACCTCATCACGCTGCAGGCTGGCTTATTCGGTATTTTAATGCCGATTTATCGTGCTGATTCAGTGTAAACCGGAACTATATTGCTGGAAGCTGAGAAGCGAACTACGTTATTCGGCATCATAGTTCCGATTAGCTTGCGCACCCCATGCCAGGACATCTCACGATCCAGACCTACGTTGAAGGCCATTGGCGCGATGCCATGGTGCTTTCAGTCTCCGACCCTGTGAAGGCTCAAGAGCCGCCGTGCAAGGTGTCCTACGAGCAGCCCTACTTGCTCGACTTAATCGAGCAGTTGGAGACGCTATTCGAGCCGGCCATCAGCGTGAACCTTCCGCTGAACTGGAACCAGGTCGATAGCAGGGGGCATCCCGCATTTGTCTACGACCTCGCCCCGATGGTGCTCGACCCGGAAGGGGTCACGCGAGTGACCAAGTGGGTGCCCGAGCATTTGGGAAACCCGGACTGGAGAGCGATCTGCGGGTACTTCGGGGACTGGATCAGCCCGGACATTCTCTTCGAGCGGCTGCGCGGAGCCGCTGAGCTGTTTCGGGCTTTGCCGGATCTGCTGGTCGAAGTTCCTGCGGAAATCAGAAGTGCGCCGTCCATCCCGCTGAACAATCTGGATAAGCGCCTGGCTGAATGGGGGCTTCGATGAAAACGATCACCAACGAAGAGCGCAAGCGGCTCATTGACGACATCATGATGCGGCACGCGATGGGGGAGGAAACCCTGGGAACGGCTATTCGCCGACTGCGGCTTGAGGTGACCGGTCTCGATCAGGACACCTTCGCTACCATGTGCGCCCTGTCGACCAAGGCCCTGTACCAGATCGAGAAGGACAAGGGTAATCCGACCATCAATACCATCGACGGCATCCTGCGGAAGTTCGGGCTGCGCCTGGGGCTGTGCTTGGCGGCCAGGACCACTTACGCGCCGCCGCTTGGGCAGCCGCAACCTGTTTCCAGAACACCGGCTCGCGGCGCCAAGCCTCAACGCAAGCAAACGGGTCCGCTCAGCGGAACTGCAACTCTCCGGGTCGAGGAGGGCGACAAAGGCCCGAGCGAATGAGTGATGGCCTGTCCTGAAGCTGATCGCTAAGCGCTACTGCTCGCACATCGCCGCTCGAACTTCATCGGACTGATGAAGCAACACGCGCGGCAACGCCCAAACCCCAAGCCCACCTCGCGTTGGCCGGCGATCACTCGCTCCCGTAGTTCATCACCGACAGCAAGCGAATCGGCACCTGCAGCAGCTTCTCCGGGCCGTGGGGTACGTCGCCGTCGAAGGTCAGGCTGTCGCCGGCCTGCATGTGGTACAGCTGGTTGCCGTGGCGGTACACCAGTTCGCCTTCCAGCAGGTGGAGGAACTCGGTGCCGGGGTGGGCGAAGGTGGGGAACTCCTCGCTGGCGTCATCCATGCTCACCATGTAGGCCTCGAAGTTTTTCTTCGGGCCACGGGTGTGGTTGAGCAGGTGGTAGGTGTGGCCTTTCTCGGTGCCGCGGCGCACCACTTCCATGCCTTCGCCGGACTTCACCAGGATGGCGTTGCCGTCCGGCTGGTCGTACTGGCTGAACAGCTTGGACATGGGCATGCCCAACACGTCGCAGAGGCGGCTCAGGGTATCCAGGCTGGTGGAGACCTGGGCGTTCTCGATCTTGCTCAACATGCCCTGACTGATTCCGGCGATACGGGCCACGTCCGCCAGCTTCAGTTCCTGCGCCTGGCGCTGGCGCTTGATCTGCATGCCCAGGTATTGCTCCAGGCGGAGGCGCGGTGGGGTTTCGGTGGTCATGGGCGGTGAGTCCTGCACGGTTTCAGTTCAAGAAATTATATTTCGCACTGAGAAAGTGCGAGATCGGGTGTCCTGCCCCGGTTCAAGGCTCTGGACTTTCCCACAGTGAAAAGGATTTTCCCATATAAACAGTAGCTCGGCGCAAAACCGAGTGCTTCCTCCCTCCGCGTTCCAGATTGGCAAGCTGCTTGCATTCCTGATGGGAAACTAAGTTTCCTGTGTGGAATTCAATGAAAAAGCCCGACCGCTACCTGCTCATTCAGACGATCCGGACCCCGGTGGCAGTCGTGCGCCGCCCCGTCTTCGATCGCCTGCCATCCAATGACCGCCTTGCCCTTTTCCAGGAGTGAAGACCCATGTTGCCAACTGAAACGCAGCGCATCATCGATCAGCACGGCATCAAGTACGTGCTGGCCCAGTTCGTCGATATCCACGGCGCCGCGAAGACCAAGTCCGTGCCGATTTCCGGCCTCAAGGCGGTGGCCGAGGACGGTGCCGGGTTCGCCGGTTTCGCCATCTGCGGCATGGGCATGGAACCGCATGGTCCGGACTTCATGGCCCGTGGCGACCTCTCCACCCTGATCCCGGTGCCCTGGCAGCCGGGCTACGGCCGGGTGGTGTGCATCGGTCATGTGGAAGGCAAGCCCTGGGCGTACGACACCCGCTACGTGCTGCAACAACAGGTCCAGCGTCTCTCCGACAAGGGCTGGACCCTGAACACCGGCCTGGAGCCGGAATTCAGCCTGTTCCGCCGTGGCGCCGACGGCAAGCTGCAACTGGTGGACGCCACCGACAACCTGGACAAGCCCTGCTACGACTACAAAGGCCTGTCGCGCTCCCGCGAATTCCTCGAGCGACTGACCGAAGCCCTGCAACCGGTGGGCTTCGACATCTACCAGATCGACCACGAGGACGCGAACGGCCAGTTCGAGATCAACTACACCTACAGCGACGCCATGGAATCGGCGGACCGCTTCACCTTCTTCCGCATGGCCGCCGGCGAGATCGCCAACGACATGGGCATGATCTGCTCCTTCATGCCCAAGCCCGACCCGAAGCGCGCCGGCAACGGCATGCACTTCCACCTGTCCATCGCCAGCGCCAGCAACAAGAACCTCTTCCACGACCCGAACGATCCCAGCGGCATGGGCCTGTCGAAAATGGCCTACCACTTCGCCGCCGGCCTGCTGGCCCACGGCCCGGCCCTGTGCGCCTTCGCCGCGCCCACGGTCAACTCCTACAAGCGCCTGGTGGTGGGGCGCTCGCTCTCCGGTGCGACCTGGGCGCCGGCCTTCATCGCCTTCGGTGCCAACAACCGCTCGGCCATGGTGCGCGTGCCCTACGGCCGCCTGGAATTCCGCCTGCCGGATGCCGGCTGCAACCCCTACCTGGTCACCGCCGCGATCATCGCCGCTGGCCTGGACGGCATCGACCGTCAGCTGGAGCCGGACACGATCTGCAACGAGAACCTCTACAACCTGAGCCTCGAAGAGATCGCCGCGCGCGGCATCAAGACCCTGCCGCAGTCGCTCAAGGAAGCCACCGACGCCCTGGAAGCCGACCCGCTGTTCCGCGAGGTGCTCGGCCCCGAAATCGTCGACGAATTCATCAAGCAGAAGCGCATGGAGTGGGTGGAGTACAGCCGCCATGTCTCCGACTGGGAGATCCAGCGCTACACCGAATTTTTCTGACAGCCCGTCGCCCATTTACCTGCCCCGAGGAGACACGCCATGTGCGGAATCGTAGGTCTTTACCTGAAGAAGCCCGAGCTGGAAGGCCAGCTCGGCAAACTGTTCGAACCCATGCTCGAAGCCATGACCGACCGCGGTCCGGACAGCGCCGGCTTCGCCATCTACGGTGATGAAGTGGCCGACGGCTGGGTCAAGCTGACCCTGCAGGCCATCGAGGCCGACTACGGCTGGAAGCACCTGATGGGATCGCTGGAAGGCCGCCTGGGCTGCTCGCTGGACTGGTTCCAGAACGCCAGCGCCGCGGTGCTCAAGGTCAACTGCGATGAAGAGCGCGTACGCGCCGCCCTCGCTGACCTCGCCCCCGACGTGCGCATCATGAGCGCCGGCCAGAGCATCGAGATCCTCAAGGGCATGGGCCTGCCGAAGGAAATTTCCGAGCGCTTCGGCCTCGCGAACATGAAGGGCAGCCACATCATCGGCCACACCCGCATGGCCACCGAAAGTGCGGTGACCATGGAAGGCAGCCACCCGTTCTCCACCGGCGCCGACCTTTGCCTGGTGCACAACGGCTCGCTGTCCAACCACTTCCGCCTGCGCCAGGAACTCAAGCGCCAGGGCATCACCTTCGAAACCGAGAACGACACCGAAGTGGCCGCCGGCTACCTGACCTGGTGCCTGCAGCAGGGCGACAGCCTGAAGGAAGCGCTGGACAAGTCCCTGGAAGACCTCGACGGCTTCTTCACCTTCGCCATCGGCACCCGCAATGGCTTCGCGGTGATCCGCGACCCGATCGCCTGCAAGCCGGCCATCCTCGCCGAGACCGACGACTACGTGGCCATGGCCTCGGAGTACCAGGCGCTGGCCAGTCTGCCGGGCATCGATAAAGCCAAAGTGTGGGAGCCGGAGCCGGCCACCATGTACATCTGGGAACGCGCCTGAGGAGCACGCACATGAAAACGATCGATCTTTCCAGCGCCTCGGTGCGTGAACTGAACCAGTCCCTGCATGGCGAAATGCAGGACCGCGAGTGGGTCGTCACCCACCCGGACGGCAAGCACAACCTGGCCGTGGGCGTGAACCAGGCCGTGAGCATCGATATCCAGGGCCACGCCGGCTACTACTGCGCGGGCATGAACCAGAAGGCCAGCGTCACCGTGCACGGCAACGTCGGCGTTGGCGTGGCGGAGAACATGATGTCCGGCTCGGTGCGGGTGAAGGGCAGTGCCTCCCAGGCCGCCGGCGCCACCGCCCACGGCGGGCTGCTGGTGATCGAGGGCGATGCCGGCGCGCGCTGCGGCATCTCCATGAAGGGCGTCGACATCGTGGTCGGCGGCAGCATCGGCCACATGAGCTGCTTCATGGCCCAGGCCGGGCGCCTGGTGGTCTGTGGCGATGCCGGCGATGCGCTGGGCGATTCGCTCTACGAAACCCGCATCTACGTGAAGGGCACGGTCAAGTCGCTGGGTTCGGACTGCATCGAGAAAGAGATGCGCGCCGAGCACCTGGAAGAACTGCAGGAACTGCTCAACCGCGCTGGCTTCGCCGAAGACCCGGCCAGCTTCAAGCGCTACGGCTCGGCTCGCCAGCTGTACAACTTCAAAGTCGATAACGCATCCGCGTACTGATCCGCAGCGAGGACAATTCCATGAGCGAAAAACACACTCCGGTGCTGCGCGAATCCGCCACCTTCGACCGTCTGACCATCCAGGAAATCCAGCGTGCCGCCGAAACCGGCATCTATGACATCCGTGGCGGCGGCACCAAGCGCAAGTTGCCGCACTTCGACGACCTGCTGCTGCTCGGTGCTTCCGTGTCGCGCTACCCGCTGGAAGGCTACCGCGAGAAGTGCGGCACCGACGTCGTGCTCGGCACCCGTTTCGCCAAGAAGCCGATCCACCTGAAAATCCCGGTGACCATCGCCGGCATGAGTTTCGGCGCGCTGTCGGCCAACGCCAAGGAAGCCCTCGGCCGTGGCGCCAGCATCGCCGGCACTAGCACCACCACCGGCGACGGCGGCATGACCCCGGAAGAGCGCGGCCAGTCGCAGCACCTGGTGTACCAGTACCTGCCGTCGCGCTACGGCATGAACCCCGACGACCTGCGCAAGGCCGACGCCATCGAGATTGTCCTCGGCCAGGGCGCCAAGCCGGGCGGCGGCGGGATGCTGCTGGGCATGAAGGTGACCGAGCGCGTCGCCGGCATGCGCACCCTGCCCATCGGCGTCGACCAGCGCAGCGCCTGCCGTCACCCGGACTGGACCGGCCCGGATGACCTGGCGATCAAGATTGCCGAGCTGCGCGAGATCACCGACTGGGAAAAACCCATCTACGTGAAGATCGGCGCCAGTCGCCCGTACTACGACGTCAAGCTGGCGGTGAAAGCCGGCGCCGACGTCATCGTCCTCGACGGCATGCAGGGCGGCACCGCGGCCACCCAGGAAGTGTTCATCGAGCACGTGGGTATCCCGATTCTCCCGGCCATCCCGCAGGCCGTGCAGGCCCTGCAGGAGATGGGCATGCACCGCAAGGTGCAGCTGATCGTCTCCGGCGGCATCCGCAACGGTGCCGACGTGGCCAAGGCCATGGCCCTGGGCGCTGATGCCGTGGCCATCGGCACCGCCGCCCTGGTCGCCCTGGGCGACAACCACCCGCGCCTGGATGACGAGCTGAAGAAAATCGGCTCCGCCGCCGGTTACTACGACGACTGGCAGAACGGCCGCGACCCGGCCGGCATCACCACCCAGGACCCGGAACTGTCCAAGCGCCTGGACCCGGTGGAAGCCGGCCGCCGCCTGGCCAACTACCTGCGCGTGCTGGTGCTGGAAGCCCAGACCATGGCGCGGGCGTGCGGTAAGTCCCACCTGCACAACCTCGACCCCGAAGACCTGGTGGCGTTGACCGTGGAAGCCGCCGCCATGGCCCGCGTGCCCCTGGCCGGCACCAGCTGGATTCCGGGCCAGGGCTACTGACTCCGGAGGCGTTGCAAGAATCCACCTCACCCCAGCCCTCTCCCTCCGGGAGAGGAGTTCGGCCGTAGGATGGGTAGAGCCTGCGAAACCCATCAATCCCGAGCGCCAACCGCATGGGTTTCGCTTCGCTCTACCCATCCTACAAACTGACTCCGAAGGCGGTTAACGAAGGCCGGCCTTTTTCTTTTTCGGTTGGCACCATCCTGGTGAACGCATTGCTTTATTGATTGGCAGGAAAATCAAATTCGCACCAAGAAAATGCGCCATGACTTGCCATCGATATCCACTGCCTCTCCAAGCCGCGAAATAAAGCGTTTCCCATTCAACGACTTAGTACAAATGTAAGCGCTTGCTGCGACCTTGGCAGGCCAATTGCTATGCCTGTAGGGAAACAAAGTTGCCCCACAGGAAGATAAAGGCGCAGTTCCGGCCTCCTTCCTCGGGGCGCGAAGCCGGGCCGCTCTTCCGACAGAGGTCCGGCCAATTTCCCCGTCGGTTGGAGGCAGCAGGCAATGATCCGGTTTTCACATGTGGGCCGCGGTATGTTCGGCCTTTCCCTTCTGTTGGGCAGTTTCGCCGCCAATGCGGAGGACGCAGCACCTGCGATCAACAGCGGCGACACGGCGTTCGTGGCGCTCTGCTCACTGGTGGTATTGCTGATGACGCTGCCCGGCCTGGCGCTGTTCTACGGCGGCATGGCGCGGACCAAGAACGTGCTGTCGATCCTCATGCAGGTGTTCTGCACCGCCTCGCTGATGTCGGTGCTGTTCGCCATCTACGGTTACAGCCTGACCTTCACCGACGGCGGCTCGCTGCAGGCGGTGATCGGCGGCCTGGACAAGCTGTTCATGAGTGGCATCACCAAGGATTCGGTGGTCGGCACCATTCCCGAGTACCTGTACTTCCTGTTCATGCTGCTGTTCGCCGCCATCACCCCGGCGATCATCGTCGGTGCCTTCGCCGAGCGCATGAAGTTCGCCGCGGTCCTGGTGTTCATGACGGTGTGGCTGACCATCAACTACATCCCCATGGCGCACATGGCCTGGGGCGGTGGCTGGGTGTTCAACCTGGGCGTGCAGGACTTCGCCGGCGGCAACGTGGTGCACCTGAACGTCGGCATCGCCGCCCTGGTGGGCGCCTGGTTGCTCGGCCGCCGGCGCGGTTTCGGCACCCAGACACTGGCCCCGCACAACATGACCATGACCCTTACCGGCGGCTCGCTGCTGTGGGTGGGCTGGCTGGGCTTCTGCGGCGGCTGCGCGCTGGCCGCCAACGGCTTCGCCATGCTGGTAATGGTTAACACCATGCTCGCCAGCTGCGCCGGTGCGCTGGGCTGGATGCTGGTGGAATGGCAACACCGTGGTCGTCCGAGCCTGTTCGGCGCGGTATCCGGTGCCATTGCCGGCCTGGTCGCCATCACCCCGGCCTGTGGATATGTCGGCCCCATGGGCGCCATCCTGCTCGGCCTGATCGCAGGACCGGTGTGCGTCTGGTCGGTGGACAAGCTCAAGCCGATGATCGGCCTGGACGATGCCTTCGACGTGTTCGGCGTGCATGGCGTGGCCGGCATCCTCGGCGGCCTGCTGACCCCGGTGTTCGCCCTCACCGCCATCGGCGGCCAGGGCTTCCCCGAAGGCCGTGATCTGGTGGACCAATTGCTGGTCAACGGCGGCGCCATCCTGTTCAGCATCCTCTTCTCGGCCGTGACCAGCCTGATCGCCTTCAAGGTGGCTTCGGCATTGTGCGGCGGGCTGCGCGTAGGCGAGGAGGCTGAGGTGGACGGGTTGGACCTCTCCGCCCACGGCGAAGTCGGCTACAAGTACTCGAGCTGAGGATCATGGCCATGAAACTCATTACCGCAATCATCAAACCCTTCCGCCTGGACGAGGTGCGCGAAGCGCTGACCGAGGCCGGCGTCAACGGCGTGACCGTCACCGAGGTCAAGGGCTACGGCCGGCAGAAAGGCCACTCGGAAGTCTACCGGGGGGCCGAGTACGTGGTGGAGCTGCTGCCCAAGATCAAGCTGGAACTGGTCGTCAGCGACGCGCTGTGCCAGGCCGCCATGGACGCCATTCTCAAGGCGGCCTACACGGGCAAGATCGGCGACGGCAAGTTGTTCGTCCAGGATCTGGAGAGCGTGGTGCGGATACGCACCGGAGAGATGGGCGAAGACGCGCTCTGAGTAGAAGGCAACCCCAAAGCGCCGACGCATTGCGTCGGCGCTTTCATTAGGGTTTGGCAAGAGGGAGAGGTGAAGAATGGCATGGTTGAACGGATGGGGTTTCCTGATCCTGGCGGGGCTCTGCGAGGTGCTGTATGCGTCGATCATCCCGCGTACGGATGGCTTTACCCGGCTCTGGCCGAGCCTCTATTGCGGCTTTTTCCTGCTGCTGAGCATCTACCTGCTGAGCCTGGCGGTGCGCGATCTGCCGCTGGGGCTGGCCTACGCCGTCTGGGTAGGCATCGGCACCCTGGGCACCGTGGCCTACGCGACGATGTTCATGGGCGAGCAACTGGGGATGATGCGCGGGCTGTGCCTGGTGATGATCATCGGCGGCATCGTGGGCTTGAAGCTGGTGGGCGAAGGGCAAGTGGCCTAGTGCGTGCTGAAGGATCGTAGCCCGGATTT
>NZ_SCOK01000018.1:0-106063 GCF_005502555.1 Pseudomonas sp. D(2018)
GCCCTCGTCCATCCGCCCCGTTGGCTCACTGCCGCCCAGCTCCACCCCGCTCCGGCCGCCGGCGTCCGCGACTGGCTGTTCGACCAGGGATCGCTGACCCGCCGACTGACTGCCCTCTCGGACAACGCCTTCAGTGTCACGCCGCTGGAAGAGGGCTGGCAGACCCTGCGCGCCGACGAATGCGCGGCACTCGGCATCCCCGCCGGCGGCCAGGGCTGGGTACGCGAGGTCTACCTGCGCGGCCACGGCGAGGCCTGGGTGTTCGCCCGCAGCGTGGCGGCACGTGCCGCCCTGGAAGGCTCCGGGCTGGACCTGCACCAACTCGGTAGCCGCTCCCTCGGCGAACTGCTGTTCAGCGACCGCGCCTTTGACCGTGGCGCCATCGAAGTCACCCGTTATCCGGCCGCCCTGCTGCCGATGGCCGTGCGCGCCGATCGCCTGTGGGGACGGCGCTCGTGCTTCTCGCGGGGTGAACTGGGGGTCCTGGTGGCGGAGATCTTCCTCCCTGCGCTGTGGCGCCAGGCGGGCATCGAGGCCGTATAATCCGGCGCCGAGCCTGTTTACGATCTCGCGAGCTAGAGAAGAACAAGGCGGGAATGGCTGAAGGCGCGGAGTTTACGAGCTGTAAATGAGCAAGCCTGAAGCCATTCCCAACGCCGTTATTCCGACGCGCAGCAGATCAGATTCAGGCTCTTTCAAGGGAGAGCCGCCTGTGTACCTGACCCTGTTGCAATCGCTGAACCGCCTGCACCCGCGCGCCATGGACTTCATCCAGCTGACGCGCCTGGACAAGCCCATCGGCATCTACCTGCTGCTCTGGCCCACGCTCTGGGCCTTGTGGATCGCCGGTGAAGGCGGCCCCAGCCTGGCAAACCTGGTGATCTTCGTGCTTGGCGTGAACCTGATGCGCGCCGCCGGCTGCGTGATCAACGACTACGCCGACCGCAATTTCGACGGCCACGTCAGCCGCACCCGCGCGCGGCCCCTGGCCAGCGGTCGGGTCACCCCGCGTGAGGCGCTGGTGTTCTTCGTCATCCTGGTGGCCATCAGCTTCGTGCTGGTGCTCTTCACCAACGCCACCACCATCTGGCTGTCCTTCGGCGGCCTGGCACTGGCCGCCTGTTACCCCTTCATGAAGCGCTACACCTTCTACCCGCAGGTGGTGCTGGGCGCGGCTTTCTCCTGGGGCATGCCCATGGCCTTCACCGCCGAGACCGGCGAGCTGCCGGCGGCGGCCTGGCTGCTGTACATCGCCAACCTCCTGTGGACGGTGGCCTACGACACCTACTACGCCATGACCGACCGCGAGGACGACCTGAAGATCGGGGTCAAATCCACCGCCATCCTCTTCGGCGACGCCGATCGCCTGATCATCGCCACGCTGCAGGGCCTGGCACTGTTCTGCCTGGTGCTGGCAGGGAACCGCTTCGAACTGGGGCTGTGTTTCTACCTGGGCCTGCTGGCAGCGGCCGCGTGCTTCGCCTGGGAGTTCTACAGCACCCGCACGCGCGATCCGCAGGCCTGCTTCAAGGCCTTCCTGCACAACCACTGGGCGGGTCTGGCAATCTTTGCCGGTATCGTCGCCGACTACGCGCTGCGCTAGGGCGCAGCGCGCCCTCTCTCCTGGTCGGCTAGTAAGCTTCGGGCTTGACGATGTGCCAAACCCCCATCTTTCCGTCTCCGGTCACGTCACCGGCCTTCTTGTCCATGACGAAGGTGTACACCGGCTTGCCGTCATAGGCCCACTGCATGGAGCCATCGTCGCGCTTGATGACGCTCCACTCACCCTCGGCCTCGGCTGCCGCGTCGGCCATCAGCGGCGGCCAGTTCTGTGCGCACTGGCCGTTGCAGGCGGACTTGCCGTCAGCGTCCTTGTCGTAGGTGTAGAGCGTCATGCCGTTTTGATCCACCAGCATGCCGTTCTTCTCCATCGCCGGCTCGGCCGTCAGGCCCAACAATGGCCAACCCAGCAAGGCACCCGCTAGCAGCGGAACGAATCGGGGGGCAATTCTTCTCATTTTCTAACCTCTCCTCGGAATGAACAGCGACAGCCTGGCGGCAGCTGGATCACGGCTTGAGGTCACAGCAATACAGGACGGAAGGAGCCACGAACGCCCATCGTGCCGATGGGGTCCTGTGCCAGACTCCAGGCAGCCCCGCAATAGCGGCGGCCTCAATCAGCTTAGACGAGGCAGGTAGCGGAATCGTTCGGTGCGCTGTCGTGGCCGCAACGAAACCTCAGGGGGTGCCTAACGCTCCCGTGTCACATCCCTGCAATAATTCCGTTATCTAATGCGGCGCAATCAGTCATACACGCGACCTTTCCTGAGGCTTGAACATGGTTGGCAAGAACATCCTGATAGTCGACGACGAAGCGCCGATCCGCGAGATGATCGCCGTCGCCCTCGAGATGGCCGGCTACGACTGTCTGGAAGCTGAGAACACCCAGCAGGCCCACGCCATCATCGTCGACCGCAAACCCGATCTGATCCTCCTTGACTGGATGCTGCCCGGTACCTCCGGCATCGAGCTGGCCCGCCGCCTGAAGCGCGACGACCTGACCAGCGATATCCCGATCATCATGCTCACCGCCAAGGGTGAAGAGGACAACAAGATCCAGGGCCTGGAAGTTGGCGCCGACGACTACATCACCAAGCCCTTCTCCCCCCGTGAACTGGTGGCGCGCCTGAAGGCCGTATTGCGCCGTGCCGGTCCGAGTGACAGTGAAGCGCCCATCGCCATCGGCGGCCTGCTGCTGGACCCCATCAGCCACCGCGTGACCATCGACGGCAAACCCGCCGAGATGGGTCCCACCGAATACCGCCTGCTGCAGTTCTTCATGACTCACCAGGAGCGCGCCTACACCCGTGGTCAACTGCTGGACCAGGTCTGGGGCGGCAACGTCTATGTCGAGGAGCGCACCGTCGACGTGCACATCCGCCGCCTGCGCAAGGCCCTCGGCGAGGTATACGAAAATCTGGTTCAGACCGTTCGCGGCACCGGCTATCGTTTCTCCACCAAAAGCTGACCCGGGCCCGATGGGCCGACCACAAGGACGCGATAGGTGAATCAAGACTGGCGCGGCGTAGTCATCCGCCGCCTGCTGCTGCTGATCGGCGCCTGCCTGCTGGCGGGCCTGGTCACGGGCTATTACGCCTGGGCCCTGGTAATCGGCCTCGGCGCCTACCTGGGCTGGACCCTTGCGCAGCTGCTGCGCCTGTACAAATGGCTCAAAGAGCATCACCCGGACGAACCTCCACCGGACGGTTACGGCCTCTGGGGCGAAGTGTTCGACAGCATTTACCACCTCCAGCGCCGCGATCAGCGCGTGCGCGGCCGTCTGCAAGCAGTGATCGACCGCGTGCAGGAATCCACTGCCGCCCTGAAGGACGCCGTGGTGATGCTCGACAGCGACGGCAACCTCGACTGGTGGAACCGTGCCGCGGAAACCCTGCTGGGTCTGAAGACCCCCCAGGACAGTGGCCAGCCAGTGACCAACCTGATCCGCCATCCGCGCTTCAAGGAATACTTCGAGCAGGGCAAATACAACGAACCCCTGGACCTCCCCTCGCCGGTCAATGATCGCCTGCGCCTGCAGTTCCACATCACCCAGTACGGCAACAGCGAGCACTTGATGCTGGTACGCGATGTCACGCGCCTCCACCAGCTGGAGCAGATGCGCAAGGACTTCGTCGCCAACGTCTCCCACGAACTGCGCACGCCGCTGACGGTGATCGCCGGCTACCTGGAGACCCTGCTGGACAACGTCGAGGACGTGAACCCGCGCTGGACCCGCGCCTTGCAGCAGATGAGCCAGCAGGGCAAGCGCATGCAGAACCTGCTCAACGACCTGCTGCTGCTGGCCAAGCTGGAAGCCACCGACTACCCCTCGGACAACCAGCCAGTGGCGGTCGACCTGCTGCTGTTGCAGATCAAGGCGGACGCAATCGCCCTCTCCGGCAATCGCCACCACCGCATCAGCCTGGAAGCCGATCACAACTTCAGGTTGCGTGGCAGCGAGGCGGAACTGCGCAGCGCCTTCTCCAACCTGGTGTTCAACGCGGTGAAGTACACCCCGGACGAAGGCGAGATCCACATCCGCTGGTGGGGCGACGAAACCGCGGCGCACCTCAGCGTGCAGGACAGCGGCATCGGCATCGAGGCCAAGCACCTGCCGCGCCTGACCGAGCGCTTCTACCGGGTCGACTCCAGCCGCAACAGCAGCACCGGCGGCACCGGCCTGGGCCTGGCCATCGTCAAGCACGTGCTGATCCGCCATCGCGGCCGTCTCGACATCAGCTCCGTGCTCAACCACGGCAGCACATTCACCTGCCACTTCCCGGCCACCCAGGTGGTTCGCCGGACCTGATCGCCCGCGCACCCCGACTTGCAAACTCGGGGTGCAGCCTTCAACCTTAGCCGGTCATCCGTCAGCAAAAACCATCCATGGACCCTTCCCCTAGTTCCAACTTCTTCACGTACTTCGCCGATTTCGGCCTGATTCTCTTCGCCCTCTTCCTCGTGCTGCTCAACGGCTTCTTCGTGGCCGCCGAGTTCGCCATGGTCAAGCTGCGCTCCACTCGCGTCGAATCCATCGCCGGCAAGCACGGCTGGCGCGGCCGCATCCTGCGCACCGTACACAACCAGCTGGACGCCTACCTGTCGGCCTGCCAACTGGGCATCACCCTGGCCTCCCTGGGCCTCGGCTGGGTCGGTGAGCCGGCCTTCGCCCACCTGCTCGGCCCGGTGCTGAGCGCCGTCGGCATCGAGTCGGAGAAGTTGGTCCACGGCATCGCCTTCTTCACCGCCTTCTTCATCATTTCCTACCTGCACATCGTGGTCGGCGAGTTGGCGCCCAAATCCTGGGCCATCCGCAAGCCGGAGCTGCTGTCCCTCTGGACCGCCGCACCGCTCTATCTCTTCTACTGGCTGATGTACCCGGCCATCTGGCTGCTCAACGCCAGCGCCAACGCCATCCTGCGTATCGCAGGGCAAGGCGAGCCAGGCCCGCACCACGAACACCACTACAGCCGCGACGAGCTGAAGCTGATCCTGCACTCCAGCCGCGCCCGCGACCCCAGCGACCAGGACATGCGCGTGCTGGCCTCGGCCGTGGAAATGGGTGAACTGGAAGTGGTGGATTGGGCCAACTCACGGGAAGACCTGATCTTCCTCGAGCACGACGCGCCCCTGAGCGACATCCTCAGCGTGATTCGCCGCCACAAATACAGCCGCTACCCGGTGCATGACGACCAGAAGGGCGAGTTCATCGGGGTGCTGCACATCAAGGACCTGCTGCTGGCGCTGTCGGCCCTGGACAGCCTGCCGGAGTCCTTCGACCTCGCCGAGCTCACCCACCCGCTGGAGCGCGTGACCAAGCACATGCCGCTGTCGCGCCTGCTGGAGCAGTTCCGCCAGGGCGGTTCGCACTTCGCCGTGGTCGAGGAAGCCGACGGCAAGGTCGTGGGCTTCCTGACCATGGAAGACGTGCTGGAAGTCCTGGTGGGCGATATCCAGGACGAACACCGCAAGACCGAACGCGGCGTGCTCGCCTACCAGCCGGGCAAGCTGCTGGTGCGCGGCGACACTCCGCTGTTCAAGGTGGAACGCCTGCTCGGCATCGATCTCGACCACGTCGAAGCCGACACCCTCGCCGGCCTGATCTACGAAACCCTGAACCGGGTGCCGGAAGAGGAAGAAGTGTTGGAAACCGACGGCCTGCGCATCATCGTGAAGAAGATGAAAGGCCCGAAGATTATCCTGGCCAAGGTGCTCAAGCTGGACTGAATCCCCTTGCGCCCGTACCCGTATCTGATGGGTTTCGCGGGCTCGTAGAACGTCGCCCGCCCCATCCTACCGGTGCCTCACCTCCTCAGCCCCGTAGGATGGGTAGAGGAACGAAACCCATCAGGCCTTGCACAGCAAGCACGGATTCGCTCTACAGGGGAGATACAGCCTCTACTCCCCGCCCACCGCGAAATTCGGCAGGGTGTCCACCGGTTGGGCGAAGTCGAAGGGAATGGACTCCAGCGCCAGACCCATGTTGCGCTGGATGACGAAGTGCAGGTGCGGGCCGGTGCTGTTGCCGGTATTGCCGGAGCGGGCGATGCGCTCGCCGACGGCCACCTGCTGGCCCTCGCGCACCTGTACCGAGCCGCGCATCAGGTGCAGGTAGACGCCCATGGTGCCGTCGTCATGCAGGATGCGTACGAAGTTGCCGGAAGGGTTGTTGCCCCGGCCGCTCTGGTCGTTCTCGATCTTGATCACCATGCCGGGCCGCGCAGCCACGATGGGCGTGCCCTCGGGCATGGCGATATCCAGGGCATAGCGCCCCTTGGGCGTGAAGTGGCTGTAGCGGCCATTGGCGCCCTGGGTCAGGCGGAAGGGGCCACCGCGCCAGGGCAGCGGATAGCGATAGAGCACCGGCTGCAGGCGCGGGTCACCCATCGCGTAGCGCAGCTTGGGCTTGTAGCGCATTGGCCGGCTCGGGTCGGCCGGCGCCAGGGTGGCCATGCGCATGCTGCTGCGCGGCGCCAGCACCCAGCGAATCGGCTGGACCGGGACGCCGGACACATTCTCCGCCTGGTCGATGCGCAGCTCCACCTCCACCGGCGCGAACAGCTCATTGCGCAGCAGCAGGGTTTCGCCGGCGTCGTGCTTCTTGGTTTCCAGCTTCACCGACAGGTCCAGGCGCTCCACCATGCGGTCGCGGAAGACGAACACCTGGGCACCGGACACGGCCTTGTCGGTGTAGGTCACCACACCATTGGCGTCGGTGTACTTGTAGATGGTCAATGCAGCCGCCGGCAGGCTCGCGCCAAGCAACAGCAGCAGAGAAATGAATCGCCCCAGCATGTCGGCCCGTTGTTCTTCTGTGCTCCGTGTTGCCGAAGACTAGCAGCGCGAGTTGCGCGCGGCGAGATGTCGCCCGTCGGGCTGTGACGGGGTTGGCTGGACGGTCAGGCGCCGGGGACGAAATGCTTCTGCGCGGTACCGCGGGCGATCAGCCGGGACAGGTAATCAAGCTTCTGCGGATCACGGTCGACGAAGCGGAAGGTCAGCTGCAGCCACTCGCTATCCGGTTTGGGCTCCAGGGCCGCGACCGCATGCAGGTAGCCATTGAGCCGCGCCACTTCGCCACCTTCGCCCTGCTCCAGGTCGAGCACCGCGCTTTCCAGCACCTGCGGCAGGGGCTCGCCACGGCGCACCACCAGTTGCGCGTCCTTCAGGCTCAGGGCCTTGATCACACAGGCCAGCACGCCGGCCGGCAGACGCAGTTGGGCCTGGCCACGGCCACCGGGGGCCTGGGACGCGGACTTGGCCGACGCCGTCGGCGCGGCGGGCTTGGCTGCGGGCGCCGCCGGTGCCGGTGCAGCAGCGGGACGGACCACCTCGGCCTTGCCGCCGGTGAGCGCCGCCAGGGAGTCGTTGGCAAAGCCACCGGCGTTGGGCAGCCTGACCGGCGCACTGGTCATCAGCGCTTCGAGCTTGCCGGTACGCGCCAGCGCCTTCTTCACCTTGGTGACCAGTTGATCGTTGGAGAAGGGTTTACCGATGTAGTCGGAAACGCCGGCCTGGATGGCCTGGATGACGTTCTCCTTGTCGCCGCGGCTGGTGACCATGATGAAGGGCACGGTCTTGAGGTTGTCCTGTTCGCGGCACCAGGTGAGCAGCTCCAGGCCGGACATCTCGGGCATTTCCCAGTCGCAGAGGATCAGGTCGATAGCGGCGCGGGCGAGCAGCTGCTGGGCTTTGCGCCCATTGATCGCTTCCTCGATCTGGATGCCGGGGAAGTTGTCGCGCAGCCCCTTCTTCAGCATGTCGCGAATAAAGGACGCATCATCCACCACCAGCACATTGACCTTGCCCATCGGCTACTCCTTGGAAAACGGAGCTAAGAATAGCCTTGGCTGATAGCCAATTGCCAAGTCTGTTTGCGACGCCCGGGCTGCCTGCGACCGACGGGTCATGCATACCGGTCTTATCCGCAAAGCAGAGCGCCCGGCATGGGCCGGGCGTTCTGGGATCAAGCTGCGGGATCAGGCCTGGGGAGCTTCGTCGCTACCGTTGCCTTTCACTTCCTCAGCCATGCGCGCCAGGCCCAGGTGGCGGACGTCGGTGCCACGCACGAGGTAGATCACCAGCTCGGAGATGTTGCGCGCGTGATCGCCGATGCGCTCCAGGGAACGCAGGGCCCAGATGACGTTGAGCACGCGGCTGATGGCGCGCGGGTCTTCCATCATGTAGGTGACCAGTTCGCGCAGGGCGGTCTTGTACTCGCGGTCTATGGTCTTGTCGTACTGGGCCACGGACAGGGCCAGGTCGGCGTCGAAGCGGGCGAAGGCGTCCAGGGCTTCCTGGACCATCTTGCGCACCTGGTCGCCGATGTGGCGCACCTCGACGTAGCCGCGCGGGGCGACACCTTCCTCGCAAAGCTGGATAGCGCGACGGGCGATCTTCGAGGCTTCATCGCCAATGCGCTCCAGGTCGATCACCGACTTGGAGATGCTGATGATCAGGCGCAGGTCGGAGGCCGCCGGCTGGCGACGGGCGAGAATGCGCACGCATTCTTCGTCGATGTTGCGCTCCATCTGGTTGATCTGGTCGTCGATCTCGCGCACCTGCTGGGCGAGCCCCGAGTCGGCGTCGATCAGCGCGGTGACGGCGTCGTTGACCTGCTTCTCGACCAGGCCGCCCATCGCCAGGAGGTGGCTGCGCACTTCCTCCAGTTCGGCGTTGAACTGCTGGGAGATGTGATGGGTGAGGCTGTCTTTGTCGATCATTTTCTAACCCTTGTTTAACCGAATATTTTCCCAGGTTTCAGTGGCCTTCGACCAATCGTGCTGGGCAAGGAGGCTAAGCGCAGACAGTACGAGTAGTACGGCAAGCGTCGCCGACACAGTCCAGCGCGATTGGGGTTGGCCACTAGCCGTAGCGGCCGGTGATGTAGTCTTCGGTCTGCTTCTTGGCCGGGTTGGTGAACAGGGTATCGGTGTCGCCGAACTCGATCAGCTTGCCCATGTACATGAAGGCGGTGTAGTCGGAAACGCGCGCCGCCTGCTGCATGTTGTGGGTCACGATGACGATGGTGTACTTGCTCTTGAGCTCGTAGATCAGCTCTTCCACCTTCAGGGTGGAGATCGGGTCCAGCGCCGAGCAGGGCTCGTCGAGCAACAGCACTTCCGGCTCCACGGCGATGGTACGGGCGATCACCAGACGCTGCTGCTGGCCACCGGAGAGGCCGAGGGCGGATTCGTGCAGGCGGTCCTTCACTTCTTCCCACAGGGCGGCGCCCTTCAGCGCCCACTCCACGGCTTCGTCCAGTACACGCTTCTTGTTGATGCCCTGGATGCGCAAGCCGTACACCACGTTCTCGTAGATGCTCTTGGGGAACGGGTTCGGCTTCTGGAACACCATGCCCACGCGGCGGCGCAGTTCGGCGACTTCCTCGCCCTTGCGGTAGATGTTCTTGCCGTCGAGGAGGATCTCGCCGTCGACGCGGCAGCCGTCCACCAGGTCGTTCATGCGGTTGAAGCAGCGCAGCAGGGTCGACTTGCCGCAACCGGACGGCCCGATGAAGGCGGTCACGCGCTGTTTCGGGATGTTCATGCTGACGTTGTGCAGGGCCTGCTTCTCACCATAGAACAGGGAGAGGCCGGGCACTTCGAGGGCAACGGTTTCCTCGGCCAGGCGCAGGTTCTGCTTGTCGCGGCCGAGAGCGGCAATGTTGACGCCGTGGCTGTGGGTTTCGTGTTGCATGTCTTCACTCCGTTCGTAGCTTCGAGCTACAAGCTGTAAGCCTCAGGCAATTCGGTCGGCGGTGGACGATCAGCTGTCCAGCGCCTTGTATTTCTCGCGCAGGTGGTTCCGGATGGCGACGGCCGAGAAGTTCAGCAGGGCGATCACCAGCACCAGCAGCAACGCGGTGGCGTACACCAGCGGACGCGCGGCCTCGACGTTCGGGCTCTGGAAGCCGACGTCATAGATGTGGAAGCCCAGGTGCATGATCTTCTGGTCCAGGTGCAGGTACGGGTAGTTGCCATCCACCGGCAGGCTCGGTGCCAGCTTCACCACACCCACCAGCATCAGCGGTGCCACTTCGCCAGCGGCGCGGGCCACGGCGAGGATCAGGCCCGTCATCATGGCCGGGCTGGCCATCGGCAGGACCACCTTCCAAAGGGTTTCGGCCTTGGTTGCGCCGAGGGCCAGCGAGCCTTCACGCACGGCACGGGGAATACGCGCCAGGCCTTCCTCGGTGGCCACGATCACCACCGGTACCGCCAGGATCGCCAGGGTCAGGGAAGCCCAGAGCAGGCCCGGGGTGCCGAAGGTCGGCGCCGGGGCGGACTCGGGGAAGAACAGGCGGTCCAGCGAGCCACCCAGCACGTAGACGAAGAAGCCCAGGCCGAACACGCCGTAGACGATCGCCGGTACACCCGCCAGGTTGTTCACCGCGATACGGATGACGCGGGTCAGCACGCCCTGCTTGGCGTATTCGCGCAGGTAGATGGCAGCAATCACACCGAAGGGGGTGACGATTACAGCCATGATCAGGGTCATCATCACGGTGCCGAAGATGGCCGGGAAGATACCGCCCTCGGTGTTGGCCTCACGCGGGTCGTCCGCGAGGAACTCCCAAAGCTTGGCGAAGTAGAAACCGAGCTTGTCGAACAGACCCATGGCGTTCGGCTGGTAGGCGTGGACCACCTTGCCGAGGCTGATTTCCTGTTCCTTGCCGCCGGCTTCGCGGACGACCACGCTGTCGCGGTTGAACTCCTGGTGCAGGCTCATCAGCTGCGCTTCAAGGCCCTTGTAGCGCGTGTCCAGCTCGGCGCGCTCGGCGGCGATGTCAGCCTGGGCCTCGGGGGTCAGGGCGTCGTTCAGCTCCAGCTTGCGGGTCTGCAGGCGCAGGCGTTCGAGGCCATGGTTGATGGCACCGATGTCCTTTTTCTCCAGCTGGTAGAGCTTGGCGTAGAGGCCATTCACACGCTCCAGGCGCTTCTGCAGCTCGGCCATCACGGCATCGCCTTCAGCCACGACCTGGCCGTTTTCCTTCACCGCCACCAGGCGGCCGTAGAAGTTGCCCCACTCGCGACGCTCCAGCGCCACCAGTTCGGTCGGATACTTCTGCTCCTTCAGCCACTCGCCCACCACCCAGGTGAAGTCGCTGCCATAGACGTCGCGGTTGCCCACCTTGAGCAGTTCACGGGTCATGAACTCCGGGCCCTCGTCCGGCACCGGCAGACCGGCACCTTTCAGGCGCGCACGGGACACTTCCTCGATCTGCACCGCTTCGCCGATCACTGGCTTGGCCGCCTGGCCGGGGACGGCGTACTGCGCCTCGACCAGGTCGGCCGGCCAGAAGTGGGCCAGGCCGCGCACGGCAATCACCGAGAGCAGGCCGATGGTCATGATGACAGCGATGGAAACCGCACCGCCGCTCATCCAGACGCCCGGTGCGCCGCTCTTGAACCAGTATTTCAGGGAAACCTTTTTCACGGATTTCTCCACCGCTTGAGTCTTTCGGTTCCTCCCGCCAGGTGGCCGGAGGATTCATATTTCTGGGGGGAGCGGTTTTGGCACTCGGCCAACCATCCCTCACCCGGTCCTTCGGACCCCCCTCTCCCGGAGGGAGAGGGTGATCAGTTGCGACGCCCGGGGCGTCGCTCTTACAGAGATGCGTATTTCTTGCGCAGACGCTGTCGGATCAGCTCGGCCAGGGTGTTCATGATGAAGGTGAACGTCAGCAGCACCAGCGCCGAAAGGAACAGCACACGGTAGTGGGTACCACCGACCTCGGATTCCGGCATTTCCACGGCCACGTTGGCGGCCAGGGTGCGCATGCCTTCGAAGATGTTCGCTTCCATTACCGGGGTATTGCCGGTGGCCATCAGCACGATCATGGTTTCGCCCACGGCGCGGCCGAGGCCGATCATCAGGGCCGAGAAGATGCCCGGGCTGGCGGTCAGCAGAACGACGCGGGTCATGGTCTGCCAAGGCGTGGCGCCCAGGGCCAGCGAACCGTAAGTGAGGCTGCGCGGCACACTGAACACGGCGTCTTCGGCGATGGAGAAGATGTTCGGGATCACCGCAAAGCCCATGGCCAGGCCGACGATCAGGGCGTTGCGCTGGTCGTAGGTGATGCCGAGGTCATTGCTGATCCACAGGCGCATGTCACCACCGAAGAACCAGTTCTCCATCAGCGGACTCATGCCCAACGCGATCCAGGCGGTAAGACCCACCACCGGAATCAGGATGGCCGCTTCCCAGCCGTCCGGCACGCGCAGGCGGATCGACTCCGGCAGGCGGCTCCAGATGAAACCGGCCAGCAGAATGCCAATCGGGGTCAGCAACAACAGGCTGAAGATGCCCGGCAGGTGGCCTTCCACATAAGGCGCCAGGAACAGACCGGCGAAGAAGCCCAGGATCACGGTGGGCAGGGCTTCCATCAGCTCGATCACCGGCTTGACCTTGCGGCGCATGGCCGGGGCCATGAAGTAGGCGGTGTAGATGGCTGCCGCGATGGCAAGAGGAGCGGCCAGCAGCATGGCGTAGAAGGCGGCCTTCAAAGTACCGAAGGTCAACGGTGCCAGGCTCAGTTTGGGCTCGAAGTCGGTGTTGGCGGCGGTGGACTGCCAGACGTACTTGGGCTCTTCATAGCTCTCGTACCAGACCTTGCCCCACAGCGCGCTCCAGGAAACTTCCGGGTGCGGGTTGGCGAGGCGGAACGGCAGCAACTGGTTGCCTTCCTCGACCACGATGCGGTTGGCACGCGGCGACAGGGCCAGCGCACCGGCGCCATCGGTAACCTGCTCCACCAGCAGAGTGCGGTTGGCGGTACTGTGGAACACGCCGAGCTTGCCGGAGGAATCCAGGGCAACGAAGCCCTTGCGGCGCTCTTCGGCGGTAATTTGCACCACCGGCGCAGTGCCCATCTGGAAGCCACGGATGTGCTTCAGGCGCAAGGAACCGTCCGGATCGCGGGCCATGAACCACTGGGCGATGCCGCCCTTGGAATCCCCCAGTATCAGGGAGATGCCACCCAGCAACATGCCGCTGGCGGTGATTTCGCTCTCGCCGTCTTCGAGCAGTTTGTAGCGGCCGTTCAGGGCCTTTTCGCGAAGGCTGAAGACGTCGGCCTGGGCGCGACCATTGAGGACATAGAGCCACTGGTGGCGCGGATCGATGTAGATCGCCTTGATCGGCTCGACCATCTGCGGCAGCTCGATGCTGCTCTGCTCCTGGGTGGTTTCGCCGGTCAGCATGTTCTCTTCGCTGACCACCTGCTGCACGTGCAGCTGATTGCCGCTGGAGCCAGCCAGCACCAGGGTCTCATCATTGCTGCTGAGGGCGATGTGTTCGATGGCTCGACCCTGGGCATCCAGCACCATGGGAGCCTCGCCGTAGGGATAGCTGACCTGCGGCGCGATGGTCTTCTTGTTATCCGGGTAGGTGACCTTGTAGCTGTGCTTGAAGATCAACGCCTGGCCGTTGGACAGACCGAGCACCACCAGCGGGCTACCGGGCTGGTCCTGACCGATGGACACCACACTGGCGTCCGCCGGCAGCGGCAATTGCTGGCGCTGCAGCAGGCTGCCGTCCTTAGTCGAGAAGAACTGCACCTCGCCCTTGTCGGCGACGCGCATGCCCACCATGTTCTGTTCTTCCAGGGTCAACAGCAGCGGCTTGCCAGCGTCCTGCTGTTGCAACCAGGCCGGGCTCTGGGCCTTTCTGGCGGTCAGCTCGGCGCCTTTGAACAGCGGCAGCACCACGTAGGCCAGGTAGAAGAAGATCAGGGTAATGGCGCCAAGGACGGCAAGGCCACCCACCAGCACGTACCAATGGGTCAGTCGATCCTTCAGCGCGCGAATCTTCCGCTTGCGCTGCAGCGCCGGCGTATTGAAGTCGATGCGCTCGGGAGGGTTCTTCGAAGTAGTCAGGGAGTTGGCCAGGTCAGTCATGGATTCGGGCTCTTGCCACAGTCAGCGCGCATAGGCTTTTACGATGGGGGCACAGACTACGGGCTTCGTGTGACAGAAAGATTACAGCGAGTTGACGTGGCGAAGCCCGCCCGGAGGTGGCCTCGGGCGGGCTTCTGCGACAGGGGTCTCCCGTCGCCCTTGCGTCCTTGCGGAGCGGCGCGCACCAGGCCGCCGCTCCCTTATCCGGCCTGGATTACAGGCCCAGTTCCTTCAGGGTCTTCTCGGCGACTTTGGCCGGGAGCGGGATGTAGCCGTCCTTGACGACAACTTCCTGGCCCTGCTTGGACAGCACCATCTTCACGAACTCGGCTTCCAGGGGAGCCAGTGGCTTGTTCGGCGCCTTGTTGATGTAGACGAACAGGAAGCGGGACAGCGGGTAGCTGCCGTTCAGGGCGTTCTGCTCGTTGTCTTCAACGAACTCGCCGCCTTCCTTCTTGGCCAGGGGAACAGTCTTCACGCTGGAAGTCTTGTAGCCGATGCCGGAGTAGCCGATGCCGTTGACGGACTGGCTGATGGACTGAACAACGGAGGCGGAACCCGGCTGCTCGTTCACGTTGGCCTTGAAGTCGCCTTTGCACAGGGCTTCTTCCTTGAAGTAGCCATAGGTGCCGGACACGGAGTTACGACCGAACAGCTGAACCGGCTTGGAAGCCAGGTCGCCGGTCACGCCCAGGTCGCCCCAGGTCTTGACGTCGCTCTTGCCACCGCACAGGCGGTTGGCGGAGAAGATCGCGTCAACCTGCTGCATGGTCAGGCCCTTGATGGGGTTGTCCTTGTGCACGAAAACGGCCAGGGCATCGACGGCAACCGGAATGGCGGTCGGCTTGTAGCCATACTTCTCTTCGAAGGCCTGCAGCTCGACGTCCTTCATCTTGCGGCTCATCGGGCCCAGGTTAGCGGTGCCTTCGGTCAGAGCCGGCGGCGCGGTGGAAGAACCGGCAGCCTGGATCTGGATGTTCACGTTCGGGTATTCGCGCTTGTACGCCTCGGCCCACAGGGTCATCAGGTTGGCGAGGGTGTCCGAGCCAACGCTGGAGAGGTTGCCGGAGACGCCAGTGGTTTTCTGGTAGGCCGGAATGGCCGGATCGACAGCAGCGACCGCGCTGGCGGTAGCGACGCCGGCGGCGACGAAGGTCAGGGCCGCCATCAAACGCTTCAGTTTCATGCCTTGCTCCTAAGCAGGACGAGGGGGTTGAATGCAACGGGGGCCAGTATCGGGAGGCCGTATGACCACTCTATGAACTGATTGTGACAATTGGATGAATGGCCATCATCGCTTGTCCAAGGAGGGATCTCGCTCGAATCACCACCTGGAGACAGCCCCATGACGCGTCATCCCTTGCTGCCCGCCGCGCTGCTGGCGATCTGCACCGCGTGCAGCGAACAAGCCACCCTGCAGGTCGAGGACGGCACCGGCCCCAACCCGCAACTGCCGGCCCCCAACACGACCTTCATCCCCACCGTCAACATCGCGCCGGCCACGGGTTGGGCGCCAGGTACCACGCCCGTGGCCGCGGCAGGAACCAGGGTCAACGCCTTTGCCGAAGGCCTGCAACACCCGCGCTGGCTCTATGTACTGCCCAACGGTGACGTCCTGGTGGCGGAAAGCGCCGCGCCGAACGCCGACAAACCAGCGGGCATCAAGAGCTGGGTGGCTGACTGGTACATGAAGCGCGCCGGCGCCCAGGTGCCGAGCGCCAATCGCATATCCCTGCTGCGCGACATCAACGGCGATGGTGTGGCCGACCTGCGCAGTACCTTCCTCAGTGGCCTCAACTCGCCTTTCGGCATGGTGCTGGTGGGCAAGGACCTCTACGTCGCCAATGCCGATGCGCTGCTGCGCTTCCCCTATGTAAAGGGCGCCACCGAAATCAGCGAGCAGGGCAACAAGGTCACCGACCTTCCCGCCGGGCTCAATCATCACTGGACCAAGAACGTCATCGCCAGCCGCGACGGCCGCAAGCTCTATATAACGGTGGGCTCCAACAGCAACGTGGGCGAGAACGGCCTGGAGGCCGAAGAAGGCCGTGCGGCGATCTGGGTACTGGACCGCGACAGCGGCAGCAAGCGCCTCTATGCCACCGGCCTGCGCAACCCGGTGGGCCTGGCCTGGGAACCACAGACCGGCAAGCTGTGGACAGCGGTGAACGAGCGAGACGAACTGGGAAACGACCTGGTGCCGGACTACATCACCTCGGTGAAGGACGGTGGCTTCTATGGCTGGCCCTGGAGCTACTTCGGCCAGCATGTGGACGCGCGGGTCCAGCCGCAACGTCCGGATCTGGTGGCCAAGGCCCTGGTGCCCGACTACGCCCTCGGCCCGCACACCGCCTCCCTGGGCATCGCCTTCGCCAAAGGCAGCAAACTGCCGAAATTCCAGAATGGCCTCTTCGTCGGCCAGCATGGCTCGTGGAACCGCAAGCCCCACAGTGGCTACAAGGTGATCTACGTGCCGTTCAAGGGCGGCAAGCCGCACGGCCAGCCGATCGACGTACTCACCGGCTTCCTCGACGCCAAGGGCAACGCCCAGGGCCGCCCGGTGGATGTGAAGCTCGACAGCAAGGGCGCGCTGCTGGTGACCGACGACGTGGGCAATAAAGTGTGGCGGGTGAGTGCGGCGAAGAAGTGAAGCCCTCGTAGGATGGCGTAGAGCGGAGCGAAACCCATCATCGCGAATCGATGGGTTTCGCAGGCTCTACCCATCCTATGGACTGAGCGGGACGATCAGCGCTTCTTCGCGATCAGGAACAGGCCGATCAGCATCGCCACGCCGCACAGGGCCGCGACGTAGTAAGCCGGCCCCAGGCTGTCCCACTTCATCAGCAGCGATACCACCATCGGGGTCAAGCCGCCGAAGATGGCGTAGGCCAGGTTGTAGGAGAACGACAGGCCGGAGAAGCGCACCACCGGTGGGAAAGCCTTGACCATCACATAGGGCACCGCACCGATGGTGCCAACGAACAGGCCGGTAATCGCGTAGAGCGGGAACAGCCAGTCCGGATGGGCCTGGAGGCTGGTGTAGAAGGTCCAGGAGCTGATCGCCAGCAGCAGGCCACCCACCAGGAAGGTGCGTCCGGCGCCGATGCGGTCGGCAATCGCCCCGGAAGCCACGCAACCGATGGACAGCAGCACGATGGCCAGGCTGTTGGCCTTGAGCGCCGTCGCGGCGTCGAAACCGTAGACGGTCTGCAGCAGGGTCGGGGTCATCAGGATCACGACCACGATGCCGGCCGACAGTACCCAGGTCAGCAGCATGGACAGCACGATGGCACCGCGATGCTCGCGCAGCACCGTCTTCAGCGGCACTTCGTCGGCCAACGCCTTGCGCTGCTGCATCTCCGCGAATACCGGGGTTTCGTGCAGCCAGCGGCGCAGGTACACGGCAAACAGCCCGAACACACCGCCGATCAGGAACGGCAGGCGCCAGGCCCAGTCCAGCACTTCTGCCGGGGTGTAGAGGCTGTTGATCAGGGTCGCCATCAGCGAGCCCAGCAGGATGCCCGCGGTCAGGCCTGACGTCAGCGTGCCGCAGGCATAGCCGATGTAGCGCGACGGTACGTGCTCGGACACGAAGACCCAGGCGCCCGGCACTTCACCGCCGATGGCCGCGCCCTGAATCACGCGCATCGCCAGCAGCGCCAGGGGTGCCCAGATGCCGATCTGCTCGTAGGTGGGCAACAGGCCCATCACCAGGGTCGGCACCGCCATCAGGAAGATGCTCAGGGTGAACATGCGCTTGCGGCCCAGGAGATCGCCGAAGTGCGCCATGACGATACCGCCCAACGGGCGCGCCAGATAGCCGGCGGCGAAGATGCCGAAGGTCTGCAACTGGCGCAGCCATTCCGGCATTTCGGCGGGGAAGAACAGCTTGCCCACCACGGCGGCGAAGAACACGAAAATGATGAAGTCGTAGAACTCCAGGGCCCCGCCGAGCGCAGAAAGCGACAGGGTCTTGTAGTCGCTGCGGGTCAGCGGACGCGAGGCAGGCGCCTCGGGGGCGAGCACGGAAGACATGTGGGGGATTCTCGTCTGGGGGTGCAGTGCGTTTACCGCTGCTTTGGCGGCAAATCGCCAGGCAACATATCAAAAAGCGTCACATGTACACAGTCTCAGCCACAAAACCGCCGCTGATGCGCCACAACGGTCGTCTGGTGCCCTGCCGTACCTATATACTGCCCGCAGTTCAGCGCAGGTCGGCATGCAGTGGGTCGGCTGGCGCACAGGGAAGGAAGGGGCACCGCCCCTTTCCAGGCATTGGCGCCGCACACACGAAACAGGCAGTCCCGGCATGATCGAGATCGAAGAAGACGAGAACCTCACCCCGCAAGGCGATCTCGCCCTGCAGATCACCGCGCTCCCGCGGGAAACCAACGGCTTCGGCGACATCTATGGCGGCTGGCTGGTCTCCCAGATGGACCTGGCCGGCACCGCCATGGCCAGCAAGGCCGCCGCGGGCCGCGTGGCCACAGTGGCCATCGACCGCATGGCATTCCTGGTGCCCGTGGCCGTGGGCGCTCAGCTCTCTTTCTATACCCAGACCCTGGAGATCGGCCGCAGCTCCATCCAGATGCTCGTGGAAGTCTGGAGCGACGATCCGCTGTCCAGCGAATGGCGCAAGGTCACCGAAGCGGTGTTCGTCTTCGTCGCCATCGACGGCAGTGGCCGCACCCGCCCAGTCCCGCCGCGTCGGGGCTGACCGGCCATCGCAGAAGGGGTCGCGCAAGCGGCCCTTTTTCGTTTCCAGGGATCACGCCGACATCCGAGTAACCCTACAGGCGCAATGCATCCACCGGATGCAGCTTTGCCGCGCGTCGGGCCGGCGCCAGGCCCGCCGCAATGCCCACCACGGCCGACAGCAGCAGTGCCAGCAGCACCATCGGCGGGCTCAAGTTCAGCGGTAGTCCGGGCACCATCCAGTGCAGCGCCGCCAGCAACAGCCCCACCATCGCCAGCCCCAGCACACCTCCCAGCACCGAGAGCAGCGTCGCCTCGGCGAGGAACAGCGCCAGCACCTGGCGGGGTGCTGCGCCCACGGCGCGGAGCAGGCCGATTTCGGCGGTCCTTTCACCGACTGTGGTGGTCATGATGGTGAGAATGCCCACCGCACCCACCAACAGAGAAATCCCGCCCAGCGCCGCAATACCCAGGGTGATGGTGGCGAGGATGCGATTGAGGCTGCCCAGCAGGTCGCTCTGCGACGTCATGCGAAAGTCTTCGCGGCCATGGCGCTCCACCAACAGCCGGCGCACGCTGTCGGCGAAGGGTTCGGCCGGCGTGCGCTCGTCGAACAGTACATGGATCTTTACCAGCCCTTCGCGGTTGAACAGGTTCTCTGCCCAGTCCACCGGGATGTAGGCAATGTCGTCGAGGTCGAACCCCAGCAGGTTGCCCTTGCGCTCCATCACGCCGCTTACCCGGAAGCTCATGCCGCCCACCCGCACTCGCTGGCCCACGGGGTTGGCGCTGCCGAAAAGCTCCGTGCCCAGCTTTGCGCCCAGCACCACATAAGACGGGGTGCGACCATTGCGTGACGGCGGCAGGAACTGCCCCTGGGCCATGCGCACGCGCCAGGCGGACGCCAGCTGGGAGCCGGTGCCAAGAATGTCCACCCGCCGTTGCCGCCCACCCGCCTGGATGTCGCCGTTGCCCTGGATGATCGGCACCACGGCTTCGGCATGGGGCAGTCGCCCCAGGGCGTCGGCGTCAGCGATGGTCAACGGCCGCGCGCTGGCGAGAATCCCACCGATGCCGCCGGTGGGCAGGGTTCCGGGGCGCACCGTGACCACTCGCGTGCCGAACTGGGCGAAGCTGTCCAGCACGCGGTCGCGCAGCCCCTCCCCCATCGCCGTGAGCAGCGCCACGGCGGCGATACCGATGGCCACTCCGAGCAGGGTCAACAGGCTGCGCAGTGGCTGGCTGGACAAGGCCGAGCCACACAGGCCGAAGCCGTCGCGCCAGCGCATCAGAGGCTGCCTTGCGGGCGCAAGGCCTGCACCGGCACCTGAGCCGCGGCGTGGTTCGCCGGCAGCCAGGCGAACAGCAGCGCCGCCGCCAGGGCCAGGGACGGCGCACCCAGCCGCGCCCACCAGGGCGCATACAGCGGCAGGTCGCTGGCCATCCGTGCCACCCAGAGCAGCAGCTCACCCAGTGCCATCCCGCTGCCTGCTCCCAACAATGCCAATAGCGCCGCCTCACCCAGGAACAGCAGGCGCACCTGGGCCGAGCTGGCCCCGACGGCCTTGAGCAGGCCGATCTCGGCGGTGCGTTGCAGGACTGCGATCCAGGTGACGTTCATGATCAGGATGCCGGCCACCAGCAGGCTGATGGCCGCGATGCCCGCCAGCGCCAGGGTCAGACCACTGAGGATGCCGTCGAAGGCGGCGAGCATGGAGTCCTGGCTGAGCAGCGTGACATCTTCCTCTCCCTGGTGACGCTCGGTCAGGGTCGCCAGCACCTGGCGCCGCGCGCTGTCCAGGTAGCTGGGGCCGCGGGCCTCGACGAAGACGCGGTACAACCCTTCGCGGTTGAACAGTCCCTCGGCATTGGACACTGGGACGATCAACGCCTCGGAGAAATCCATCCCCAGAGACTCGCCGCGCTCGTCCAGCACGCCGATCACCCGGAAGCGCCGATCACCGGCGCGCAGCCACTGGCCCAGCGCCGGAGAGCTGCCGAACAGCGCCTGGCGCAGACGACTGCCGATCACACAGACGTCCTCCGCCTGGCCCGGCTCCAGTTCCGGCAGCGGTTGGCCCTGGGCGAGACGCAGCTGGCGAATGGCGAAGAAGGCGCGAGTGGTGCCCAGGGTCAGGGCTTCGCGATTGCGGTTGTCACGGCTGACTTCCAATTGCCCGGCATGCAGGGGCGCCACCCGGCGCACCGCTGGCAAGCGGCCGAGGGCGGCAGCATCCGCCTGGGTCAGGGACCGCGGGGCCATGCCGGTGATGGGCGGCATACCGCCGGCGGTTTCATTGCGGCCGGGCAGGACGATAAGAATGTCGCGCCCGAGCAGCGAGAACTCCCCCAACATGTACGTCCGCACGCCCTCCCCGAGACCGCCCAGCAGGGTCACGAAGAACACGCCCACGGCCATTGCCAGCAACAACATGACGCTGCGCGAGCCGTGCCCTCGCAGGGCGCCGAGCCAGAAACGGCAGGCGTCCAGCGGGTCCATCAGGCAAGCGCTCCGTGGCAGCGGTCGCTGAGGATACAGCCGTCACGCATCTGTATCTGACGATGGGCGCGGGCGGCGTGCTGGGCGTCGTGGGTCACCAGGATCAGGGTGAGACCCTCGGCATTCAGCTCTTCCAGCAGGGCCACCACCTCGGCGCCGGACTGGCTGTCGAGATTGCCGGTGGGCTCGTCGGCCAACAGCAGGCGCGGCCGCATCACCATCGCGCGGGCAATGGCCACCCGCTGACGCTGGCCACCGGAGAGCTCGGCCGGGTGATGCTGCAACCGCTCGGCCAAGCCCAGGCGCTCGGCCAGGTGCAGGCTGCGACGGCGACGCTCGGCGGGCTCGACGCCGGCCAGCAGCATGGGCAGCTCGATATTCTCCAGCGCAGTCAAACGCGGGATCAGGTGAAAGGACTGGAAGACAAAGCCGATCAGACGGCTACGCAGGCACGCGCGACGCTCTTCCCCCAGGCGGGCGGTGGGCTCCTCGTCCAGCCAGAACTCGCCACTGTCCGGTGCGTCCAGCAGGCCGAGGATGTTCAGCAAGGTGGACTTGCCCGAACCGGAGGCTCCGGTGATGGCCAGGTACTCGCCGTCTGCCACGTCCAGGTCGAGGTGGTCGAGACCACGCACCCGCTGTTCGCCCAGCTGGAAGCAGCGACTGACTTGATGCATGAGGATCACGGCGTCGCCTCCTCGGCCTCGCCACTGGGGCTGACCACGCTGCCATCGGCCAGGCCGTCATGCTGCAGGCTGGGCAGGATACGGTCTCCGGCGTCCAGCCCATCCTTCACCTCGCTCCAGCGCCAGTTGGTCAGGCCGATCTCCACCCGCTGCTCACGCAAATGGCCATTGCTCGGGTCGTAGCGCAGCACCTTGCCGCCTTCCAGCAGGCTTTCCGTCGGCACCCGCAGGGTCTGCTCGCGTTGCGCCAGGAGGATTTCCACGTCGGCGCTGTAGCCGCTGAGCAGGAGCAGGTCCGGCGGCACCCCCTCGAACTTCACCTCAACGTCCACAGTGCGCGCCTGTTTTTCCAGCTCACGGACAAAGGGCGCGATGCGGCTCACCCGCCCCTCGAAACTGCGTCCACGGAAAGCATCCAGGGTGATGCGCACGGGCATGCCGGGACGCACCAGGGCAGCATCCACCTCGTCTATGGGCGCCTCGACAAAGAGGCACTGGTCATCGATCAGATCCACGGCCGGCGGTGTCGGGATGCCCGGTGGCGACGGCGTCACCACTTCGCCCAGCTCTCCATTGATTTCGGCGACTATGCCGGCAAAGGGCGCCCGCAAGGTCGCCTGGTCCAACAGCGCCAGCTGCAGGTCGAGGCTGGCCACGGCTTCGCGGATCTTCGCATCGCCGCCACTGCACAGCAGTTGCGACAGCCGCGCGCGAGTGGTGCTCTGGTCCAGCAGGTCCTGGGAGGCCAGATTGCGCTCGGCCAGACGCTCGAGGCGCTGCTGGTCCCGCTGGTCCTGGCTGGCCTGGCGGCAACTCTGCTCACGCAGGTTGCGTTGGGCATCGAGCCGTGCGCGGGCTTCCTCCACTCGCGCCAGCAAGTCATCCTGGCGCAGGCGCATCAACACATCGCCAGCCTGCACGCGCTGCCCGGCGAGAATCAGCAATTCGCTGACCTGCCCTCCCGTCTTGAACGACAAATGTGCGCGTCGACACGCTTTCACCGTGCCCGCCCGGGTATTGGCGACCAGTGATTCCACCTCGCCCTTGGCCACCTCCACCAGTTGAACCGGTACCGGCTCGGGACGCGCCCAGAAACCGACTACCATCGCCAGGGAAGCTAAAATGGGAATAATTATCAATAGCTTGCGCATGGCCGTAACTCCACTTGCCAGCAGGTAATGCAGAGTCTAGGTCGGGATGGAGGAGCCACTTTTCGGGAGCCGGGGGCACCATGCCCCGAAGGCGGGGAAAAAACCCAGCCGATTCAAGGTGTGAGGAAAGCCGCGATGTCGGAGGTGGGTCGAAAGGCCACACTGGGCGTGCGACTACCCGTTGAAAAAAGCCGATGAAAGGACCCGCGAAGCGTCTTTCGGTGGGAGGATTCACCGAAGAAAATCCAGCGTTTTCAGGAAATACGCGATACCGATTCCAGAGTGGCCGGCCTGCGTCGTAAAAATGACGCACCACTAGAAGCAGGGCCGGCAGCCAATGGCCACCGGCCCGGACATCAGCCGCGGATGTTGTAGATCAGCTTCTCGTTCTCCTCGGCATAGACGCGCATGCGCGCCAGGTAGGCCTTCTGCTGCTGCCACACCTTGCTCGCCGCCGGATCAGCCGCGGCACTGGCCTCGACCACCTCGGCGGCCACTTCCTTGAGCCTGGCCAACACCGGCTCCGGCAGGCGACGAACCTCGACGCCCTCGGCCTTGAACTTCTCCATGGCCTCCATGTTGCGTGCGTTGTAGTCGTCCAGCATGTCGCCATTCACATCGCGGGCGGCTGCGCGGACGATGGCCTTGAGGTCAGCCGGCAGGGTTTCCCAGGCCTTGAGGTTGACGTCCAGTTCGAAGGTCACGTTGGGCTCCTGCCAACCCGGGGTGTAGTAGTACTTGGCGGCCTTGTGCAGGCCCAGGGCCAGATCGTTGTAAGGGCCAATCCACTCGGTAGCGTCGATGGCGCCGGTCTGCAGCGCGGTGAAGATCTCGCCCGCCGGCAGGTTGACCACAGTGCCACCCATCTTCGTCAGCACTTCGCCCCCCAGGCCCGGGGTACGCATCTTCAAGCCGTTGAAGTCCTCGACGCTGTTGATTTCCTTGTTGAACCAGCCGGCGGTCTGCACGCCGGTGGCGCCGCAGGCCATGGGCAACACGCCGAAGGGTTTGTACACCTCTTCCCAGAGTTCGATGCCACCGCCCTTGTGCAGCCAGGCATTCATCTCCTGGGCGTTGGGGCCGAAGGGCAGCGCGCAGAAGAACTGCGCGGCGGGTACCTTGCCCTTCCAGTAGTAGGGGGCGCCATGCCCCATCTCCGCGGTACCGCGGGATACCGCATCGAACACTTCCAGGGCCGGAACCAGTTCACCGGCGGCGTAAACCTTGATCTTCAGCCGGCCGTTGCTCATTTCCTCCACCAGCTTGGCGAAGTGCTCGGCACCCACGCCCACGCCAGGGAAGTTCTTCGGCCAGGAGGTGACCATCTTCCAGTTGAAGGTCTGCGCTTCAGCCTGCGGTCCGCCAGCGGCCTGCTCCTTCTTGTCACAACCGGCCAAAGCTGCGGCCGCAAGGCCCACCCCGGCCGCGGCGATGATTTCACGACGTTTCATGCTGTTTCTCCTTGTTCTTGTTGTGGTCGTTGCGGGTCGTGCATGACGCCCGACAGATTGCCTGAAGGTAAGCGCCAGATCAGCAACCAGCCTAGCCTGCTGGACTAAAGTTGTAGCGTCCTGTGCAAGCTTTTGCCGACCTGCTAGAACATTCAGCGTCTCGTCCCTCTTCCAATAACGACAAGGACCTGCAATGACCGCAAAGACACCCGCCTTGCTGGGCGTAGCGCACTCTCTAGACGCGCTCAACGCCCGATTCGGCCAGGCCTGCGCCTGGCTCACGCTCTTTCTCGTGCTCGGTACCGCAATTGTGGTAGTGCTGCGCTACGGCTTCGGCATCGGCGCCATCGCCCTGCAGGAATCGGTGATGTACGCCCACGCCCTGGTGTTCATGGGGGCCGCGGCCTGGACGCTGCACCGCAACGCCCATGTCCGCGTCGACATCTTCTACCAGAAGTTCTCCGGCCGCCGCCGCGCCGTCGTGGACATGCTGGGCACCCTGTTCTTCCTGATCCCGGTTTGCCTCTACCTCGGCTGGAACAGCTGGGACTACGTCAGCGCCTCCTGGTCGACCCTGGAGCGCTCCAGCGAGTCCGGCGGCCTGCCTCTGGTGTACCTGCAGAAGAGCATCATCCTCGTGATGGTGGTGAGCCTGCTGCTGCAGGGGCTGTCCATCCTGATCAAGTGCGGCTACCTGGCCAGCGGGCGGATCATCGACGAAGACGGGGAGGTGAAGCATGGCTGAGGTCATGGCAATCCTCCTCTTCGTCAGCATTTGCATCGCGCTGATGGCCGGCTACCCGGTCGCTTTCACCCTGGGCGGCATGGCGCTGATCTTCTCCGGCATCGGCGTACTCACCGGCACCTTCGATGCCAGCTTTCTCCATGCCCTGCCGAATCGCACCTTCGGCATCATGAACAACCAGACCCTGCTCGCCGTGCCACTGTTCGTGTTCATGGGCGTCATGCTGGAGAAAAGCCGCGTCGCGGAGGACCTGCTGGAATCCATGTCGCGATTGTTCGGCACCCTGCGCGGCGGCCTGGCGATTTCCGTCTGCGTAGTGGGCACCCTGCTCGCCGCCAGCACCGGCATCGTCGGCGCCACGGTGGTGACCATGGGCCTGCTGGCGCTGCCCACCATGCTGCGGCGCAACTACGACCCGGCCATCGCCACCGGCACCCTGGCCGCCACCGGCACCCTGGGTCAGATCATCCCGCCCTCCATCATCCTGGTGCTGCTGGGCGACGTGATGTCCAGCGCCTACCAGCAGGCGCAGCTGAAAATGGGCATCTACTCGCCCAAGACCGTCTCGGTGGGCGACCTCTTCGTCGGTGCGCTGATCCCCGGCCTCGTGCTGGTGGGGATGTACATCCTCTACCTGATAGCCGTGGCCATCCTGCAGCCGAAGAAGCTGCCGGCCCTGCCCAAGGAGGAGCTGGGCCCGATCGAGTGGGGCAAACTGGCCAAGGCCCTGATCCCGCCACTGGCGCTGATCGCCGCGGTGCTCGGTTCGATCCTGGCCGGTCTCGCCACCCCCACCGAGGCCGCCGCACTGGGCGCTGTAGGCGCCATGCTGCTGGCCCTGGCCAAGGGCAAGCTCAGCCTGTCGCAACTTCGCGAAGTGGCCTTTGGCACCACCGAGATCACCTCCATGGTGTTCCTGATCCTGATCGGCGCCTCGCTGTTCTCGTTGGTATTCCGCGGCTTCGGCGGCGAAGTGCTGATCGAGGACATGTTCGCGATGCTGCCCGGCGGCGTGCTTGGCGCGTTCTTCGTGGTGATGCTGGTGATCTTCCTGCTGGGCTTCATCCTCGACTTCATCGAGATCACCTTCGTGGTGGTGCCCATCGTCGGCCCGGTGCTGCTGGCCATGGGCCTGGACCCGGTATGGCTCGGGGTGATGATCGCCCTCAACCTGCAAACCTCCTTCCTCACCCCGCCCTTCGGCTTCTCGCTGTTCTACCTGCGCGGAGTGACACCCCCCTCGGTGCCCACCAGCACCATGTACCGTGGTGTGGTGCCCTTCATCTTCATCCAGTTGCTGATGCTGGTGATCGCCTACCTGTTCCCGCAGTTGATCACCTGGTTGCCCGAGCAGCTCTACGGCAGTTGATGCCCCTACCAGACGCCCGTCCCTGACGGGCGTCTCGCTTTCGGCTCTTGGAAAAACCGCCCTGGCGCGCTCCAATGGAGCCAATGCCCCACGGAGGAATTCCAGATGTCCAGTCCCCTGGTTGAACGCATCGAACTCGACGAACTCACCTGCTGGCGGGTACGCACCGAAGACGCCGAATTGCAGGTGGCGCAGCAGGGCGCCCAGATCCTTGGCTACCAGCGCGACGGCGAGCCGCCGCTGATTTGGCTCAGCAACCAGGCGGCCTATCAGAAAGGCAAGGCCGTGCGCGGCGGCGTGCCAGTGTGCTGGCCCTGGTTCGGCGACCTGCGACGCAACCCGGCCGAAGTTCAAGGCATGCACGAAGGTGGTCCGCTCTGCCCCGCCCACGGCCTGGTGCGTGAACTGGACTGGGAGCTGCTGAACATCGACACCAACGGCACGACCGTCCACATGGCCTTTGCCGTCGACAGCCGCAGTCCGTTGCTCCCCGGCTGGCCCCACGCCGCAAAGCTACGCCTGGACATCCGGCTCGGCGAAGCCCTGCAGGTGAGCCTCACCAGCCACAACCTCGGCGATACCCCGCTGGCCATCAGCCAGGCACTGCACAGCTACTTCGCCATCAGCGATATTCGCGAGGTGGAAGTGGAAGGCCTGGACGGCTGCCCCTACATCGAGACCCTGGAAGACTGGCAACTGCGCAAGCAGCAGGGAAATATCGCCTTCTCCGGCGAAACAGACCGCATCTACCTTAAAACGCCCAGCCGCATGAGCATCGTCGACCGCGCCTGGAAGCGCCGGATCCAGCTCGATGTCGAAGGTTCTGCCTCGGCGGTGGTGTGGAATCCCTGGGTCGGCAAAGCCAAGCGTCTGTCCCAGTTCGCCGAAGACGCCTGGCAGGGCATGCTCTGCATCGAGACGGCCCGGGTGATGGACGACATCCTGGTGCTCAAACCCGGCGAAGAGCAGCGCATGGTGCTCAACATCGCCAGCAAGCCGCTCTGATCCTATAGGGCGAATTCAGTCGCCTGGGCTCAAGGCAGATATTCCGTAGGATGGGTAGAGCCCGCGAAACCCATCTACCGGGGTCCGCACGAGTTTCGTTCCTCGACCCATCCCACGAATTTCGCCTCGTCGACCTACAGGTCGCTCTCTTCCACCAGCCGCACGCTGCCGGCCTCCATGGCATAGGCGGCATCGGCCAGATCATTGCTGACCTGCTCGACCTTCAGGATGCCGTCGACCCAGATGGGCGCGTAGATATCGTCGAGCTGGATGCCCTTGGGGTAGCGCACCAGCACGATCTGGTTTGGCGGCGGCGGCGGGACATGGATGCAGGCGCCGGGGTAAGGCACCAGGAAGAACAGAGTGCTGCGCCCCTGGGCATCGCTTTCCAGCGGCACCGGGTAGCCGCCGATATGGATCTGCTTGCCATTCAGGGCAGCCACCGTCTTGGCCGAATACATCACCGCCGGCAGGTCCTTCTGCTGCTTGAGGCCGCCCTTCTGGCCGAAGGTGCCATCGCCCTCGGGGCTGTCGTGGCTGATCTCCGGCATCTCCTCCAGGGCCTTGCGGTCCTCGGGTGGCATCAGCTCCAACCAGTCGGTTTCGGGGAGTTCGGCACGGGCAAGGGTGCAGCAGAACAGCAGGAGCAGACAGGCGAGACAGCGCATGGGAGGACTCGTGAAAGCGTGGGGCGGGAACATCACGCGCTAAGACTAACCGCGCGGCCTGGCGGTTCCCAGCCCCACCGACAACCTGCGCACTAACTCTTCTTGACGATGCCGTAGATCACCAGCAGCACCACCGCGCCCACCACCGCGCCGATGAAGCCCGCGACCTGTCCGGCCTGGTAAATGCCCACTGCCTGACCGCCATAGGTGGCCAGCAGCGAACCGCCAACACCGATCAGGATCGTCATGATCCAGCCCATGCTGTCGTCGCCGGGTTTGATGAAGCGTGCGATCAGACCAACGATCAGTCCGATGATGATGGTGCCGATGATGCCCATGCCATGCCCTCCGAAGGTAGTTGAGGCATGCCTGAGCCTAGATGGACGGCTGCTTTCCCGCCATCGACCGCCCCATCGCGGGGCGGTCGTGGGTGCATCAGGCCTGGTCGATCAGCGCTTCGACGGCCGCGATCTGGCGATCGAGGGTGGCACGATCGGCGCAACGCAGGGTCGCGTGACCCACCTTGCGCCCTGCCTTGAAGGCCTTGCCATAGTGGTGCAGGTGGCAGTCGGCGATGGAAATCACTTTATCCACAGCCGGCACTTCGCCGATGAAGTTGAGCATGGCGCTCTCGCCCAGCTTGGCGGTCGAGCCCAGCGGCAGGCCAGCGACGGCGCGCAGGTGGTTCTCGAACTGGCTGCACTCGGCGCCTTCGATGGTCCAGTGGCCGGAGTTATGCACGCGCGGGGCGATTTCGTTGGCCTTCAGGCCGCCGTCCACTTCGAAGAACTCGAAGGCCAGCACGCCGACGTAGTCCAGCTTGGTCAGCACGCGGCCGACGTAGTCCTCGGCCAGGGCCTGCAGCGGATGCTCGCTGCTGGCGACGGACAGGCGCAGGATGCCGTTCTCGTGGGTGTTGTGCACCAGCGGGTAGAAGCGGGTTTCGCCGTCACGGGCGCGTACCGCCACCAGGGACACTTCGCCGGTGAAGGGTACGAAGCCTTCGAGGATGCAGGGCACGCTACCCAGCTCGGCGAAGGCGCCCGTCACGTCCTCGGGCTTGCGCAGGACCTTCTGGCCCTTGCCGTCGTAACCCAGGGTGCGGGTCTTGAGCACGGCCGGCAGGCCAATGCTGGCGGCAGCGGCGTCGAGGTCGGACTGGGACTGGATATCCGCGAAATCCGGGGTCGGAATACCGAGGTCCTTGAACATCGACTTCTCGAACCAACGGTCGCGGGCGATGCGCAGCGCTTCAGCGCTGGGGTACACCGGCACGAACTGCGAGAGGAAAGCCACCGTTTCGGCCGGCACGCTCTCGAACTCGAAAGTCACCAGATCCACTTCATCGGCCAGTTGGCGCAGGTGATCCTGGTCGCCGTAGTCGGCGCGGATGTGTTCGCCGAGGGCCTGGGCGCAGGCATCCGGCGCCGGGTCGAGGAAGGCGAAGTTCATGCCCAGCGGAGTGCCCGCCAGGGCCATCATGCGACCCAGCTGGCCGCCACCGATAACGCCGATCTTCATGGGTCAGGCCTCACGCGGGTCCGGGTTGTCCAGGACCATATCGGTCTGCTCGCGACGGAAGTCCTTCAACGCAACGTGGTACTTCGGGTACTTGCCGCCGAGGATGCTGGCGGCCAGCAGGGCCGCGTTGATCGCGCCAGCCTTGCCGATGGCCAGGGTGGCAACCGGAATGCCAGCGGGCATCTGCACGATGGACAGCAGGGAGTCGACGCCCGAGAGCATGGACGACTGCACCGGCACGCCGAGTACCGGCAGGTGAGTCTTGGCGGCGCACATGCCCGGCAGGTGGGCGGCACCGCCGGCACCGGCGATGATCACCTCGATGCCACGGCCTTCGGCCTCTTCGGCGTACTGGAACAGGAGGTCCGGCGTGCGGTGGGCGGAAACCACCTTCACTTCATAAGGGATGCCCAGCTTGTCCAGCATCTCGGTGGTGTGGCTAAGGGTGCTCCAATCGGACTTGGAGCCCATGATCACGCCTACCAGTGCGCTCATCGTCGTGCCTCGTCAATGGTCGAAAAACCAACAAGCCACGCGATGGCGTGGCTTGTTATGCGAAGGGGGCCGTGCTGCGGGGCGCGCTGCCGGCCGAAGGCCGCGCAGTATAACGCAAAGCCACGCCCGGCGTGCATTTGCCCTTACCGCTCGTCCAGAGCCCCGCACCCTTCCCGGCCGATGCGGCTAAACCTTGCTCCAGGGCAATGCTGGCGCCCACCCGCCACGCAGAATCGGAAGCCCTACCAAGGAGGTGCACCCCATGAACCAGACCATGAAAGCGGCGGTAGTCCATGCCTTTGGCGAGCCACTGCGTATAGAGGAAGTGAAGGTTCCCCTGCCCGGCCCCGGGCAGATCCTGGTGAAGATCGAAGCCTCGGGCGTCTGCCATACCGACCTGCACGCCGCCGAAGGCGACTGGCCGGTAAAACCGAGCCTGCCATTCATTCCCGGCCATGAAGGCGTTGGTCATGTGGCTGCAGTGGGCGCGGGCGTCACCCGTATCAAGGAAGGCGACCGTGTCGGCGTGCCCTGGCTCTACACCGCCTGCGGCTGCTGCGAGCACTGCCTGACCGGCTGGGAAACCCTCTGCGAAAGCCAGCAAAACACCGGTTACTCGGTGAACGGCGGGTATGCCGAATACGTGCTGGCAGACCCTAACTTCGTGGGAATCCTGCCGAAGAGCGTCGAATTTGCCGAGATCGCACCGATTCTTTGCGCGGGCGTCACCGTCTACAAGGGTCTGAAGGTGACCGGCGCGCGGCCCGGCCAGTGGGTGGCGATTTCCGGCATCGGCGGCCTCGGCCATGTCGCTGTGCAATACGCCCGCGCCATGGGCCTGCACGTCGCCGCTATCGATGTCGACGACGCCAAGCTGGAACTGGCGCGCAAGCTGGGCGCCAGCCTGACCATCAACGCCCGCAACGAAAACCCTGCCGAAGTCATCCAGCGCGATATAGGCGGCGCCCACGGCGTGCTGGTTACCGCCGTTTCCAACAGCGCCTTCGGCCAGGCCATCGGCATGGCCCGGCGCCATGGCACCGTAGCCCTGGTGGGCCTGCCGCCAGGCGACTTCCCCACGCCGATATTCGATGTGGTGCTCAAAGCCATCAGCATCACCGGCTCCATCGTCGGCACCCGTGCCGACCTGCAGGAAGCCCTGGATTTCGCCGGCGAAGGCCTGGTGAAAGCCACCATCCACCGCGACAAGCTGGACAACATCAACGCCATCTTCGACCAGATGCGTGCCGGCAAGATCGAAGGGCGCATCGTGGTCGAGGTCTAGGCAATCGAACCTGTAGGAGCCAGCTTGCTGGCGAATGCGCCGGCAGGGTTCGCGAGCAAGCTCGCTCCTACACCTCCCCACCCACGCCACCTTCCAGCTTGCGCCAGAGCAGGCGTACCGCAGCCTTGCGCACCAAGGCGCAGCGGTACAGGCGGATTTCCAGAGGCACATGCCACTGGCTGCCCCCACAAACCACCAGATCCCCACGGGCCAGTTCGGCCTGGGCGCTGAAGCGCGGCACCCAGGCCACGCCCAACCCTTGCAGCGCCATGCTCTTCAGGCTGTCGGCCATGGCCGTTTCGTACACGGTGGTGGAACGCAGCGCGCGCTGGCGCAGGAGGATGTTCACCGAGCGGCCGAGGAAGGCGCCGGCGCTGTAGGCCAGCAGTGGCACGCTCTGTCCGCTGTCCAGCTCGTAGAGCGGCTTACCGTCGGCATCTACGGCGCAAACGGGCAGCATCTCGGTCCGACCCAGGTGCATGGAGGGGAAGATTTCCGGGTCCATCTGCAATGCCGCATCCGGGTCGTAGAAGGCCAGGATCAGGTCGCAGCCGCCCTCGCGCAGCGAATGCACCGCCTCGCCCACGTTGGTGGCGATCAGCCGGCTGGCGATGTTCAAGCCATCGGCCCGCAGCCGGGCGATCCACTGCGGGAAGAAGCCCAGTGCCAGGGAGTGGGCGGCGGCGAACTGCAGCACCTCGCCCTGCTGGCCTTCGAGGTGGTGCAGGTGGCGGACCACGTCGCCCAGTTGCTCCACCATGCTGCGCGCGGTGACCAGGAACAGTTGCCCGGACTCGGTGAGCTCGATCGGGGTGCGCGAGCGGTTGACCAGCGTCAGCCCCAGCGCCGCCTCCAGGCTGCGAATGCGTCGGCTGAACGCCGGCTGGGTGACGAAACGCCGCTCAGCGGCCTGGGAGAAGCTGCGGGTACTGGCCAGGGCGACGAAGTCTTCCAGCCATTTGGTTTCCAGGTTCATCGTGAATGTCCAGGATGCTCGATTTTGGTGCACACGCTCGCAGGCGAACCCGCGTCACTCGTACATTATGCCGATTGTGCATGACCCAGCGAATAACAGCATTGGCCGAAAAACAGCTAGAAGCCTAGATTATTGGGCATCGCGGCACTGGCCGTGTTCCCCCAGAGATGAATCGCATCATGTCCTCCGCTGCATCCTTCCGCATCGAAAAAGACCTGCTCGGCACCCTCGAAGTTTCTTCCGACGCCTACTACGGCATCCAGACCCTGCGTGCGGTCCACAACTTCCGCCTGTCCGGTGTGCCGCTGTCGCACTACCCGAAGCTGGTCGTCGCCCTGGCCATGGTCAAGCAGGCCGCTGCCGATGCCAACAAGGAACTCGGTCACCTCAGCGCCGAAAAGCACGCGGCCATCAGCGAAGCCTGTGCTCGCCTGATCCGCGGTGACTTCCACGACCAGTTCGTGGTGGACATGATCCAGGGTGGTGCCGGTACCTCCACCAACATGAACGCCAACGAGGTGATCGCCAACATCGCCCTCGAAGCCATGGGCAAGCAGAAGGGTGAGTACAAGTACCTGCACCCGAACAACGACGTGAACATGGCGCAGTCGACCAACGACGCTTACCCCACCGCCATTCGCCTCGGTCTGCTGCTGGGCCACGACGCCCTGCTGGCGAGCCTCGATAGCCTGATCCAGTCCTTCGCCGCCAAGGGTGAGGAGTTCTCCCACGTACTGAAGATGGGCCGCACCCAGCTGCAAGACGCGGTGCCCATGACCCTGGGCCAGGAATTCCGCGCCTTCGCCACCACCCTGGGTGAAGACCTCGACCGCCTGCGCCGCCTGGCGCCGGAGCTGCTGACCGAGGTGAACCTGGGCGGCACCGCCATCGGCACCGGCATCAACGCCGACCCGCGCTACCAGGCCCTGGCCGTCCAGCGCCTCGCCGCCATCAGCGGCCAGCCGGTCGTACCGGCCGCCGACCTGATCGAAGCCACCTCCGACATGGGCGCCTTCGTACTGTTCTCCGGCATGCTCAAGCGCACCGCAGTCAAGCTGTCGAAGATCTGCAACGACCTGCGCCTGCTCTCCAGTGGCCCGCGTACCGGCATCAACGAAATCAACCTGCCGCCGCGCCAGCCGGGCAGCTCGATCATGCCAGGCAAGGTCAACCCGGTAATCCCGGAAGCGGTGAACCAGGTGGCCTTCGAAGTCATCGGCAACGACCTGGCCCTGACCCTGGCAGCCGAAGGCGGCCAACTGCAGCTGAACGTGATGGAACCGCTGATCGCCTACAAGATCTTCGACTCGATCCGCCTGCTGCAACGCGCCATGGACATGCTGCGTGAGCATTGCATCAATGGCATCACCGCCAACGAAGAGCATTGCCGCCGCCTGATGGAAAACTCCATCGGCCTGATCACCGCGCTGAACCCGTACATCGGCTACGAGAACGCCACCCGCATCGCCAAGCAGGCCCTGGAAACCGGCCGCGGCGTGCTGGAACTGGTGCGTGAGGAGAAGCTGCTGGACGAATCCATGCTGGCCGACATCCTCCGCCCGGAAAACATGATCGCCCCGCGCCTTGTGCCGCTGAAGGCCTGATCAGGCAAACGAACTCACCAGGAGGGGCCTCGCCCCTTCATCCTTCGAGGATGGCGCCAGCCATCCTTTTTTTTGCCTGTGGAAAAGTGTCCCGAAGCCCCACCGTAGGATGGGTAGAGCGGAGCGAAACCCATCGTCCAGATCGATGGGTTTCGCTCCACCCATCCTACGCAGCAATATCCGGGCTACAGACACCACGCCCTGCGCAACATGCGGATGGCCTCGGCGATCTGCGCTTCCGGTACGGCGGCGAAGCCCAGCACCAGCCCCGCGCGGTTATCCACAGGCTCGGAACTGGTCTCCAACCAATATTCGCTAAGCCCGTTCATCTCCACTCCGACTGCACGAGCGGCGTCCACCAGCTGGCGTTCGCGTGCCAGGCTGTCCACCCGCACGCAGAGGTGCAGACCGGCATCCACCGATGGCATGGGCGCGCAGCCGGGAATCGCCTCCGGCCAGTCGCGCAACAGGGCATCACGGCGGGCGCGGGCGGCCAGGCGCATGCGCCGGACATGGCGCTGGAAGTGGCCGGCGGCGATGAACTCCGCCATCACCGCCTGGGTGCCGATCTCTGAATGGCGCATGTCCAGCGCGCGGCGCTGGGCGAAAGATTCGGCCAGCGCCGGTGGCAGCACCATGTAGCCCAGGCGCAGCGCCGGAAAGGTGATCTTGCAGAAGGTGCCGACGTAGATCACCCGCCCCTGCCGGTCCAACGAAGCCAGGGGCGCCAGCGGGGTTCCGCTGTAGCGGTACTCGCCGTCGTAGTCGTCTTCGACTATCCAGCCATCACGGCGCTCGGCCCACTCCAGCAGTTCCAGCCGCCGCGCCAGCGACAGGGTCACGCCCGTGGGGTACTGGTGCGAGGGCGTGACATACACCAGCCGGCAGTCTTCCACCTGCGCCAGCGCGGTGCTGTCCAGGCCATCGTTATCCACAGGCACGCCGCACAACTCGGCCCCCGCCACGGCAAAAGCATGGCCGGCGGCACGATAACCGGGATTCTCGATGGCCACCCGGTCGCCGGGCTGCACCAGCAACTGGGCGCACAGGCTGATGGCCTGCTGGGCACCACAGGTGATCACCACTTGCGCCGGGTCGCAGGACAGCCCGCGACTGCTGCGCAGGTAGGCGGCCACCAGCTCGCGCAGCGCCCAGTCCCCCGCGGGATCGCCATAGCCCAGGCGCGCCGGCGAGGGCTTGCGCCAGAAGCGCGCCTGCAGCCGCGCCCAGGTTTCGAAAGGGAACAGGTCGAAGGCCGGCACGCCGATACGGAACGCCCGTGGTGCGCCCGTCACCGGCGGCGGCAGATGGTGGCTCTGCAACCGCTGCAACGCCGGCCCCGGCTCTGGACCGGCCGGCGGCTGGGGCACGGGCCGCGCTGTGGATAACTCCGCCACATAGGTGCCGTCGCCCACCCGCCCTTCCACGTAGCCCTCGGCGTAGAGCTGGTCGAAGGCACGGGTCACGGTATTGCGCGAGATGCCCAGCAGCGCCGCCAGATCGCGGGTGGCCGGCAAGCGTGTGCGGCTGCCCAGGCGACCATCGAGAATGCGCTCGCGCAGGGCCTGGTAGAGCTGCCGCGACAGCCCCTGGCCGGGGTCGAGGCGGATACCGGAAAGGTCGACGGGAAGCGGTGGCGTGGCAGGCATGTTTCGCCCCCTGATTGGCTCTATCAAACTGGAAGGAAATGGCTCTTACAACAGGCCAATATCCTGCCTAGCATGAAGCCATTCCGCCAGGAGAAGTCTTCATGTACGTCCCTTCATCCTTCCGCCAGAACGACCTCACCCAACTCCATGACCAGATGCGGGCCACTGGCCTCGCCGTGCTCACCAGCTCGGGCAGCCAGGGCCTGCAAGCCAGCCACCTGCCCCTGCTGCTGGAGCCCGGTGAAGGGGAGTTCGGCACCCTCTACGGTCACTTCGCCCGCGCCAACCCGCACTGGCGCGACCTTGCCGAAGGCGCGGAAACGCTGGTGGTGTTCGCCGGCCCGGATGCTTACGTCACCCCTGGCTGGTACCCGGCCAAGGCCGAGCACGGCAAGGTGGTACCCACCTGGAACTACATCGCCGTGCATGCCTGGGGCCAGGCCGAGGTGTTCGACGACCCCGAGCGCCTGCTGCGTCTGGTGAGCCGTCTGAGTGACCGCCACGAAGCCGGCCGCCCGCAGCCCTGGGCGGTGGATGAAGCCCCGCGCGAGTACCTCGACAGCATGCTCCGCGCCATTGTCGGCTTCGCCCTGCCGATCCGTCGTCTGGAGGGCAAATGGAAGCTCGGCCAGAACCGCCCGGCCGCCGACCAGGCCGGGGTGCGCGAAGGCCTGGCCGCATCGAGCAACCCGCGCGACCGCGAACTGGCCGCGCGCATGACCGCTATCGACTGATCCACTAGAGGAAGGAACCCATGTCCGCATCGCTTGAAATCCGCCCGGTCAGCGCCGCCGACCACGCCGTCTGGCTGCCGCTCTGGCAGGGCTACCAGCGCTTCTACAAGACCGAGATCGCCGCCGAAACCACCGCCGTTACCTGGCAGCGCTTCCTTGACCCGGCCGAACCGATGCACGCGGCACTGGCCTGGCAGGACGGCAAGGTCGTGGGCCTGGTCCAATTCATCTACCACCGTAGTTGCTGGACCACCGGCGACTACTGCTACCTGCAGGACCTGTACGTAGCCGAAGGCCTGCGCGGCAGCGGCATTGGCCGCCAACTGATCGAACACGTTTATGCACAGGCCCGCGCCGCCGGCGCCTCGCGGGTGCATTGGCTGACCCACGAAACCAACACGGACGCCATGCAGCTCTACGACCGCATCGCCGACCGTTCCGGCTTCGTCCAGTACCGCAAGATCCTCTGACCGGAGAGCGCCATGACCACTCAAGACCTGAGCCACTGGCAGCCCCGCCCTGCCCCCGCCCACACCCCGCTGCCGGGCCGCTTCGTGCGCCTGGAGGCGCTGGACATCGCGCGCCACGGCGATGACCTCTGGGAAGCCTTGCAAGGGCCTGACCCAGCGCTCTGGGACTACCTGCCCTACGGCCCCTTTGCCAGCCGCGAGCCCTTCGATGCCTGGCTGGTGGGCAATGCCGAGAGCCGCGACCCGCTCTTCTACACGGTGATAGACCTCGCCAGCGGTCGCGCGCTCGGCATCCTCAGCTACCTGCGCATCGCCCCGAAGGACGGTGCCATCGAGATCGGCCACATCGCTTTCGGCAAGGCCATGCAGCGTACGCCGGGCTCGACAGAGGCCGTCTGGCTGCTGGCCCGGCATGCCTTTGACGACCTCGGCTACCGCCGCCTGGAATGGAAGTGCAACGCCAACAACGCCCGCTCCATGCGCGCCGCCGAGCGCCTGGGTTTCAGCTATGAAGGGCTGTTCCGCCAGCACATGATCGTCAAGGGCCAGAACCGTGACACCGCCTGGTTTTCCATCATCGACGGCGACTGGCCGACGTGCCGCGAGGCCTTCGAGCGCTGGCTGGCTGTGGATAACTTCGATAGCGAGGGGCGCCAGCGCCAATCGCTGGAAGAGCTCAGGAGCTAGGCCAGTCCCAAGGGTGGATAGCGCTTTTCTATCCACCGGCGCAGTCCATCCGAACCCCGATGGTGGACCGGTGGAGCGTGGCCCACCCTACAAAAGCGGCTCCAGTGCGCTCGGCGCACCCTGCCACTATCGTCACTCGATTTCGAACAACCCGTTCTTGAGCGGCGCCACATCCAGGCGCTGGCGCACGTCGTCGTCGATGCGCGGGTCGTCAGGGCGGTAGAGCTTCACCTGACGGTAGGCGGCGACGCGGTTGATTTCCGGGCCCAGGTATTCCCAGACCACGCGGGTGCAGGCCGGATTACGACGGTCGCCACTGGAGACGCCGGTCTTCAGGCCATTGAGGCGGGTGATGCGGCTCTTGTAGCTGGGGATGAGGATGGTCTGGCTCATCTCGTTCAGGGTGAGCGACTCGTAATCCATCAGGAACAGCCGGTCTTGCAACTGGAAGGCCGCGCCCAGGTAACGGCAGCGCACCCAATCTTCGGCCTGCACGTCGACACTGCCGACGCGCTCCTGGCGTTCCTGGCGCTCGAAGAGGAAGTTGCCGTCGTCTTCCCACAGGCGCACCAGGGAGAGCAGGACAGTGCCAGGCACCGACATGCAGTTGGAGTATTCGAAGTAGAAACCGCAGTAGCGCGACAGGTTGCCGGACTGCTCGCGCAGAGGGGCGAGCAGTTCCATCAGCGGGTCGGAGCGCCCGTCACCCGCCTGGCCGACCGGGCGTGTGCCCAGCAATCGGGAGAACTGCTCCGGCGGCAGGCCCAGTTCGTAGTCCTCAACGCCGAAGAAATCGCAGATGCGCTTGAGGTTGTAGGCAGTCGGCCGGCTCTGGCCGTTGAGGTACTTGTTGAACTGCGCCCGATTGATGCCCAGCTTGCGGCAAACCTCCGCAATAGAGCGGTAGTGGCTGCACAGAAGTTTCAAATTGTTGCCGAGATACTCTGCCATGCTGCCGCCCAAGTGGATGCGAGTGGCGCGATTATAGCGTCAAGTCGCGCCAATTAGGTGCAACCTGCGAAATTGCCCCGTGCCTTTCCTTGCACAAACATGCGCAACCCTCCCAGCAAAGCGGCGCTCCCGTCCTGGCCGCTGTGCTGATTGCCAACAACAACAACTGGATCAGGTGAATCGCCATGCTCGATTTCCTCAATGACCTCCTCTGGAGCAAATTGCTGATCGTAGTCCTCGTCGGACTCGGTCTTTTCTTCTCCGTCAGCTCCCGTTTCGTCCAGTTCCGCTACTTCAGCGACATGTTCCGCATCTTCGGCCAGGCGCTGCAGCGCAAGGAAGGCCAGTTGAGCGGCTTCCAGGCTCTGATGCTGTCGGTTGCCGGCCGCGTGGGCGCAGGCAACATCGCCGGTGTCGCGGTCGCCATCATGCTCGGCGGCCCGGGCGCGGTGTTCTGGATGTGGGTCGTGGCGCTGCTGGGCATGGCGACCAGCTACTTCGAGTGCTCCCTGGCCCAGCTCTACAAGCGTCGCGAAGCCGATGGCACCTACCGTGGCGGCCCGGCCTTCTACATCCTGCATGGCCTCGGCCAGCGCTGGCTGGCGGTGATCTTCTCGATCCTGCTGCTGGTGACCTTCGGCTTCGGTTTCAACGCCGTGCAGTCCTTCACCGTGGCCACCTCGCTGCATGACACCTTCGGTCTGCCGACCTGGATCAGCGGAGTCGCCCTGGTGGGTGTTATCGGCCTGATCGTATTCGGTGGCATCAAGCGCATCGCCGCCATGGCTGACGTCCTCGTGCCGATCATGGCGGGTACCTACATCCTGATGGCGCTGGTGGTAATCGGCATGAACTTCACCGAAGTGCCGGCGACCCTGGCCCTGATCGTGAAGAGTGCCTTTGGCCTGGAGCCTGCCTTTGCCGGCGGCGTGGGCGCGGCCATCCTGATGGGTGTGAAGCGCGGTCTGTTCTCCAACGAAGCGGGCCTGGGCAGCGCGCCCAACGTAGCCGCCGTAGCCGAGGTCAAGCACCCGGCCGCCCAAGGCATCGTGCAGTCCCTCAGCGTGTTCATCGACACCCTGCTGGTGTGCACCAGCACTGCACTGATCATCCTGCTCTCCGGCGTGTATCAGCCGGGCAGCGAGATGGCCGGCGTCGTGCTGACGCAAACCGCCCTGGCGGCGGAAGTCGGCGAGTGGGGCCGCATCTTCGTGAGCGTGGCGCTGCTGCTCTTCGTGTTCACCACCCTGGTGTACAACTACTACCTGGGTGAGAACGCCCTGAGCTTCTTCAGCACCAAGCGCATCCTGCTCCAGGCCTACCGCGTGCTGGTCATGGCCCTGGTGCTGTGGGGTTCCATGCAGGACCTGTCCACCGTGTTCGGCTTCGCCGACGTGACCATGGGTCTGCTGGCCCTGGTGAACCTGGTGGCCATCGCCCTGCTGTTCAAGATCGGCATGCGCCTGATGCACGACTACGACGCCCAGATTAAGGCCGGCGTGGAAGAGCCAGTGTTCGACGCCAGCAAGTTCGCCGACCTGGACATCGACCATGACGCCTGGAACAAAAAGGCGGAGACCTCCAGTACCGAAGCGGCAGGCAAACTGGCTCAGAGCCACCGCTGATTCGCTGTACCGGCAAGACCTGGTGCCGCTCCTCCGCTGACGCGGGGAGCGGCACTGTCGTATCTGCACCCTGATATTCCGAGTTATCCAGACCCATGAATGCTGTGAAGAACCTCTTCGTGCTTTACACCGGCGGCACCATCGGCATGCTGCAGACTCCCGAAGGCCTGGCCCCGGCCAGCGGCTTCGAAGCTCGCATGCGCGAGCAGCTGGACGGCCAGGGAACGGCAATGGAGTGGCACTTCAAGGAAATGCTGCCGCTGATCGACAGCGCCAACATGCGCCAGGCCAACTGGCTGGCCATGCGCGACGCGATTGTCGAGGCGGTGGATCGTGGCCACGATGGCGTGCTGCTGTTGCACGGCACCGACACCCTGGCCTACAGCGCGGCGGCCCTTGGCTTCCTGCTGCTCGGCCTGTCGGTACCGGTGGTACTGACTGGCGCCATGCTGCCGGCCGGCAGCGAAGGCAGCGATGCCTGGCCGAACCTGCTGGGCGCCATCAACGCGCTGCAGGCGGGAGTCGCCCCCGGCGTGCACCTCTTCTTCAATGGCGAACTGCTGCATGGCGCCCGCACCAGCAAGTTGCGCTCGGAGGCCTTCGACGCCTTCGCCGAGCTGCCGCGCCCGCGTGGCGGCAAGCACGCCGACTCCATTCCAGCCGGCGTCGATTACCGCACCCCGCGCCAGCCGGTGAACCTCGCGGTGCTACCGCTGTTCCCCGGCCTTGCGGCCAGCCATGTGGACGCGTTGCTCGGCAGCGGTGTGCAAGGCCTGGTGCTGGAATGCTACGGCAGCGGTACCGGTCCGTCGGACGACAAGGCCCTGCTGGACGTCCTGCGTGCCGCCCACCAGCGCGGAGTCGTGCTGGCCGCCACCAGCCAGTGCCCGGCCGGGCATGTGCAGGCGGGTGTCTACGCCGCCGGCAGCCAACTGCTGGCCACCGGCCTGGTACCTGCCGGCGGCATGACCCGCGAGGCGGCGCTGGGCAAGCTGTTCGCCCTGCTCGGTGCAGGCTTGCGGCAGGAAGAGGTGGAGCGGTGGTTTGCCGTGGACCTGTGCGGGGAAATGGCGGACTGAGCACAGGGCGGGAAGTGCTCAGTTGAACCTCGATGGTGGACCGATGAAGCGTGGTCCACCCTACGAAATCCTGCCCGAAACAGCGGATTCGCCGTCGGGTGGATGGCACTCTTCCATCCACCAACTCCGTCTGATGGGTTTCGCTTCGCTCAACCACATCCTACGCAGGGGTCGAGTGCAGCGCTGGAACGAAGGTGCATAGGGAGGACTCAGGCCACTTCGCCGCGGATGTACTGCTCCAGGTGCAGGATCAGGTCGTCCTGTTCGGCCATGGCCTCTTTCACCAGGTCGCCGATAGACAGCAGGCCGACCAACTCGCCGCCCTCCACCACCGGGAGGTGGCGCATGTGCTGGTCGGTCATCAGCGACATGCATTCGCGGATGCTCTGCTTCGGCGTCACCGTCAGTACCGGTTCGGTCATGAACTCGCGCACCACCGTCGCCACGGATGAGCGCCCTTGCAGCACGCCTTTGCGCGCATAGTCACGCTCACTGACGATACCCACCAGGCGCCGCCCTTCGATCACCGGCAGGGCGCCGATGTTCTGCCCGGCCATCAACCGCAGTGCCTCGAGCATCGGTGCGTCGGCATCGATGGTGTGAACGCTCTGTTGCGGCTTGGCGCGGAGCATCTGTGCGACGGTTTTCATGGTGGGGTCTCCTCTGCTGGCGTCGACTGGAAGGCCAGAGTGCGCGCGACCATGCAGCCAGCGCCAAGAAGCGATTTGCATGGCGGTGATTGAAAAATTCATTGAGCCGGCGAACCGCTGAACTCGCCTGCATCCACCCCCCCATGAAAATAGGCACCTTGCGGCTTCCCCACGGGACTATCGCAGGAGCAATGGGCTGACTGCCCTTGCAGGGCAGCCCATGTGGACCTACCGTTGAATTTGCTGTCCTTCGGCATGCCTTTGTGGGTTGTGAGCGAAAGCTCTGAGCAAGAAGTACTCCTGGAAGATCCCCAGTGAGGGAGGAGTCCGGGGCCGTGTGTGGTTCATGACTGGGCAACGAAGTGATTTCGTACTCTTGAACAGGAGGAGAATCATGATTGCCAAGAACGTCTTGACGGCCCTGGCGACCCTCGCCGTCGCCGCTGGCCTGCAGTGGGTATCGACGCCGACTTATGCCACCGAGCAGGCCGATCAACGCCAAGAATCGCGAGATACGAAGCAGGAGGGGCGCGACGCTGCAAGGGAAACGAAGGAAGAGTGCAAGGAGGGAGATGAAGCGAGCCGTGCAGAGTGCCGCCAGGACAAGCGCGACACCAAGCAGGAGACACGCGACACCGCTCGGGACATCAAGCAGCAATAGCCCGAGCAGCCCCCCGGTCTCTGCCAAAGTCCCCAAACGACTCCACCTTTCCAGCGGCCGGGTGCTTGCCGGCCGCGCCACAGGAGCGCGGCCTGGATAAGGGTCAGGCTACTGCGCCCTCTGTGGCCAAAGTGCCACGCGCCTGACCCAACTTACCGCCCAACTTCAATCCTGCTCACTGGCAATCAACCGGTACAGCAACGAACCGATCAGCGCACCGGCAATCGGTGCCAGCCAGAACAGCCACAGTTGGCTGACCGCCCAATCTCCGACGTAGAGCGCTACCGCCGTACTGCGCGCCGGGTTGACGGAAGTATTGGTCACAGGGATCGAGATCAGGTGAATCAGCGCCAGGCTGAAGCCAATGGCCAAGGGCGCAAATCCGGCCGGAGCCCGCTTGGATGTAGAGCCGAGAATGATCAGCAGGAAGAACGCCGTCATCACGACTTCGCAGATGGCCGCCGCAGTCAGCGAATAGCCGCCGGGGGAGTGCTCGGCATAACCGTTGGAGGCGAAGCCGGCCGACAGATCGAAACCAGCCTTGCCGGAGGCGATCAGATAAAGCACGCCGCCAGCCGCCAGGCCACCCAGCACTTGGGACACGATGTAGGGCAGCAACTTGGCCAACGGCAGACGGCCGCCAGCCCAGAGCCCGACCGAAACCGCCGGATTGAAATGCCCTCCGGAGATATGCCCCACCGCGTAGGCCATGGTCACCACCGTCAGGCCAAAGGCCAGCGACACACCCAGCAAACCAATCCCCAGCTCTGGAAAGGCGGCCGCCAGCACCGCGCTGCCACAGCCGCCCAACACCAACCAGAAGGTACCCAGAAACTCGGCTCCACATGCTTTCATATGCTGATTTCCTTTCAGGAAAACCAGACCGGCTGTCTGGCTCGACAGCATGCAGTGTAGGCGGCACATCAAGCTGCGCCCGGATCAGCGGCTCGCACCCGGCATCTTGCCTCAATAAAAAAGGGAGCCTTGCGGCTCCCTAGGGGACTCTCTTCAGAGCAATCAGGCGATTTCGATCAGGACTTCATCCGGGTTCACCCGGTCGCCCTTGGCAACGTGGACGGCCTTGACGGTGCCGTCGATGGGCGCCTGGACCTCGGTTTCCATCTTCATCGCCTCGGTGATCAGCACGGCCTGACCGGCTTTCACCTGATCGCCTTCCTTCACCAGCACGTCGACGATGTTGCCCGGCATAGTGGTGCTGACATCGCCCGGGGCGCTGGCGCTCTTGCGCTTGCTGCCGCTGCCTGCGACGAACTCGTTGAGCGGCTCGAATACCACTTCTTCCGGCATGCCATCGATGGACAGGTAGAAGTGACGTTTGCCGTCGCTCTTCACACCCACACCGGTAATGTCGACGCGGTAGCTCTCACCGTGCACGTCCACCACGAACTCGGTCGGTACGCCTTCGCCGCCGACCGGAGCTGCGCGCTGGCCATTGGGGATGGGCAGCAGCTCTTCAGGTTTCAGGGTGCCGGCTGCACGCTCTTCGAGGAACTTGCGGCCGATGTCGGGGAACATGGCATAGGTCAGCACGTCCTCTTCGGACTTGGCCAGGCTGCCGATGTCGGCGCGCAGCTTGTCCAGCTCAGGCTTGATCAGGTCGGCCGGACGCACGTCGATGACTTCTTCGTTGCCGATGGCCTGGCGGCGCAGTTGCTCGTTGATCTCGCCCGGCGCCTTGCCATAGCGGCCCTGCAGGTAGAGCTTCACCTCGTTGGTGATGGTCTTGTAGCGCTCACCGGCCAGCACGTTGAAGAAGGCCTGGGTGCCGACGATCTGCGAAGTCGGGGTCACCAGGGGCGGGAAGCCGAGGTCGGCGCGCACGCGCGGGATCTCTTCCAGCACTTCGGCCATGCGGTTGAGCGCGCCCTGCTCTTTCAGCTGGTTGGCCAGGTTGGAAATCATCCCACCCGGCACCTGGTTGACCTGCACGCGGGTATCCACGCCGGTGAATTCGCTCTCGAACTGGTGGTACTTCTTGCGCACGGCGTGGAAGTACATGCCGATTTCCTGGATCAGCTCAAGATCCAGGCCGGTGTCGTACGGGGTGTTGCGCAGAGCGGCGACCATGGACTCGGTGCCCGGGTGGCTGGTGCCCCAGGCCATGCTGGAGATGGCGGTGTCGATGCGGTCGGCGCCATTCTCGACGGCCTTCAGCTGGCACATGCTGGCCACGCCGGCGGTGTCGTGGGAGTGCACCACGATTTCCAGCGGCAGCGCATCCTTAAGGGCCTTCACCAGGTCACCGGTGGCGTACGGGGTCAGCAGGCCGGCCATGTCCTTGATGGCGATGGAGTCGACGCCCATGGCAGCCATGGTCTTGGCCTGATTCACGAAGGCGTCGATGGTGTGCACCGGACTGGTGGTGTACGCGATGGTGCCTTGGGCGTGCTTGCCGGCCGCCTTCACCGCTTCGATGGAGACGCGCAAGTTACGCACGTCGTTCATCGCGTCGAAGATGCGGAACACATCGATGCCGTTGACCGCGGCCTTGGCGACGAAGGCGCGTACCACGTCGTCACCGTAGTGGCGGTAGCCCAGCAGGTTCTGGCCGCGCAGGAGCATCTGCAGGCGGGTGTTGGGCAGGGCAGCCTTGAGCTTGCGCAGGCGCTCCCACGGGTCTTCCTTGAGGAAGCGTACGCAGGCGTCGAAGGTGGCGCCGCCCCAGACTTCCAGCGACCAGTAGCCGACCTTGTCGAGCTTGTCGCAGATCGGAAGCATGTCTTCGGTGCGCATGCGGGTGGCCAGCAGGGACTGGTGCGCATCGCGCAGGATGGTATCGGTGATGGAGATCTTCTTGCTCATGTTCTGAATCCTTCCCCTACAGGCCGGCGTGGGCGGCGATGGCGGTGGCGATGGCGATAGCCAGGTGCGACGGGTTGCGCTTGATCGAGTACTGGGTCAGCTCCGGATGGCTCTCGACGAAACTGGTGTTGAACTCGGCGCTGCGGAACTCGGGATTGCGCAGGATTTCCTGGTAGTAGGGCGCGGTGGTCCGCACACCCTGCACGCGCATGTCATCGAGGGCGCGCAGGCCGCGGTCCAGGGCCTCTTCCCAGGTCAGTGCCCAGACGATCAGCTTCAGGCACATGGAGTCGTAGTACGGCGGAATGGTGTAGCCGGTGTAGATCGCGGTGTCGGTGCGCACGCCGGGGCCGCCGGGGGCGTAGTAGCGGGTGATCTTGCCGAAGGACGGCAGGAAGTTGTTCTTCGGGTCCTCGGCATTGATGCGGAACTGCAGGGCGAAGCCGCGATGGATGATGTCGTCCTGCTTGACCGAGAGCTCCTGGCCCGAGGCAATGCGAATCTGCTCGCGGACGATGTCGATGCCGGTGATTTCCTCGGTGATGGTGTGTTCCACCTGCACGCGGGTGTTCATCTCCATGAAGTACACCTCGCCCTCGGCGAGCAGGAACTCCACGGTGCCGGCGTTCTCGTAGCCCACGGCCTTGGCCGCCCGCACCGAGAGGTCACCGATGTAGGCGCGCTGCTCGGGGGTGAGCTGCGGGCTGGGGGCGATCTCGATGAGCTTCTGGTTGCGGCGCTGGATCGAGCAGTCGCGCTCGAACAGGTGCACGGTGTTGCCGAAGGAGTCGGCCAGGATCTGCGCTTCGATGTGCTTCGGGTTGACGATGCACTTTTCGAGGAAGACTTCCGCCGAGCCGAAGGCCTTGGTGGCTTCGGAAATCACGCGCGGGTAGGCCTGTTCCAGCTCCTCGCGGCTGTTGCAGCGACGGATACCACGACCGCCACCACCGGAGGTGGCCTTGAGCATCACCGGGTAGCCGATGCGCTCGGCTTCACGCAGCGCTTCGGCGAGGTCGGCGACGTTGCCTTCGGTGCCGGGGGTGACCGGCACGCCGGCCTTGATCATGCTGCGGCGGGCTTCGGTCTTGTCGCCCATGCGGCGGATCACTTCGGCGCTCGGGCCGATGAACTTGATCCCGCGCTCGGCGCAGATGTCCGCCAGCTCGGCGTTTTCAGAGAGGAAGCCGTAGCCCGGGTGCAGGGCATCGCAGCCGGTCTCGACCGCCAGGTTCACCAGCTTGCGCGGGTTCAGGTACCCGGCCAGCGGGTCGTCACCAATGCTGTGGGCTTCGTCGGCACGTTTGACGTGCAGGGCGTGCCGGTCGGCATCGGAGTAGATGGCCACCGAGCGGATGCCCATTTCGGCGCAAGCGCGCACGATGCGGACGGCAATCTCACCACGGTTGGCGATCAGGATTTTCTTGATCACGAGCTTTCCCTCGACCAAGTGAACAGGCGAACGGCTGGGCCGGTCGTTGGGTGACCGCAGATCGTGTAGCGGTCGCGTCATTACCCTACGCCGCGAGCGGGAATAACCCCAATCAATAATTATTGGGGTATCCATTAGGTTGAGCTTATAGTCAGCAACCCTGCCCACCCCTCGAGGCCAAAATCGATGCGCAAGACCCTGCTGCGTATGACGCTGCGCCAGCTCCAGGTGTTCCGTGCCGTGTATGAAAGCCGCTCCTACAGCCGTGCGGCCGAGGAAATGGCACTGACTCAACCGGCCGTCAGCCTGCAGATCCGCCAGCTCGAAGAACTGGTGGGCCAGCCGCTGTTCGAGTACGTCGGCAAGAAGCTCTACGTGACCGACGCCGCCGAAGCGCTGATGCGCGCCAGCAGCGACATCTTCCAGCGCCTGGCCAGCCTCGACATGCAGCTCTCTGATCTGCAGGGCTCCCTGCAGGGCCAGTTGAACCTGGCGGTGGAATCGAGCGCCAAGTATTTCGTGCCGCACCTGTTCGCCGCCTTCCGCGAGCAGCATCCGGACGTCAGCCTGCACCTGGTGGTGACCAACCGCGCCCAGGTGATCAAGCGGCTCTCGGACAACCGCGACGATCTGGTGATCATGTCCCTGGTACCCCAGGACATGGCGCTGGAGTTCCTGCCCTTCCTGAACAACCCGATCGTTGCGGTGGCGCCGCCCGACCACCCGCTGTGCAACGCCGCCAAACTGACGCTGAAGGACCTGGAGCCCTACACCCTGCTGGTGCGAGAGGCCGGCTCAGGCACGCGCAAGGCCTGCGAGGAATACTTCCAGCAAAAGCGCGCGCACTTCGCCCAGACCATGGAAGTGGCCTCGCTGGATGCACAGAAGGAATGTGTGGTGGCCGACCTTGGCATCGCCCTGATCCCACGCCACGCAGTGAGCCTGGAACTGGCGACAGGGCTCTTGCGAGAGCTGCCGGTGGAGGAGTTGCCGCTCTATCGGAGCTGGTGCGCGGTACACGCCAAGGGCAAGCGGCTGTCGCCGGTCGCCCAGGCGTTTCTAGGCTTTATCCGCGAAGAACGCGCACAGATCAGCGCGCTTTCCCACCGCTTTTCCGGCGCACTGCCTTTGACGACAACAGGTAGTTAACGGCGATCAGCTCGGGGTAGGGGTAGTCCGAGCATTCCATCTGCAGGCGGCGCTGCTCGCAGCGGTCTTCGATTGCGCGACGGAATTGCATACGCCGCTGGTCCTCCAGTTTGCGCCGGGTCTTGCTGTCCAGATGGGCGGAATCATCGTGAAAGCGTTGCATGGCATCTCTCCCTGGGTGGGGTTCGGAAGCAGGCTGGTAGGCGCAGGATCACCCGCACCTGTGACGCTTTCGCGAAGGCTCGGTGAATCTGTGGTGAAGCAGAGATTTCAGGCTATCAGGCTGATAGCTGGACAGACCGGCACGAGCCGACTTTGCTCAGCTGTGTGCAGGTCATGCCGCTGGAGGACGCCATGAGCAATGCCGTCGAGTTCTTCCAACGCTTTCCGATCCAACGGGTGCGCGCCAGCATCCTTGATGACGTATTGGCCAGCGAACGCCAACGGCTGGTGCTGCTCTACCTCTGGCAGGACGACTGCCCGCTCTGCGATGTCGCCAAGCACGACCTGCTGCGCACCCAGGAGCGCTGCCAGTGGCCGCAGGTACGCTGGCTGCACGACGAAGTGGAAGAAGACCCGGCGCTGGCCCTGCGCTTCGGCCTGCACGGCGTGCCGACCTTTATCGCGCTGTACCACGGCCGGCCGCTGGGACGGATTACCAGTTGGCCGGGCAGCGGGCCCTTCATCGAAGCCATCGAGCGGTTGCTGGTACGCCAGGGGCTGGCTTGATTGGCTGCGCGTCGGAAGCCGTCGACTCGCTTGATCAGGTCCCGACTCAGTCCTCGGCGCTCTTCACCGATTTAGGCGATAGACGCAGGCTGCGCAGGCTTCGCTTCACACTCTTGAGGTGGTTGACCAGGGTCGGGCCACGGGCCATGGCGACGCCCATGGCGAGTACGTCGATCACCACCAGGTGGGCGATACGCGACGTCAGCGGGGTGTAGATTTCGGTGTCTTCCTGCACGTCAATGGCGAGGTTCACCGTGGCCAGGTCAGCCAGCGGGGTCTGGCTCGGGCAGAGGGTGATCAGCGTGGCGCCGGCTTCACGCACCAGGTTGGCGGTGATCAGCAGGTCCTTGGAGCGGCCCGACTGGGAGATGCAGATGGCCACGTCCGATGGCTTCAGGGTGACCGCCGACATCGCCTGCATATGCGGATCGGAGTAGGCCGCCGCCGTGAGCAGCAGGCGGAAGAACTTGTGCTGGGCATCGGCCGCCACCGCACCGGAAGCGCCGAAGCCGTAGAACTCCACGCGCTGCGCCTGGGCACAGGCGGCGATGGCACGCTGGAGGGCTTCCGGGTCGAGCTTCTCGCGGACTTCTATCAGGGTGTGCAGGGTGGTGTCGAAGATCTTCAGGCTGAAGTCGGCGACCGAGTCCTCTTCGTGAATGGCAAACTGGCCGAAGCTGGCACCAGCGGCCAGGCTCTGCGCCAGTTTCAGCTTCAGATCCTGGAAGCCGCCGCAGCCGATGGCCCGGCAGAAGCGCACGATGGTAGGTTCGCTGACCCCGACCCCCTGGGCCAGGTCGGCCATGGAGCTGTGCATGACCGCGGCGGGATCGAGCAGGACGTGGTCGGCGACTTTCAGTTCCGACTTGCGCAGCAGATGCCGCGACTGAGCGATATGTTGCAGCAGATTCACAGGGCAGGCTCTGTCTGGAATGGGGGTTTTGCCGGTTTCTTCCGTCATGCAACGGGCCTCGACTCGGTTATGATCGGCTGAACCAGGCTGTAGTGATCGTGTAGTTATACTACATGAGCCGCTTTTCCGCCCAGTTGAACGACCCTTTATCCGCGTGCAAGGAAGGGAGAGCGCATCCTTGACCAGCTCCTGCGACATGCTCGTCTTCGGCGGTACCGGCGATCTCGCGCTGCACAAACTGCTTCCGGCCCTCTATCACCTGCATCGCGAAGGGCGCCTGCATCCGCAGATGCGCATCCTCGCCCTGGCCCGCAACGCCCTTGACCGTGACGGCTACCGCGCCCTGGCCGAACGCCGTTGCCGTGCCCAGGTAGCCCGCGCCGACTTCACCACCGAGGCCTGGCGGGGCTTCTCCGAGCGTCTGGACTACTTCGCCATGGATGTATCCCAGAGCGCCGACTTCGGCCGCCTGGCCCGCTACCTCGGGCCTGACCCCGGCTGCGGGCGGGTGTACTACCTCGCTACCGCCCCCGACCTGTTCGAGGACGTCGCCGCACACCTGGCTGTCGCCCAGTTGGCTACCCCGCAATCGCGCATCGTGCTGGAGAAACCCATCGGCCACTCGCTGGAGTCGGCCAAGGCGATCAACGCCGCCATCGGCAAGGTGTTCGACGAATCCCAGGTGTTCCGCATCGACCACTACCTGGGCAAGGAAACCGTGCAGAACCTCATGGCCCTGCGCTTCGCCAACGGCCTGTTCGAGCCGATCTGGCGTGCCGGGCACATCGATCATGTGCAGATCAGCGTCTGCGAGACCCTCGGCGTGGAGAACCGCGGCGCCTACTACGACCGCTCCGGGGCCATGCGCGACATGGTGCAGAACCACCTGCTGCAACTGCTCTGCCTGGTGGCGATGGAGGCGCCGGTGCGCTTCGACGCCGAAGCGGTACGCAACGAGAAGGTGAAAATCCTCGAAGCGCTGAAACCCATCTCCGGGCAGGACGTGCGCGACAAGACCGTGCGCGGCCAGTACAGCGCCGGCAAGATCGGCGGCCAGGAAGTGCCGGCCTACTACTTCGAGAAGAACGTCGACAACGACAGCGACACCGAAACCTTCGTCGCCATGCAGGCGGAGATCGACAACTGGCGTTGGGCCGGCGTGCCTTTCTACCTGCGCACCGGCAAGCGCCTGGCGCGCAAGTACTCTGAGATCGTCATCCAGTTCAAGCCGGTGCCCCACCGCCTGTTCGCCGATGGCGAGGCCAACCGTCTGCTGATTCGCCTGCAGCCGGAAGAGCGCATCAGCCTGCAACTGATGGCCAAGTCGCCTGGCAAGGGCATGAACCTGGAGCCCGTGGAGCTGGACCTGAACCTGGCCAAGGCCTTCAGCCACCAGCGTCGCTGGGACGCCTACGAGCGCCTGTTGCTGGATGTGATCGAGGGTGATTCGACGCTGTTCATGCGCCGCGACGAGGTGGAAGCCGCCTGGAGCTGGGTCGACCCCATCCTCGAAGGCTGGCACGAGTACTACCAGAGCCCGCGCCCCTACCCCGCCGGCTCCACCGGGCCGGAACAGGCCCACAGCCTGCTGGAACTGCACGGCCGGCAGTGGCACGACTGACACGCGCGGCTGGCGAATAGAAAAGCGCTGTCCACCCTTCGCTCGGCCAGCATCCGCTGCGGTGGAAATCCACCGGGCGGATATCCACCGCGGCGGCACCGGCGCATTGCTCTGGAGCAATAAAGCGCCCTCGCCCCCTCCCTAGAATCGCGCGTCCATCGCCCACACACCGCGAGCCGCGCCATGCACAGCCCCGAACTGCTCTCCCCCGCCGGTACCCTCAAGGCCATGCGTCATGCCTTCGCCTATGGCGCCGATGCCGTGTATGCCGGCCAGCCGCGCTACAGCCTGCGGGTGCGCAACAACGAGTTCGACCACACCCACCTGGCCCTCGGTATTGCGGAAGCCCACGCGGCTGGCAAGCGCTTCTACGTGGTGGTGAACATCGCCCCGCACAACGCCAAATTACGAACCTTCCTCAAAGACCTGGAGCCCGTGATCGCCATGGGACCGGATGCGCTGATCATGTCCGATCCTGGCCTGATCATGCTGGTTCGCGAGCATTTCCCGCAGATGCCCATCCACCTCTCGGTGCAAGCCAATGCGGTGAACTGGGCCAGCGTAAAGTTCTGGCAGCAGCAGGGGCTGAGTCGGGTGATCCTGTCCCGCGAACTGTCCCTGGAGGAAATCGGCGAAATCCGCCAGCAGGTGCCCGGCATGGAACTGGAAGTCTTCGTCCACGGCGCCCTGTGCATGGCCTATTCGGGCCGCTGCCTGCTGTCCGGCTACCTCAATCATCGCGACCCCAACCAGGGCACCTGCACCAACGCCTGCCGCTGGCAGTACAACGCCCAACCAGCGCGCGAAGATGAGCTGGGCCAGGTAGTGCCGACCCTCGGCTGCGGCGCGAGCAGCGACCGGGTGTTCCTGCTGGAAGAAGCCAATCGCCCCGGCGAGCTGATGTCCGCCTGGGAGGATGAGCACGGCACCTACATCATGAATTCCAAGGACCTGCGCGCGGTGCATCACGTCGAGCGGCTGCTGCAGATGGGTGTGCACTCGTTGAAGATCGAGGGCCGCACCAAATCGCACTTCTATGTGGCGCGTACCGCCCAGGCCTACCGCAAGGCCATCGATGACGCCGTTGCCGGCCGCCCCTTCGGCCGCGCCCTGATGGACGACCTCGAGTCCCTGGCCAACCGCGGCTACACCGAGGGTTTCCTGCGCCGCCACGTACACGACGAGTACCAGAACTACGAACACGGCTACTCCCTGGCCGAGCGCCAGCAGTTCGTGGGCGAGCTGACCGGGGTGGTTCGCCAGGGCCTGGCGGAAGTACGGGTGAAGAATCACTTCGCGGTCGGCGACCGCCTGCAACTGATGACCCCACAGGGCAACCTGGATTTCCGCCTGGAAGCGCTGGAGAACCGCTTCGGCGAGCGCAAGGCCGTAGCACCGGGGGACGGCCACACGCTGTACGTGCCGCTGCCTGCGGACCTGCCCCTGGAGAACGCCCTGCTGCTGCGCTGGTTCAGCAGCGGCAACAGCCGTACCACTGCAAGCGCCTGACTCAGGCGCAGGCCCGAGGGTGGTCCACGCGTCAACGGTCCGCCATCGCGGTTCCGCCTGACTCCGCTGGTGGATATGAAAAGCGATATCCACCGGATCGACTCCCGCATGGGCGTACTGGCGCCAGCCTCAATGCCAGCCCCGTAGGATGGGTTGAGGAACGAAACCCATGCGGACCTCAGTTGATGGGTTTCGCGGGCTCGCGGAACGCCGCCCGCCCCATCCTACGGCCTGGCGCGAGCTGCGTCGGCGTCAGCGCCAGAGCGCGGTGGCCTGCTCCTTGAGCAGCCGTACGAACTGCGGTGCTTCCACTGGCGGGCTGATCAGGTAGCCCTGGATCTCGTCGCAGCGCTGGCTGCGCAGGAAGTTCAGTTGCTCCTGGTTTTCCACGCCCTCGGCGACCACTTTCAGCTCCAGGCTGTGGGCCATGGCGATGATCGCGCGGGTAATGGCGGCGTCCTCGCTACCGGCGGAGAGGTCGCGGATGAAGGTCTGGTCGATCTTCACGTAGTCCACCGGGAAGCGCTTGAGGTAGCTCAGGGATGAATAGCCGGTGCCGAAATCGTCGATGGCCAGCTTCACGCCGAGCTGACGCAACTGGTGGAAGGTGGCGATGACGTTCTCGACATTTTCCAGCAGGTGGCTTTCGGTCAGCTCCAGCTCCAGCAGGCGCGCCTGCAGACCAGTTTCCTCCAGCACCTGACGAATCAGGCTGACCAGGTTGCCCTGACGCAGCTGGTGCATCGACAGGTTCACCGAAACACGGATGTCCGCCAGGCCTTGGCGCTGCCACTCACGGGCCTGCTGGCAGGCCTGGCGCAACACGAATTCCCCGATGGGGGCGATCAGCCCGGTTTCTTCTGCCAGCCCGATGAAATCCCCGGGTGGCACCAGCCCCTGCTGCGGATGGCGCCAGCGCACCAGCGCCTCGGCGGCGTTCAGGCTGTTATCGGCCAGGCCCAGCTTCGGCTGGTAGAAAACTTCCAGCTGACCTTCCTCGATGGCCTTGCGCAGCTGGTTCTCCAGCTGCAGGCGCTCCAGGGTGCAGGCCTGCAGGTTGTCAGTGAAGAACTGGAAGGTGTTGCCGCCCAGGTGCTTGGCGTGCTGCATGGCCATGTTGGCCTGGCTGATGAGGGCGGAAATATCGCGGGCGTTGTCCGGCAGCAGGCTGATGCCAAGGGAGCCGCTGATCACCAGTTCGTGGCCGCCCACGGTCATCGGCATGCGCAGCTTGCCGAGCAGGCGACTGGCCTGGCGCGCCAGGCTGGCGACGCTGCCATAGGCGTCGAAGATCACAGCGAACTCATCGCCAGCCAGGCGTGCGATCGTGTCGGCTTCCGGCACCGCCTGGGTCAGGCGGCGGCTGACCTGGCGCAGCAGTTGGTCGGCCACTTCATGGCCGAGGCTATCGTTGAGCACCTTGAACCGGTCCAGGTCGATGTGCAGCAGCGCCAGGCTGCGGCCACTCTGGCGGGCACGCTGGCTGGCCTCGTGAAGGCGATCCTTGAACAGGGTGCGATTGGCCAGCCCGGTGAGTTCATCGTAGTTGGACAGGTAGCGCAGGCGCTCCTCCGCCTCGCGGCGGGCGGTGAGGTCGGCGAAGAAGCCGACGATATGGCTGACATTGCCCCGCGAGTCGCGTACCACGTTGAGCTGCAGCCACTGGGGGTAGAGCTCGCCGCTCTTGCGCGCATCCACCAGCTCGCCTTGCCAGCTGCCGCGCTGCTCCAGCTCTTCACGGATCAGGTGATAGCGGCGGCGCGCCTCGCGGCTGCCAATGAGGGTAGCGACGCTGCGCCCGATGACTTCTTCCTGGCGATAACCGGTGACTTGGCTGAAGGCCGCGTTGGCCTGAATCACCCGGTAGTCGGGATCGAGGATAACGATGCCCTCGCTGGCCGCCTCGAACACCGTGGCCGCCAGGCGTTGCTCTTCATCGCGGAGCTTGCGCGCCGTGATGTCGCGGCGGGTGCCGAGCATGCGCAGCACCTTGCCGTCGCCATCGCGCTCAACCACCCGACCGCGGTCCTCCACCCAGACCCAGTGGCCGTCGTTGTGGCGTACCCGGTAGTCGATGGAGTAGCCATCGGTGCGGCCCTTGAGGTGTTCGACCAGGGCCCGGCGCAACAGCGGCAAGTCGTCTGGGTGCAGGCGCGGCTTGAGGTCACTGAGCACACGGGTCACATCCTCGGCCTCAATGCCAAAAATGGCCTTGAGCTGGGAGTGATGGACCTCATCCGTTTCCAGGTTCCAGTCCCACAGCCCCAGCTCGCTGGCCTCCAGCGCCAGTGCCAGGCGCGCTTCGCTCTTGGAGAGTGCATGGCTGGCGTCCGCCAGCTCCAGGGTGCGCTGGGCCACGCGCATTTCCAGCTCAGCGTGGGTGCGGCGCAACTCGCGTTCGGCACGACGGCGCTGCTCCACCTCGCGGGCCAGCTCTTCATTGAGGCCTTCGGCGCGTCCCTTGGCTGCTTCCAGGTGACTGATCAGCGCCAGGTTCTGGAAGCGCTGCAGCAGGCTGCGCTGCACCAGCCGGTTGACCTGCCAGGCCACCACCATGAGCGAGGCGGCGAGTATCACCCCGAGCACGCCCCACCCGCGGAGCAGCGGCGTATCGCCCAGCAGCAGCCAGGTAATCGACGGCAGCAGGCAAGGCAAGGCGAAGGTCAGGAAGGCCGACAGGCTGACGGCGTAGGCGACGCTGGCGGAGAGAATGGCAGCGGCGATCAGGCCATAGACCAGGGCCTGCTGCACAAAGGCGTCCGGCGGCACCAGCGCCACGGCGGCGAAAGCCAGGGTCAGACCCGAAGCACCCGCGCCGAGGAGGAAGGCGCGGCGCCAGCGTGGGCAGGCCTGCTGGGCGGGCTGGGCTTTCTTGAAGGCAGCCACCTGGGTCAGGCGCAGGACGGCCAGCAACACCAGCCAGGCCAGCCAGCCACCGAGCAGCAGGCTGTTGCCCGGCGCCCAGAGCAGATAGGCGCAGGCCAGGCCGTTGAGCAGCATGAACAGGGTCGGAACCTGGGACCCCTGATAAAGGAGGCGCGTGCGTTCGGCCGCAATGTCGGTCGCGAACTGCTGGCGGATCTCGCGGTTGTCAGCCAGGGACAGGGCCGGGCCGACGGGCATTGAATTAGCGGTCATAGGCGCTTTTTTTGTAGTGGTCTGCCTAAGCGAGCCCGGAGCTTACCCGAGCGGGAAGAAGCTGCAATAGCTTTATGTGCGAGGTTCCAGACGAGCGTCCCCCAACTTTAGGAGGGTCTCTGGCACGGGGATCAGCGACCGCCCAGCTGACCATCCGGTCATCAGTTTGCCCTCCCCCGTCCACCTCCCTAGAATGCCGCGATGCGCGACGATCTCTCCCTCCTCCTGAACTCCCTCAACGACGCTCAACGCCAGGCCGTAGCGGCCCCGCTGGGGCGTCAACTGGTGCTTGCCGGCGCCGGTTCCGGCAAAACCCGCGTGCTGGTGCACCGCATCGCCTGGCTGATCCAGGTGGAGCAGGCTTCACCGCATTCGCTCCTGTCGGTGACCTTCACCAACAAGGCCGCCGCCGAGATGCGCCAGCGCATCGAGCAATTGCTGGGGATCAACCCGGCCGGCATGTGGGTCGGCACCTTCCACGGCCTGGCGCACCGCCTGTTGCGGGCCCATTGGCAGGAAGCCGGTCTGGCCGAGAACTTCCAGATCCTCGACGGCGACGATCAGCAGCGACTGGTCAAGCGGGTGATCCGCGACCTCGGCCTCGACGAGCAGCGCTGGCCGGCACGCCAGGCCCAGTGGTTCATCAACGGGCAGAAGGACGAGGGCATCCGCCCGCAGCACATCCAGGCCGGCGGCGATCTGTTCCTCGGCACCATGCTGAAGATCTACGAAGCCTACGAGGCCGCCTGCGCGCGCACCGGGGTGATCGATTTCTCCGAGCTGCTGCTGCGCGCCCTCGACCTCTGGCGCGACCGCCCGAGCCTGCTGGAGCACTACCAGCGGCGCTTCCGCCATGTGCTGGTGGACGAGTTCCAGGACACCAACGCCGTGCAATACGCCTGGCTGCGCCTGCTCGCCAAAGGCGGCCAGAGCCTGATGGTGGTGGGCGACGACGACCAGTCCATCTACGGCTGGCGCGGCGCGCGGATCGAGAACATCCAGCAGTTCTCCAGCGACTTCCCCGACACCGAGGTGATCCGCCTGGAGCAGAACTACCGCTCCACCGCGGGCATCCTCAAGGCCGCCAACGCCCTGATCGCCAACAATCAAGGGCGCCTGGGCAAGGAGCTCTGGACCGAGGGCGAAGAAGGCGAACCCATTGGCCTGTATGCCGCCTTCAACGAGCACGACGAAGCCCGCTATGTGGTGGAGAGCATCGAAAGCGCACTGAAGGACGGCATGGCACGCAGCGAGATTGCCATCCTCTACCGTTCCAACGCCCAGTCGCGGGTGCTGGAAGAGGCCCTGCTGCGGGAGAAGATTCCCTACCGCATCTACGGCGGCCAGCGCTTCTTCGAGCGCGCCGAGATCAAGAACGCCATGGCCTACCTGCGCCTGCTCGACGGCCGCGGCAACGATGCCGCGCTGGAGCGGGTGATCAACGTGCCGCCACGCGGCATCGGCGAGAAAACCGTGGAGAACATCCGCGAGTTCGCCCGCGTCAATGAAGTCGCGATGTGGGAAGCGATCCGCCTGATGCTCGCCAACAAGGCCCTGCCTGGCCGCGCCTCCGGCGCCCTGGCGGCGTTCATGGAGCTGATCGAGAACCTTGCCGCCAAGGCCCTCGACATGCCCCTGCACCTGATGACCCAGACCGTCATCGAGCAGAGCGGCCTGGTGGCCTACCACAAGGATGAGAAGGGCGAGAAAGGCCAGGCCCGGGTGGAAAACCTGGAAGAACTGGTCAGCGCCGCCCGTGCCTTCGAGAACGAAGAGCCTGAAGACGGCCTCACGCCGCTGCAGGCCTTCCTCAGCCACGCCTCGCTGGAGGCCGGGGAAACCCAGGCCGACGCCTTCGAGGACAGCGTGCAGCTGATGACCCTGCACAGCGCCAAGGGCCTGGAGTTCCCGCTGGTGTTCCTGGTGGGCATGGAAGAAGGCCTCTTCCCGCACAAGATGAGCATGGAAGACCCGACCCGCCTGGAGGAAGAACGCCGCCTGGCCTATGTCGGCGTCACCCGCGCCATGCAGCGCCTGGTGCTGACCTACGCCGAAACCCGTCGGTTGTACGGCAGCGAGACCTACAACAAGGTCTCGCGCTTCGTTCGCGAGGTACCGCCGCAGCTGATCCGTGAAGTGCGGCTGAACAACAGCATCAGCCGTCCCATGGGTGCCGGCAGTCGCCACGATTCCATCTTCGATGGCGCCGCCGTGCCGGAAACGCCCTTCTCCCTGGGCCAGCGCGTCCAGCATGCGCTGTTCGGTGAAGGCACCATCCTCAACTTCGAAGGCGCCGGTGCCCAGGCACGGGTGCAGGTGAAGTTCGAGAGTGAGGGCAGCAAGTGGCTGATGCTGGCCTACGCCAAACTGCAGCCGCTCTGAGCCGACAATCACCACGATCCGCTGTGGGGGCGAATTCATTCGCTGTGCAGGCCGCAGGCCTGCCCTGAGGCCCTTGGGACAGCTACGCTGTCCTTCGCGAATGAATTCGCCCCCACAAGAGCAGCCGCCACCCCCTTCGGCATTACCCTCCGCCCGTCCGATGCCCCTGCCGCCTCCTTTCGCTTGGCCATACTGAGTGGCGGAGGTACGTCCATGCCCCGCTCTCCCAGCGCCCAGCACATACTCGATTGCGCCCTGAACCTGGCCGACACCTGCGGTTGGGAGCGGCTGCACCTGTTCGAGGTGGCCAACGAACTCGGCGTCGGCCTCGACGCCATCGCCAAACACTACAAACAGAAGGACGACCTGGTGGAGGCCTGGTTCGACCGCGCCGACCAAGCCCTGCTGGAACGCGGCAAGGGCAGCGACCTGCCGGCCCTGAACGCGGAAAAGCGCCTGGAAGAACTTCTTATCGCCTGGCTTGGCGCCCTGGCGCCGCACCGCTCGGTGACCGGGCAGATGCTGCTCTACAAGCTGGAGCCCGGTCATTTCCATTTGCAGGTGCTGGGCCTTTTGCGGGTCAGTCGCACGGTGCAGTGGTGGCGCGAAGCGGCACAGCGGGAAACCCTGCATCTGTGTCGCATCGCCGAAGAAAGCCTGCTGACTGGCGCTTACCTGCGCACCTTCATCCACTGGCTGCGTCACCCCATGGAAGACGAGGCCGACTTGCGCGCCCTGTTGCGCCAACAATTGCGCTGCGGCCCGCTGGTATTCCTGCTGCGCAGATGAACGGCATGCCCGGAAAAGGCCGACGGAGCTGTCCGACAAAATCCCGAAACACTCTGCCCCTAGCTATCGCGCGACTGACTGTGCAGCATGGCGCGCGTGGATTCATAACCAAGAGAAGCCTCTGATGCGCCGATTTCTCAGTATTGCCCTGGCCCTCTGCGTCAGCCTGACGCTCAGCCTGGATGTCAACGCCGCCAAGCGTATGGGTGGCGGCAAGTCCTTCGGCTCCGCGCCGACCCACCAGACCCGCCAGGCAGCTCCCGCCCAGCAAACCCCGAACGCCGCTGCCCCTGCTGCAGCCGGCAAAGCCGCCGCCGCGAGCGGTGCTTCCCGCTGGCTCGGCCCGCTGGCCGGCATCGCCGCCGGTGGCCTGCTCGCCTCCATGTTCATGGGCGACGGCTTCGATGGCATGCAGATCTTCGACTTCCTGATCATCGGCCTGATCGCCTTCCTGATCTTCCGCTTCCTGGCCGCACGCAAACGTGCCCAGCAGCAGGGTCAACCCGCCATGGCCGGCCATGCGCCGTTCCAGCGTGAAATGCCGCAGATGCCGCAGCAACAGCCGGCGTCGATCTTCGGCAGCGCTGCCCCGGTCGCCCAGCCCGCCTTCAATGCCCCGAGCTGGTTCAATGAGCAGCGCTTCGTCGAAGCCGGTCGCGAACACTTCATGGCCCTGCAACAGCACTGGGACGCGGCCGAGATGGACAAGATCGCCGAGTTCGTCACCCCGCAGATGCTGAGCTTCCTCAAGGAAGAACGCGCCAGCCTGGGCGACGCCTACCAGTCCACCTACGTCGAAAACCTTCAGGTGCAACTGGACGGCATCGACGAACTGGCCGACAAGACGGTCGCGACCCTGACCTTCAACGGCGTCTCCAAGTCTTCCCGCTTCGACCAGGGTGAAGTCTTCAGCGAAAGCTGGCGCATGGAGCGCGTCAACGGTGACAACCAGCCTTGGCTGGTGGCGGGCATCCGTCAGAACTGATCGCTTCTGCAATGAAAAACCCGGGCTTGTCCCGGGTTTTTCATTTCACTGATGGCGACCGCCACCCCTGCGCCAGCGCCGACGCGCAAGGGAGCGGCGGAACCAGAAGGGCGGCGGAATGGGCGGTCGAACGCCCTTGAGCTTCTTCATGATTCAGCGAGCCAGCGCTTTTCCGAAGCGCAGCCGATCATCGCCCTAATGGCAGAGCTCGCAGACTTCGGCATGGGGCACCAGCTTCAGGTACTCATCCATGCGCATGTGCACCAGGTTCTGGTGGTCGCCGGCTTCCAGGTAGATGTCACGTTGCCGGGTCAATTGCGGGTCCACCAGCATGTTCATGCCATAGGACTCGCCAAGGGCCGGCACGGCGCCCAGTTCGCAGTCCTTGAACAGACGGGATAGATCGGCTTCGTGGGTGAGTTGCCAGATCTTGGCATCCTTGCGCACCTTGCCCATGTCCAGATGGCGGCTGGCAGGCACCACTGCCATGAGGAAATGGCCTTGGCGATCGTCGAGGATTACCGTCTTGGCCAGGCGCTCGGCGGGGATATTGGCGACGCGTGCCGACTCCAGGCTGGTGGCCGAGTGCGGGTGTGGCACCAGATCGAATTCGGCATGGGCACGCTCCAGGCTGCGCTGCAGGGTTGCGGCCATTCGCATGTTGCACCTCCTGTGGATAACCAGGGATCGGAGGCTGCCTCGGGCAGCCGGATCAGTGCACAAAGTTTAGCCAGCGTGTCCGGACGGGCTGAAGCAGTTGGTGCTGAACAGGGCCGCCATTAGCAGCCTCGGGCCTAAGCGCGGCGCATGCCGATATGAGGAATGCCGTCGTCGAGGTACAGGTCGGTCACCGGCAAGAAGCCATAGCGGCCGTAGTAGCCCTGCAGGTGCGCCTGGGCGGAGAGGTACACCGGCATGCCCGGCCAGCGTTTGGCGGCTTCGTCCAGGGCCCGTTCCATCAACCCGTGGCCCAAGCCGCGGCCACGTGCCTGGGCGGCACTGACCACCCGTCCGATCACTACGTCGCCGCCCTGGGTGGCCGGGTCCAGCAGGCGCAGGTAGGCCAGGAGCGTGCCCTGTTCCCAGGCCATCACATGGCAGGTGCCGGCTTCCAGGTCCTGGCCGTCGACATCCAGGTAGGGGCAGTTCTGTTCCACCACGAACACCTGGCAGCGCAGGGCCAGAAAACAGTAGAGCTCGCGGGTATCGAGTTCGCTGTGGTGCTTGCAGGACCAGGTGATCGCCATGATGGGAGCCTCGACAAACGGATTGGCAACAGAATGTCCGCCACGTTACGACAAGGCTTTTTTCTTCCCAAGCCCGGCTACTGTATAAAGCGCATCCCAATGCATGAGGGCCTGTCGCCATGGAAGAAGTCATCGAACAACTGCGCGAACTCAACGAGCCAGTGCCGGTTCCCCTGGAGCTGCCGGACGAAGAGCAGTTGGTGGAGATCGAGGAGCAGCTGTTGATCAACCTGCCCTTCGAACTGCGCGAGTTCCTGCTCAAGGTCAGCGACGTGATCTACGGCCGTCTGGAGCCGGTGACGGTCACCGACCCGCAATCCCACACCTATCTGCCGGAAGTCGCCGCCGTCGCCTGGGACCTGGGCGTACCTCGCGACCTGGTGCCGCTCTGCCAGGACGGCCGTGACTACTACGTGGTCGATGGCGAAGGCGAAGTGGTGCTGTGGGACGGCGACGAAGGCGAGCTCACCGACGAGAGCTGGGACTCGGTCTGGCACTGGGCCCGGGACGTCTGGCTGACCAGTTGACCGACGACGCTCATGCCCCACGGAAGCGAGTCAGACTCGCTCCCGCGGGAAAGCGTCATCAGCCGCTGCGGGCCTGGGCGAAGTCCAGTTCCAGCAGGTTGAGGAGGAATTGGCCGAAGTAGGAAAGATCCTGCTCGATAGCAACGCGCGCGGCCTTGCCGTCGCCCGCCTGCAACGCCTTGAAGGCGTCCTCGTGGAAGTCGTTGAGACGCAATGACAGGTCCGCCTCGGTGAACAGGCGATTGAAGAAGGGGCCGACCTGCAGCCAGAGCGTTTCGATGGTCCGCAGCAGGATGGGGTTGCCACAGGCGCCGTAGAGCACCCGGTGGAACCGGCTGTTGTCGGTCAGGTAGCCCTGTACGTCGCGTTGTTCGATGGCGATATCCATGCGCTCCATGCACCCCCGCAGGACATCCAGCTCATCGCGGGAGAGCTGGCCCGCGGCCGCTTCTACGGCCATGCCCTCCAGCGCCATGCGCACCTGGAATATATGCTTGAAGCGTTCACGGGTCATCGGCGGCACGCGCACCGAGCGCTGTGGCTCGCCCTCCAGGGCGCCTTCAGCCACCAGGCGCTGCAAGGCGGCGCGTACCGGCATCGGGCTGGTGCCCCAGGCAGCGGCGAGATCGCGGATCTTCAGGCGCTCACCGGGTTTGAACTGGCCTGCCAGCAGGCCCTCGCGTAGTCGTTGGTAAAGCTCTTCCTGCAGGTTCTCGGCCATGGGCATATCACCGTGCAAGGGCCGGCGGCGCCGGCAGTTGGTTCAGGGTCAGGCTGCAGTTACGCATGGTTTTGGTCGCCTTCTGTTGTGGGTGGTTGCCTGGACCACGGGGCGAATCCGGACCAGAGGAGGCTTTCCCTCCGGCCTTTCGCTCTATCCTGTGATCACAAATCAGGTTTCACGTTAAATTTCAGCGCCTTTTTTCGCAAGTCTTGACAGAATTGTGATCACAAAACACGATGTGCAGAAATTCGAACGAGGTGTTCAATATGACTGCCAGTGGAATCAGCCAAGCCGCCGTGGAAACCTTCGCCGCCCGCGAGCGCACCCGCTTCCTCGAGCGCAACCCGAAATCCGTCGCACTCGCTGAACGCGCGCACAAGTCCCTCTACGCCGGCGTGCCGATGCACTGGATGGCCGACTGGTCCACGCCCTGCCCGCTGTTCGTCGAGCGCGCCAAGGGGGCCCGCTTCTACGACGTCGATGGCCACGAGTACATCGACTTCTGCCTGGGCGACACCGGCACAATGTTCGGTCACTCGCCGGACCCGATCGCCCGCGCCATCGCCGAGCAGGCCAACAACGGCCTGACCACCATGCTGCCGGGCGAGGATGCCGTGGTTTGCGGCGAGCTGCTGGCCCAGCGCTTCGGCCTGCCCTACTGGCAGGTGACCGCCACCGCCACCGACTCCAACCGCTATGTGCTGCGCTGGGCCCGAGCCATCACCGGACGCAAGACCCTGCTAGTGTTCGACGGCTGCTACCACGGCACCGTGGACGACGTGATGGTGCGCTGCCGCGATGGCGAGACCGTGCACCGCTCCGGTCTGGTCGGCCAGGCCTACGACCTGACCCAGCACAGCCGCGCCGTTCCCTTCAACGATGTCGAGGCGCTGGAAGCCGCGCTGGCCCAGGGCGACGTCTGTGCCCTGCTCTGCGAACCGGCGATGACCAACATCGGCATGGTCCTGCCCGATCCGGGCTTCATGCAGAAGTGCCGCGAGCTGACCCGCAAGTACGGCAGCCTGCTGATCATCGACGAGACCCACACCATCTCCACCAACATCGGCGGCTGCACCCAGCTGTGGAACCTCGACCCCGACTTCTTCGTGGTCGGCAAACCCATTGCTGGCGGCGTGCCTTGCGGCATCTTCGGCTGCAGCGCGGAGATGGCCGACAGGATGCTCGCCTCGCGCAAGCAGGCCCAGCAGGACAGCCATGGCCACGGCCACAGCGGCATGGGCACCACCCTCTCGGCCAACGCCCTGGCCATGCACTGCATGCGCGCCAACCTCGAACAGGTGATGACCCAGGCGGCCTACGACCACATGCTGCCGCTGGCCAAACGCTTGGCCGACGGATTCCGCAGCCTGATTGCGAAGCACGCCCTGAAATGGTCGGTGACCGAACTGGGCGCACGTAGCGAATTCCAGTTCTGCCCGGTGTCGCCGCGCACCGGCGCCGAGGCCGAAGCGGCCTTCCACGATGAGCTGCAGATGGCCCTGCACCTCTACCTGATCAACCGCGGCATCCTGATCACGCCGTTCCACAACATGACCCTGTGCTGCCCGGCCACCACCGCCGCCGACGTGGACACGTTGATTGCCACCCTGGACGAGGCCATCACCGAACTGCTGGCGATCCCCGGCGCCCGCGAATGATCCGTAGGGTGGATGACGCTCTTTTCATCCACCAACACCCAACCCCGGTGGATGGATGAAGCGCCCTCCACCCTACGCGAGAACGACCATGCAATTCGCCGATCCCCAGGAAGCCCGCGACTTCCTCGAACGCCACGCCGAAGTGCGCAGCATCGAACTGATGCTGATCGACGCCAACGGCATCCCCCGCGGCAAGCTGCTGCACCGTGACGAGCTGCTGCCGATCTTCGAGAACGGCCGTCCGCTGCCCAGCTCCATCCTCTCGCTGACCATCCAGGGCGAGGACGTCGAAGCCAGCGGCCTGGTCTGGGAAGTCGCCGACGCTGACTGTTGGACCTACCCGGTGCCCGGCTCGCTGACCCTGCAACCCTGGCGCACTACACCCACCGGCCAGGTGCAGGTCAGCATGCACCCGACCCAGGGTCTGCCGGCCACCCCCGGCGATCCGCGCCATGTGCTGGCCCGTACCATCGAGCGCCTCAAGGCCGACGGCTACCACCCGGTGATGGCAGTCGAGCTGGAGTTCTACCTGCTGGACAAGCGCCGCGATGCCAACGGCCGTCCACAGCCGGCGCTGCAGATGAATGGCGTGCGCCCGCAGGCGCCACAGGTCTACGGCGTCTACGAGCTGGAACAGCTGCAGCCCTTCCTCGACGACCTCTATGCGGCCTGCGAGGCCCAGGGTCTGCCGGTGCGCACCGCCATTTCGGAGTACGCCCCCGGCCAGTTGGAGCTGACCCTCGAACACCGCTTCGACGCACTCCAGGCGGTCGACGAAGGCATTCGCTACAAGCGCCTGGTGAAAGGTGTAGCCAACAAGCATGGGCTGGTCGCCTGCTTCATGGCCAAGCCCTTCGGCGACCTGGCCGGCAGCGGCCTGCACATGCACGTGAGCCTCGCCGATGAGCAGGGCAACAACCTGATGGCCAGCGAGGACCCGCACGGCACCCCACTGCTGCGCCACGCCATCGGCGGCATGATGGCCACGCTCAACGACACGCTGGCGATCTTCTGCCCCAATGCCAACTCCTACCGTCGCTTCCAGGCCAACAGCTATGCACCGCTCGCCAAGAGCTGGGGCGTGAACAACCGCACCGTGTCCTTCCGCGTGCCCGGCGGCCCGGCCAAGAGCCGCCATGTCGAGCACCGCATCTGTGGTGCCGACGCCAACCCCTATCTGGCTGCCGCCGCGATTCTCGCCGGTATCCACAAGGGCATTCGCGAGCAGATCGATCCGGGCGAGCCCATCGTCGGCAATGGTTACGAGCAAGCCAGGGAAACCCTACCCACCGACTGGCTGACCGCCCTGCGCAATCTGGAGCAGTCGACCTGGGCCAGGGACGCCCTGGGCGAGGACTTCCTGAAGATCTTCCTCGCCATCAAATGGGAGGAATTCCGCCAGTTCGTCAGCGAAGTGGGCGAGCAGGACTGGCGCTGGTACCTGACCCACGCCTGACGCCGGACTCGCGGTCCAGCGAAGCGCCCGGCCAGCCTGGCCGGGCGCTGAAGTTTGCCCGCCCGCCTGCTAGGCTCATCGGCATCCTCATCTCGTTCCGGGCCCGCCCAATGAAAGCTGCGATCCTCGCGCTGCTGTTGATGGCTCTCGGCGTCTGCCAAGCGGAGCCCTTGCGCGTAGGCCTGGAAAGCCAGGACTACCTGCCTTACTACCGGGCACTCCCCGGCAAGCCGGCTGAAGGCTATGCCATCGCGCTTCTGCAGCGCTTCGCCATCGACCAGGGCCTGGCCCTTGAGCTGGAAGCCCTGCCGATCAACCGCCTGCACCGCAATCTGCAAACCACCGACCGGTTGATGCTGGTGTTTCCCGACAACCCCGCCTGGTCGCGCCAGCTCAAGGGCGATGCGCGCCTGTATTACAGCCGACCGATCATCCGCATCGTCGACGGCAGCCTGGTGCTGCGCGAGCATCTGGGCCGGGGCATAGACGCGGTACGACGCCTGGGCACCGTACGCGGCTTCACCCCCGAGGCCTGGCAGGACCGCCTGCGCGACGGCCAGGTGCACTTGGTGGAGGCCAGCGATATCGGCGCGCTGGTACGCATGCTGCTGCGCCTGCGCATCGACGCCATCTATGCCAACCCGGAAGTGCTGCACCACTACCTGGACGCGAACACCAATCTGGGCGGTGATCGCCTGCTGCTGGACCCGGAACTGCCACTTGCGAAGACCGCGTTCCACGCCAGCAGCCTGAAGCATCCGGAGATACTGGAAGCCTTCGACCGCTTCCTGATCGAGCAGAGCGAGGAGCTGGCCCAGTTACGCAGGCAGCACGGCTTGGCCTGCGGTCCCAGCGACCTGGCGGAGGAATACCCGGCCTGCCAGCAACCCGATGCCGTGCCCTGACCGCGCGGTTATCCACAGCCCGCACGGCGTTGCGTGATTATCCCCTGTGGCGCCCAGGCACCAGCCTGCGTCTATCTCAGACCGCCCCCACTACCGACGAGGCCAGCATGGAACCCGGAACCGCACATCTGTCGATGACCGTCTTAATGACCCCGGACATGGCCAACTTCTCCGGCAACGTCCACGGCGGCACCCTGCTCAAGTATCTCGATGAAGTCGCCTACGCCTGCGCCAGCCGCTATGCCGGGCGCTACGTGGTCACCTTGTCGGTGGATCAGGTGATCTTCCGCGAACCCATCCATGTCGGCGAGCTTGTGACATTCCTCGCCTCGGTGAACTACACCGGCAACACCTCCATGGAGGTGGGTATCAAGGTGGTCACCGAGAACATCCGCGAACGCTCGGTCCGCCATACCAACAGCTGCTTCTTCACCATGGTCGCCCTGGACGACGAACGCCGCCCGGCACAAGTACCGCCCTTGCAGCCAGAAACCACGGACGAGAAGCGCCGATTCGCACAAGCCCAGCAGCGCCGCCAGATTCGCCAGGAGCTGGAACAGCGCTATCAGGAAATGCGCGAGGGCAACTGAGCCTTCGCGTTCCACACTGCTCCCCAAAATCAGTGGAAGGGCCTGTGGATAAGGTGTAGACCAACCTCCAGGCCCCGCACCACGTGTGCTTTACCACTAGCAGGCTATTTTCTGAGCATTTTCAATCACTTGCCTTGTGCGTTGCACACAGATGCTGTGCAGCAGATTGTGGATAAGCTGTTCGGACACTTCGCTATCCCCCGCCAGCCGGGCCTTTTCAGGAGTTGATCAACTTCTGATCAGGTTTCGCGCCCCCGCGAAGCACGCGCGGCTGCTGCCTTCTTCTTCGGGCGAAAATGCCCATCACAGAGCCTTTTCCCCCAGTTCCGGTGGATGCCTCTGTGGATAAGATGTCAATGGATGTACAGGGGCCAATCCTGGCGCAGCTTTCCACTGTCTGGACATTTTTCGAGCAAAATCATAGGGATAACTCGGTCATTGCGCACAATATCTGTGCAGCCATCTGTGGATAGCTTGTGCGGACAATGCTGCAGGTCACGGATGACGAGGCCTCCATCGAGATGATCACTTTCTATCCAGCTTGAAGCTGGCAAGGCCCCGCTGTGCATAAAGCGTTGCATCGCCTTTCCTGTAGGAGTGAGTTCATTCGCGAAACCTGGCCAGGACACCTTGGCTTGGCGGGCAGTCTTCCATAAAGGTGGCGAATGCCAGAGATCTGTTCACAGGGAACAGGTGCTTTAACCCAAAATCCGTGGACTCATCTGTGGATAAACTGTAGTTCGACCTCCAGGAAGCAAGCCCGACGCGGCTTCTCAGCTACTGTGCGTTTTTCGTTCTATTTCAATCACTTGCGCTATGCATTGCGCACATTATCTGTGCAGGTATCTGTGGATAAGCTGTTCAGGCATCGCTGCAGGCCAGTACTGGTGCATATTCCAGCCATCTGATCATTCCCTGACCAGTCCCGCCCCCGCGGCTACGCAGTCGCCTGGAGCGCCCAGCTACTGGTAAGTAACCCACAACCCCGTGAATGGTTTTCCACGTTTGTACCCAAATCGCGTGGATGGTCCTGTGCATAAGATGTCCATGGATGGCTGTAAGCCAGATGCGGCGCAGGTTTCCGCCAATTGAGCATTTTTCACGCAATTTCAATGACTTACACAGACGGCTGCACACAATATCTGTGCAGCCAACTGTGGATAAGCTGTGTGGGCACGGCTGTATCCCCCGACGGGCGTGGCCTGCATGAAAATGATCAATAAACGATCAGGTGCCGTGAACCAGACTTATCCCCCGCAGCAGCCGCAAACCGACATGCTTCCAGGTTCAGTGGTACCGGCCGGGAAGTTCGGCGCGCTCTGGATCTGCGCCACGTTGCAGAGGCTCTGGCTGAAACGGATCTCGTGGAAGACCGCATTGGCGTTCTGGCCGAAGAGGGTGTCGCCACCACCCGCCAAACCAGGCCACCGAGCGGTTGCTGTGGATAACTGGGCGCGCGAAGGTGCGGGGCCGGACGGCCCCGCAGGTAGGAATCAGTGCTGGTGCTCGGCGTTACCGGCCGGCGCCTCCTTCTCCACATGGATTTCCACTTCCAGGTCGCCCGCCTTCTGGAAGTGCAGGGTCATGGGGAACTTGTCACCCGCATTCAACGGCTGCTTCAGACCGAACATCATCAGGTGATAGCCACCCTGTTCCAGGCGCACTTCGCCACCAGCGGGAATGTCCAGGCCGCCGGGAACCTGCTGCATCTTCATCAGGCCGTCCTTGTGCAGGTGCTCGTGGACCTCGGTCTTGCCGGCGCGGGCGGTGTCGGCACCAAGCAGCTTGTCGGCCTCCGCACCCTTGTTGTGGATAACCAGGTAGGCGGCGCCATTGGGAGATACCGCGGGCACGGCCAGGGCCCAGGGATGTTCGATGTGCAGGTTGCCCGTGTCGTACTCATGGGCTGCCAGGCCACCGGAAAAACTCAGCAGGGCTCCGAAGGTCAGCAGGGTCTTGCGCATTGTTTGAACTCCATTCGAAAGGGATAGTGACGCCCGCCTCCGGGCGGGCGCAGATCGGGTATCAGCCCGTAACGGCACGGCTACCGCCGAAGCGGGACAGCACCAGCCAGTCCAGGGCCCAGATAAGCAGCAGCGAGATTCCCACCAGTGGAAATGCCGCACCCAGCACCACCATGATGCCCACGGCGGTTTTCCACAGCGGCAGCGAATGAGGCAACGGCGGCACGCCGAAACGCCCTTGGGGACGACGCTTCCACCACATCACCAGACCGCTGACGGCACTCAGCAGGATCAGCAGGCAGACGCCGAACATCAGCAACTGGTTGGCCAGCCCGAAGAACTTGCCTTCATGCAGTACCACGCCCATCTCGACGCTTTTCGCGACCACACCGTAGTCCTTCCAGCGCACGTCGGCCAGCACCTTGCCACTGTACTGATCGATGTGCAGCGTCGCATCGTTGCGCGGGTCATCGGCGAACACGGCGATGGTGAACACGCCGGTCGCATCCGCCGGCAGCGTCACGCTGTAACCCGGCACCACGCCTCGTTCGTTAGCGGTATCCACCACCTGCTGCAGGCCGATCTGTCCGGAGGTGCTGGTCATTTCACCGGCTGCGTGGCCCTTGTGGGCGGCATGGGGATCGGACACTGGCATTGGCGTGTTTTCCATCGCCCAGGCCACTGTCTGGTCAGAGGCACTGTTCAGGCTGCGGGCCTGCTGGTCGGATTTGGGCACCTCGTTCCACATGGCGGCCGGGAAGCGGTTCCAGACGTCGGCAAAGCGTTCTCCCCAGTAGCCGGTCCAGGTCATGCCGGTGAGCAGCATGAACAGCAGCAGCAGGGAACCCCAGAAGCCGGTCACCGCATGCAGGTCGCGCCAGAACAGCCGTCCGCGATTGGCCAGGCGCGGCCAGAACACGCCGCGCATGCCCTGGCCGCGTGGCCACCAGAGGTAGAGCCCCGACACCACCAGGACAATGCCCCAGCCAGCGGCCAGCTCAATCAGGCGATCACCCCAGGTGCCCACGAGCAAAGTGCCATGCAATGAACGAGCAACCGCCTGGAGGTTGTACTCGGCATCCTGCGTGCCGAGCACCTTGCCGCTGTAGGGATCGACGAAGACGTTCTGCTTGCTGCCATCGAGGCTGGCGACGAATTGCGCGCTATGGCTGTCATCGACTGGCGGCAGGTACTGCGTGACCTTGGCCTGTGGATAAACCTGCAGGAGCTTTCCCAGTTGCTGATCGGCGGCCAGCGCCTGCCCGGCAGGCTGGACCCGCATCAGGTCGCTGTAGAGCAGATTGTCCAGCTGGGGTTTGAACAGGTAGATGCTGCCGGTGACCGCCAGCATGATCATGAAGGGGATGACGAACAGCCCGGCATAGAAATGCCAGCGCCACGCCAGGTTGTAGAAGGAGACCGTGCTCTTCGACATTGTCGTGCTCCCGGATGAGCCAATGGTCCGCGCGCACAGCGGGCTTGCCGGAGCCTGTGCGAGAAATGCGGTAACGGGGTTGCTTGGATCAGGCGAGTGCAGCGGGGGGAGCGCGGGTCAGGGCACCGGGAAAGATTGCCCGGGAGCCATGGCCAGCCTGGGTCGCCGCGATCGGCACCGGGAGGGCGAGGTCAGTCAGGACCAGCCCGTGCAGCGCATTGGGGCTGAGGGCCGGTGAGTTGAACAGCAGAGTGCAGTAGCCGCACTTGGCCCAGGACATCTCGTGGCTGGGCATGGATGGCTCATGGCTGGGGGCACTGTGGTCAGTGGCGCAGGCCAGTTCGTCCATCCACGCCGGCGCTCCACCCGGCCCCATGTCTCGAGCCTGGGACACCAGCGGACCGACGAACAGCAGCAGCATGGCCAGAAGGCCAAGCCAGGCGCCGCGCTGTCGTGCTCTGCCGTGGGTCACTGGGAAGGTTCCATGCCGGTCTGCCGGGGGGGGGGGCGCCTATGCTAGCCAAGCCCCTGCCTGGGTAGAAGCCTAGTCGCTGGGGCAGAAGGCCGCAGGCCGAATGCGCCGCATTTCCAACCGTTTGGCCGCAAGACAGCTGCACCTGGCGGTGCCAGAATCCTCGCGTCGGATACCAGGCCCGGGAGGGCCTCGATGGAAACCCTCTATTTCTCCCCCATGCTGCTCGGGCTCAACCTGATGCTCGCCAGCGCCGTCGCCTGCACCGCGCTCTGGTATTTCTCGCGGCCCTACCGGGGCCCGGGATTCTGGATGGCCGGCGCCTGGACCCTGATTCTCGGCATCCTGCTGTTCATGGGCTTCATGGCCAGCGGCAGCCCGCTCCTGAATGTGCTGGGCAACGCCACCCAACTGGCAGGCGAAGCCATCCTGCTGCTCGGCGTGTTCCGCTTCCTGGGGCTGCGTCCGCCTTACTGGACGGTACCGGCCAGTGCCGGCGCCATGGCCGTGGTGAACTGCTGGTACTGGATCAGCCCGATCAATACCGAGCTGATGGTCGCCCTCTATGCCGCCATCGGCGGTGCCCTGCCGCTGCAAGCGTGCCATGTGCTCCTGGCCGAACGGCGCGAGCCCGCGCTGCGCAGCGTACGGCTGTTTGTCGGCATCACCTTGCTGGGCTATGCGCTGGTCACACTGCTGCGCGCGGCCATCGGCGTGCATGACTGGCTACAGCAGGTGGAACATCAGGATGTCACCCGCTCGGTGAGCTACCTGCTGCCCTACAACTTCGGCATCCCGCTCTGGGTCATCGCCCTCGTGGGCCTGGCGCTGATGACCATGCGCCGCATCCTCCAAGACAGCCAGCGCCATGCCCGCGAGGCCGAGGCTAGCGCGCACCGCTTCGAGCGCCTGATGGGTGTCGCCAACGCCGGCATGCTGGTGGTGGAGGACGGCCGCATCCTCGATGCCAACCCGATGCTCGAACAGCTCTTCGCCCAGCGGCGGGAGGAACTGCTCGGCCAACCCCTGTCCCAACTGGTCGGTGAGGCCGAGGTACCGCTGCTGGCCAACCTGCTACGGCAGGCCGATGGCCGCCCGCACGATATCGAGGCGCGGCGTGGAGACGGCGGCGGTTTCCCGGCTGAACTGGCCATAGCCTCTCTGGACGAATCCCAGCAGCGCCTGGTGGAGATCCGCGACGTCAGTCATCGCAAGGCCCTGGAGCGCCAGCTGCTGCACCTTGCCACCACCGATCCACTCACCGGTGCCCTCAACCGCCGTGCCTTCGAAGAACGTGCCGAACAGGAACTGCAGCGAGCGCGGCGGCAGAGTTCGCCACTGTGCCTGGCGCTGCTCGACCTGGACCACTTCAAGCAGATCAACGACCGCCATGGGCACCAGGTAGGAGACGACGTACTGCGTCAGTTCAGCCGGCTTTGCCAGCAGCAGGCGCGACGCACCGACCTCTTCGCCCGTTATGGCGGCGAGGAATTCATCTTCCTGCTGCCGGACACCAGCGCCGATTCCGCCCACCACCTGCTGGAGCGCTTGCGCATCGCGCTGCAAGGTCTGGAGATCGCCGCGCCTGGCGGCCCCATCCGGGTCAGCGTGAGCATCGGCCTGGCCAGCGTCAGCGCCAATGACGACTTGCACCACCTGCTGGGTGTGGCCGATGCGGCGCTCTACCGCGCCAAGCAACTGGGACGAAACCGCGTCGAAATGGCCAGCTGAAAACCTCCTTGGATGGTTTAAGCTTGGGCCTATCTTTCTGGAGTCATCATGCTGAGCCTGGCTGACGTTTTCCTGCTGATGTTGTTCGCCGCCGGTGCAGCCTGGCTGTGGCGCGGCCATGGTGTGCGCGAGCGTGCCCTGGCCTTGGCCAAACAGCACTGCGCCCGGCTCGATGTGGAACTGCTGGATGGCAATGTCGCCTTCCGCCGCCTGGCGATGGTGCGCGACGGCAAGGGCAATCGCCGTCTGGCACGCGTCTATGACTTCGAGTTCACCGTCACCGGCGAGCAGCGCCTTACCGGCAGCATTCAGATGTTCGGCAACCACCTGGGCCGCATCGACGTCGAGGCCCACCCGTTCAAGGCCGAACCCCAGCTCGATGACAAGGTTATCCACATGAACGAGTGGCGGCGTAGCCATCCCAAGCCGGATGAGCAGCGCCGGGTGGATTGAACCGCACCTGGCTCATCCGATAACAGGCAGCCCGCCCCGTGGCGCTGCATTCTGTGGATAACATCCCACCAGTCGCACTCGCAGTCATCGCTCAAAGCGCACGCAGCAGGAACTCGACCGTGCGTTCGGCGCTGGGCTGTGGATATTCCTGCATGAAGCAGTGGCCGCCCTCCACCACCTGGGCACTGACATGGCCGTTGAGGGCGGTCAGGCGCGCCACCGACTTGGCCACGAAGGGGTAGCTGTGCTGGCCGTGAAGAATCAGGGTAGGTGTGACGATGCGGCCCAGGGACGGCCACAGGCGTTTCGGGAAGGAACTGAAGATTTCCGCCTCGCGGCTCGGCCGGCACTTCAGCTCGACGCCGTTATCCACAGCCTTGATGGCGTGGTCGACGTAACCCTGCAGGGCCTCCTCGGTCCAGCCCTTGAAGATACCGCGTCCGTGCAGGCCGTTCCATACGGCCTGGCGGTCGGCCCAGTGGTTGCGTCGCGCTCGCGCTCGACTGGCCATGGTGGTGCGGCGGTGCAGGCCGAGGACTTCGGAAAAGGCCATCACGCCGATCATCGCCGGGGTGAAGATCACCGGATCGAGCAATACCGCACGGCTGAACAGCTCGGGATGGCGGGCCAGGATGAGGCTGCTCAGTACACCACCGAAGCTGTGCCCCACCGCCACCCGCGACACCTCGCCGAACTGCCCGCGCCCGCACTCGAACGCTTCCACCGCCAGTTCGGCATTACGGTTCCAGCCGAGGAAGCGGCCGCCATGGTCGCTGTCACCGTGGCCCTGGATATCGCAGAGCCAGAGGTCGAAATCCTCCGCCAGTGCCTGCAGCAAGGGCGTGTAGGTGCGACCGCAGAAACCATTGCCATGAAGGAAGTGCAGGAGCGGCTTGCCGGAGGCCGGGCTGTGCCAGCCCCGCAGGGTGAAACCGGCGGAAGTCGAGTGGGACCAAGGGATCAACTGCATCGAACGTGCCTCGAAATGTCTGCGCGAAGTGTATCCGCTGACATGCGTCGAGAGCAGTGGCCATAGCCGGCCGTGATATCGTCGCCGCCTCTGACCTGCGGACGCCACGCCTTGATTTCCCGCTCCCTGCGCATCGCCCTGCTGATCCTGCTGCTGCTCGCCGGCTTGTTCCTGGCGATGCATCTGGCCGGCCGCCAGGCGGAGCGCCAGGCCCTGCGCGATGAAGGTGAGCAGGCTCGCGAGCAACTCACGCTCTACGCCGGCAGCCTGCGCACCCTCATCGACCGCTTCCGCGCCCTGCCCGCCGTGCTGGCGCTGGACCCAGAGCTGCGGGGCACGCTGGCCGGGCCTGTGGATAAACACGAGCAGCAGCTGCTCAACCTCAAGCTCGAACAGATGAACCGCGCCGCCGGTTCCACCACCCTGGAACTGCTGAACCGCGATGGCCTGGCCGTGGCCGCGAGCAACTGGCGCCTGCCCACCAGCTTCGTCGGCCACAACTATGGCTTCCGTCCATACTTCGCGGAGGCCCGGCGCCATGGCAGCGGCCGCTTCTACGCGGTGGGCGTGACCAGCGGGATTCCTGGCTACTTCCTCGCCAGCGCCGTGCGCAGCGTCGACGAGGTCTTTATCGGCGCCATCGTGGTGAAGCTGGAATTCCCCGAGCTAGAACAAGAATGGGGGCAGCGATCGGACATCATCCTGGTCAGCGACGCCCGAGGCGTGGTGTTCATCGCCAACCAGCCAGGATGGCGCTACCGGGAACTGCAGCCGATCTCCGCCGAGGGCCGCGCCGAGATGGCCATCACCCGCCAGTACGACAAGCAACCCCTGGCTCCACTTATCCACACTACGCGCATCGACTTCGGCGAAGGCAGCCGACTGGTCCAGGTCGAAGGGCCGAACGGTCGCGCCGACTACCTCTGGGAAAGCCTGCCGCTGCCCAGTGAAGGCTGGACCCTGCACCTGCTGCGCACGCCGCAGGAGGCGGCCGGCAGCGCGCGTGCCGCCAGTCTGGCCGCCGGTGGCGCCTGGCTGGCGCTGTTCTTCCTCGGGCTGTTCCTGCACCAGCGCTGGCGCCTGGCGCGCATCCGCCAGCGCAGCCGGGAGGAGCTCGAACAACTGGTGGAGCAACGTACCGCCGCCCTGCGCACCGCCCAGGACGGGCTGATCCAGGCCGCCAAGCTGGCGGCCCTGGGACAGATGTCCACAGCCCTGGCCCATGAGATCAACCAGCCGCTCACTGCACTGCAGATGCACCTGGCCAGCCTGCGCCTGATGCTCGACAGCGGCCAGCTGGAGCAAGCGCGCAAGGCGCTGTCCCGCCATGATGAGCTGTTGCAGCGCATGGCCGCGCTAACCGGCCATCTCAAGACTTATGCACGCAAGACCCCCGGCGGCCTGCGCGAGTGCCTGGAACTGGGCAGTGTTGTGGATAAGTCCCTGCAGCTGCTGGCGCCCAATCTGCGCGATGCCAGGGTGCAGATCAGCCAGGAGCTGAACACGCCGGCCTGGGTATCAGGCGATGCCATCCGCCTGGAGCAGGTACTGGTCAATCTGCTGCGCAACGCCCTTGACGCCGTGGCCGGCAAGCCAGACCCGAGATTGTGGATAACACTGCGCCGCGAAGACGGCCACTGGCTGCTTGAAGTCGCCGACAACGGCGGCGGCATCGCCGAAGCGGATCTGCCACGGGTCTTCGACCCCTTCTTCACAACCAAACCGGCGGGTGCCGGCCTGGGAATCGGGCTGGCGGTGTCCTACGCCATCGTCCATGAATTGGGCGGCACCCTGAGCGCCACCAACCAGGGCGAGGGCGCATTGTTCAGCCTGCGCCTGCCTGTGGATAAAGCCAGAGAGGAATAGCCATGACAGCCCAGGTGATCTTCGTCGACGACGAAGCGGCCATCCGCGAAGCCGTGCGAGAGTGGCTGGAGCTATCCGGCTTCGAAGTGCGGGTGGAATCCAGCGCTGAGGACTGCCTGAAACGCCTTGATGCCGATTTCCCCGGGGTAGTCGTCAGCGACCTGCGCATGCCCGGCATGGACGGCATGGCCCTGCTGCAGGCGGTGCAAGCGCTGGACCGCGAACTGCCCTTCCTGATGGTCACCGGCCATGGCGATGTGCCCCAGGCGGTCGAAGCCATGCGCCTGGGTGCCTATGACTTCATCGAGAAGCCCTTCACCGCCGAGCGCCTGCTGGAAAGCCTGCGCCGCGCCCTGGAAAAGCGCCGGCTGGTCCAGGAAAACCGTCGTCTGCGCGTGCAGGCGGAGCTCAAGGACCAGCTCGACGGCCGCCTGCTTGGTGTTGCCCGCCCCATGGCGCAACTGCGACGTCAGGTGCTCGACCTCGCCGCGACACCCGTGAACATCCTGCTGCGTGGCGAGACTGGCTCCGGCAAGGAAATGGTCGCGCGCTGCCTGCACGACTTCGGTCCCCGCGCCGGCAAACCCTTCGTGGCACTGAACTGTGCGGCCATCCCGGAGAATCTCTTCGAGAGCGAACTGTTCGGCCACGAAAGCGGCGCCTTTACCGGCGCCCAGGGCAAACGCATCGGCAAGATCGAGCACGCCCACGGCGGCACGCTGTTCCTCGACGAGATCGAAAGCATGCCCTTCGCCCAGCAGGTGAAGCTGCTGCGGGTTCTGCAGGAACAGCGCCTGGAGCGCCTGGGCTCGAACCAGAGCATTGCTGTGGATATCCGCGTGGTCGCCGCCACCAAACCGGATCTGCGCGAGGAAGTCCGCGCCGGGCGCTTCCGCGAGGACCTGCTCTACCGCCTGAACGTGGCCGAACTGCAGTTGCCACCGCTGCGCGAGCGGCGTGAGGACATTCCCCTGCTGTTCGAGCACTTTGCCCGCCAGGCCAGCGAGCGGCTGGGCCGGCCACAACCGACCCTGACACCGGCCGAGCTGGCGCAACTGCTGGCCCACAATTGGCCAGGCAACGTGCGCGAACTGGCCAACGCCGCCGAGCGCCACGTACTGGGGTTATCCACAGGCCAGGCAGAGCGCCAAGGCGAACCCTCCCTGGCCGACCTGATGGAAGCCTACGAAGCGCAATGCCTGCGCCAGGCCCTGGCCCGGTGCCAGGGCGACATCAAAGCGGTGATGACCTTGCTGCAACTGCCGCGCCGCACCCTCAACGAGAAGATGGTCCGCCACGGCCTGGAGCGCAGCGAGTTCCTCCCGGTCGCCGACGATTGACCTCACCCTACACGTGGAATTTCGCCATCGGCGGAATCTTGCTCATCGCCCCCGCGGCATCGGCAGGATTCCGCGCATGAGCGCTGCAAAATCAGTCTGGAACCCTTCTAGTCCGCACCTTTTCTCCCCTGGCACAGCTCCTGCTATGTGCCCTGCGCACAAGCGCGGCCTTGGCCAGCGCCCACGACAACAACTACTAAGCGTCGAGGAAAAATGATGGATAGCTCCAGCACCCTGGCTGCCTCTGCAGAACCCCGCACGACATCGCAACGCATCAAATCCATTTTCAGCGGATCAGTCGGCAACCTGGTCGAGTGGTACGACTGGTACGTGTACGCCGCCTTCTCGCTGTACTTCGCCAAAGCGTTCTTCCCCCAGGGCGACATGACCGCCCAACTGCTCAACACGGCGGCGATCTTCGCCGTGGGCTTCCTGATGCGCCCCATCGGCGGCTGGTTGATGGGCATCTACGCCGACCGCAAGGGCCGCAAGGCCGCGCTGCTGGCCTCGGTACTGCTGATGTGCTTCGGCTCGCTGATCATCGCCCTGACCCCCAGCTACGAGACCATTGGTGTGGCGGCACCGATCCTGCTGGTGGTCGCACGCCTGTTGCAGGGCCTCTCGGTGGGCGGTGAATACGGCACCTCGGCCACCTACCTGTCGGAGATGGCAACCAAGGAGCAACGCGGCTTCTTCTCCAGCTTCCAGTACGTGACCCTGATCTCCGGTCAGCTCATCGCGCTGGCGGTGCTGATCATCCTCCAGCAGACCCTGACCACCGAGCAGCTGGAAAGCTGGGGCTGGCGCGTGCCCTTCTTCATCGGCGCCCTGTGCGCGGTGGTGGCCATGTTCCTGCGTCGCGGCATGGAAGAGACTGACTCCTTCACCAAGAAGAAGGACAAGCCGAAGGAAAGCCTGCTGCGCACCCTGATGCGCCACCCGAAGGAAGTGCTCACCGTGATCGGCCTGACCATGGGCGGCACCCTGGCCTTCTACACGTACACCACCTACATGCAGAAGTACCTGGTGAACACCGTGGGCATGGCCAAGAACGACTCGACCATGATCTCGGCCGCCACGCTGTTCCTGTTCATGCTGCTGCAGCCCATCGTCGGCGGGCTTTCCGACAAGATCGGCCGGCGCCCGATCCTGATCGCCTTCGGTGTGATGGGCACCCTGTTCACCTACCCGATCCTCAGCACGTTGCACACCATCGAGACCTGGTGGGGCGCGTTCTTCCTGATCATGGCGGCGCTGATCATCGTCAGCGGCTACACCTCGATCAACGCCGTGGTGAAGGCCGAGCTGTTCCCCACCGAGATCCGCGCCCTGGGCGTGGGCCTGCCCTACGCACTGACCGTGTCGATCTTCGGCGGCACCGCCGAGTACGTGGCCCTGTGGTTCAAGAGCATCGGCATGGAAAGCGGCTTCTACTGGTACGTCACCGCCTGTATCGCCTGCTCGCTGCTGGTGTACGTGTTCATGAAGGACACCCGCACCCATTCGCGGATGAACCAGGACTGATCCCGGACAGGGATCGACATCAGACGGGCCCTTCGGGGCCCGTTTTCGTTTCCGCCCCGAACATGCACGGACCGTAGGATGGCGTAGAGCGAAGCGAAACCCATCACCGTGGAACCTGGACCTCGCGTGACGCCGCCCGCCCCATCCTACGGAAGCCGGCAAGCCGCCATTCCCGCCTTCAGCACCGCCTCGTCCTGGGGCCCGGCGAAGATCAGCTCCAGACGCGAATCCCTGCGCCATTCGCTGGCTTGCCAGTGGATCGGCGCGCCGTCCAGGGCGTTGCCGGAGAGCCAGCCGGCGTTGCTCTGCAGTACCAGCTTGGCGCGGCGCCAGGGCAGGCTGGCCAGCCATTGCTGCACACGCATCAGCTCGAACTGTTGGCTGGGATGCCAGCGCCAGCCGATGCTCCAGGCGTCGTCGTTCGCCTGGATCTGGCAGATCGGTTCGGCCGGATTCCTCCACAGAACCTGAGGCTTATCCACACCTGTTGGTAAGTCATTGATACCAACAGCTTTTCCACTCTGTGCATGGATGCCTGGAAGACACTGGATATCGAGCCTACCCTGTGTCGTCCACAGCAGGGGTACGGCAGGTAATTTGGCGGCAAGTTGTTCACAGGTGACCGAATCCAGGTTCTCGGCCTTGTTTAATAGCACAAGGCCAGCAATGGAAATGGCCTCCCGCTGGCTGTCTGGCAGTAGCTGGCCCGTAGCCAGCGCCGCTGCGTCAAGCACCATGACGCTTGGCTGTAGCGCCAAAACGCCTTCCCAAGGGGGTTCGCGTAGCTGTCGCAGTAGCTCGACCGGGTGTCCGAGTCCGGACGGCTCTATCAGTAGCCGGTCCGGCCGTGCCTTGCGCAGAAGCCGGCCAAGGCCAACCTGGAAGGGCGCGCCGTTGACGCAGCAGACGCAGCCGCCCGCCACCTCGGCGATGGCGATGCCGTCGCCGTTGCGGGTCAGCAATGCGGCGTCCAGGCCAATCTGGCCGAATTCGTTGATCAGCACCGCCCAGCGTTCGTGCGCGGGACGCTGCGCCAGCAGATGACGGATCAGGCTGGTTTTGCCGGCACCCAGGGGGCCGGCGATGAGATGGGTAGGGATATGAGTAAGCATGGACCTATGGTGCTGCTTCACAGCGGGCTTAGAAAGCACCGTGCTAGAGTCGCGTCCTTCATTGCCTGGAGACCCTCCCGATGCGTGTCTGGTTGTTACCCGTGCTGCTGTTGCTGTCCTCTGGTGCCCATGCCGAAGCCTGTGTGGTGCACAGCCAGGGCGAGGGCGTGGACGTGAGGATCTGCCAGGAAAACCGTAGCATCCCGCGGCAACTCTTCCGTGACGGCTTCTGCAAGCCGGAACTGAAAGGGCAGAAGATCGACGTGAGCTTTGTGGATAACTGCCCCACCGGCGCCTTTGGTGTCTGCCGCAATGCGAGGGTCAGCAACCAGCCCTATCGCCAGGACATCCACTATTACGGCGTAGCCAGCGATGCGCGCTACCTGAAGCCCTTTTGCGAAGGGCAGAGCCAGGGTCAGTGGGAGTGACGCAGAGCCGCCAGAAGCTGCACCTAACCCAGCCAGTCAAGTGTAAGCAGCAACCGGCCCTTGCCCGGCGCGGCCTGCGGCGATCTGTGGATAATTCCACGCCCTTCATTGCCTTGCCACTTCTCGCCCTTGAACAGGGCAACATGGCCGGCAGCCATCTGCTGGTTATCCACAACCCGGGCCGGCTCGGCGGCCGGATCGCCCAACCGCGATCGCAGCATCTCGCCCTCCCGCAGCCACTGGCTGCCCGCTCCCGCGTAGGTGGTGATCAGCCTCAGCGGCACATGGTCAACGTGGAAGCGCGGGCACATGGGTTTGTCCAAGCGGCGCAGACGCAAGCCGATGCGCCGGGCATCCACCAGACAGGCGAAGGCCCGTACCAGCCAGCTCACGTCCGCGACGAATCCCCGGTGCCCCTCCAGGTCGGCGAAGCCGGCGACGAGGTCAGAGAGGTTGGGCTCGCAGTCCGCGTCTGGCAGTTCCAGGATCAGGGACTCGGCCAGCGGCTCACCTAGCGCCAGCAGGCTATTGGCGAAGCCCTGGATATGCAGGGGGAGTTGCCGGCGCCAGATGGCGAGGTTGACCCCGTCCTGCAATGCCTCACCGAGCACGTCCGGGCCATCACCCAGCACCGGGTACGGGGTCGAGTCCAGCTGCTGTGCCAGCATCAGGCGGCCTCCTCGATATGCCACGGGCCGAAGGGGTCGGGCAGCAGACTCCAGCCTTCCGGCCCCCCGGCCATCTCGTCGTCATCCAGCAGGCAGGCATCCAGATCGGCGTGCAGGCGCTGGAAGTCGATCCCCTGGCCGATGAACACCAGTTCCTGGCGGCAGTCTCCCACGTCGGCCGTCCAGTGCTGGAGAACCGTGCGCAGGCCCTCCTCGTCGTCGGGCCAGCGCTCACGGGGTACGAAGCGCCACCAGGCACCGGCCAGGCCGTAGCGCATCAGGCCACCGGCCTGGGACCAGCTACCGGCATCGCGGTAGCGGCTGGCCAGCCAGAAGAATCCCTTGGAACGCAACAGGCGACCATTGCTCCATTCGCGGTTCAGAAAGTGGAAGAAGCGCTGCGGATGGAACGGCCTTCGCGCGCGGTACGCCGTGGAAGCGATGCCATATTCCTCGGTTTCCGGGGTGTGCTCGCCCCGCAACTCCTTCAGCCAGCCCGGCGCCTGGGCGGCACGATCGAAATCGAACCGGCCGGTATCGAGGATACGCTTGAGGTCCACCTGGCCCATGACCATCGGCAGCACATCGGCATCAGGATTGAGGCGGCGCAGGATGGCGGTCAGTTCTTCGCGCTCAGCACTGGAGATCAGGTCGGCCTTGCTGATCAACAACACGTCAGCGAATTCCACCTGCTCGATCAGCAGGTCGCTGATCGAGCGTTCATCGTCCTGCCCCAAGGATTCACCATGGCTTTCGAGGCTTTCCCCGGCCTGGTAGTCACGCAGGAAGTTCACCCCATCCACTACCGTCACCAGGGTATCCAGGCGGGCCGTGTCGGAGAGGCTTCGGCCCTGCTCGTCGCGAAAGGTGAAGGTCTCGGCCACCGGCAACGGTTCGGAGATGCCGGTGGATTCGATCAGCAGGTAATCGAAGCGCCCCTCGTGGGCGAGGCGGCTGACCTCTTCCAGCAAGTCCTCACGCAGGGTGCAGCAGATGCAACCGTTGCTCATCTCGACGAGGCGTTCTTCGGCGCGGTTCAGGCTGACGTCCCGCTGTACCTCGCTGGCATCGATGTTGATTTCGCTCATGTCGTTGACGATCACGGCCACACGTAGCTGATCGCGATTGCGCAGCACGTGGTTGAGCAGCGTGCTCTTGCCGGCGCCGAGGAAGCCGGACAGCAGGGTGACAGGTAGGCGTTGGTCCATGGTGGTGTCCTTCAGGCGGGGCGCTGGTGGCGTTCTTGTAGTTCCTGGCGTTGCTTGGCCTCCAGGCAGAGGGTTGCCGTGGGCCGTAGCAACAGGCGACGCAGGCCAATGGGATCGCCGCTTTCCTCGCACCAGCCATACTCGCCGCGGGCGATGCGACTCAGGGCTTCGTCGATCTTGTCCAACAGGCGCTTCTCCCGTTCCAGCAGGCGCAGTTGCCACAGGCGCTGTTCCTCGCGGCTGGCGAGATCGATTTCGTCACTGGCCGGCTCGACCTCGCGCAGCGCACCAAACTCAGCGTCGATGTGCCGGCGCAATTCCTCTCGCTGGCGCTCCAGGAGATCGCGGAAGTACGCCCGCTGGATGTCGTTCATGTAGGACTCGGCAGGCTGGGCCAACAGTTCTTCGCGGCTGAGTGGAGTGTCTGGCATGGTGGCGATCTTCATTGACTTACATTTGTTATAACATAACATTAACCACCGATTTCAAGAGCCCATCCGATGAACGTCATCCCCCTCCCGGATATCGCCGCCCAAGCCACTAGCCAAAACCTGGCCCTGGACTGGGTCGGCATGTGCGGTATTGCCCAGCCATTGCTGGTAGACAGCCAGCGCGTCGTCGCGCACGCCGATGCCGGCGTCAGCCTGGATGACGCCAGTGCCCGGGGTATCCATATGTCGCGGCTTTACCTGGCGCTGGAAGAACTGGAGCAGTTGGAACTGTCCACCTACCTCCTGCGCCGGGTGCTGGCGCGCTTCCTGGATAGCCATCAGGGACTGTCCAATAGCGCCAGCCTGAGGCTGTACGGCGAGATGCTGCTGAAGCGACCAGCGCTGATCAGCGCCCTTTCTGGATGGCGGGCATATCCCTTTGAAATCCTTGCGCGCCAGGATCGACGGGGGTTCCACGTGGAACTTCAGCTGGAGCTGATCTATTCCTCCACGTGCCCATGCTCCGCCGCCCTGGCTCGTCAGTTGATCCAGCAACGCTTCACCGAGGATTTCACCGACCAACCACTCGACCGGGAGCGCGTGCTGGCCTGGCTGGGCAGCACCCAGGGCATAGTCGCCACCCCGCACAGCCAGCGCAGCAACGCCAGGCTGTGGGTGCGTCTGGGAACGTTCCAATCCATTCCGATTCGTCGTCTGGCGGATCTGGCCGAACAGGCCTTGGGCACCGCCGTCCAGACAGCCGTCAAGCGCGCGGATGAGCAAGCCTTTGCCCTGGCCAATGGCCAGAATCTGATGTTCTGCGAGGATGCCGCTAGACGCCTGGGCAGGTCCCTGCGCGAACAGGATTGGCTGGAGGGCTTCAGGCTACGGGTTGTGCATTCGGAGAGCCTCCACGCCCACGACGCCGTAGCCGAGTATGCCTGGCGCTATGAGACGTAGAGGTCGGCCCTGCTCCACGGCAGTTCAAGGGCTCCATCCGCACGGGGCTTTGTGGCGAGAATCTGGTGCAGGTTGATCCAGCCCTTCTGGAAGGCATGAGAACATCCCGCCAGATACAGCCGCCAAATGCGTAGCGCCTGCTCAGGCACCAGCTGGGAGGCCTTCGCCAGGTTGGCTTCCAGATTGCTGCTCCAGAACTCCAGGGTCCGCGCGTAGTGCAGTCGCAAGCTCTCCACATCTGCCACTTCGAAGCCGACCAGACTCAGCTCAGTAACCATAGTCGCCAGATGCGGCAACTCGCCATGGGGGAAGACGTAACGGTCGATAAAGTCGCCAGCACCCCGTCCGACCGGACGACCATCCGGATGCCGCGCGGTAATGCCATGGTTCATAACCAGCCCACCTGCGCGCACCGCACCATACAGCCGCTGGCAGTAGACCGGCAGATTGGCATGGCCGACGTGTTCGAACATGCCGACGCTGACCACCTTGTCGAAGCGACCGTCCTGCGGCAAGTCACGATAATCCAGCAGTTCCAGATCGATCTGATCCTCTAGCCCTTCGGCCTTGACCCGTTCCCGCCCCAGAGCCAGTTGCTCTTGGCTCAGGGTGATGCCGAACACCCGGACGCCGTACTCACGGGCAGCGAAGCGCGCCAGCCCGCCCCAGCCACAACCCACGTCCAGCAGGTACTCGCCGGGCTTCAGACGAAGCTTGCGGCAGAGGTGGTGCAACTTGGCCTGCTGGGCGCTGGCCAGATCTTCGGTACCGGTGGGGTAGTAAGCGCAGGAATAGACCATCTCGGGGTCCAGCCAGAGCGCATAGAAGTCATTGGACAGATCGTAGTGATAGGAGACAGCCGCAGCGTCAGTGGCCTTGTCGTGGGATTGGCGCTCGGGCACCGCCTCCTCTTCGTCACCGATCAGCGCTTCGCTCAGGGCATCGCCAACCCGAATCACCTCCAGAATCGGCCCGGTGAGTTCCACGCGCCCTTCGACGTAGGCAGCGCCCAGCGTGTCGAGGCTCGGCCGGTTGAGCAACGAGACCAGACTGGGATCTTTCACCGTCATGGTCACCGTGGGATTCGGGCCGAGGTCGATTTCCTTGCCATCCCAGAGCTGCACGCGTAACGGCAGCTTCAGATCGCGCAGGAGCGGTGGAAGTTGCGCAAGCATGGGGACTCCTCCTTCACCAAGGACACTGGAAAGGTAGACCACCCTGAACGGTTGTCAGGCTATCGAGTTGATAGCCTCCATCAAGTTGGACAACAAAAAAAGCCCGGCGAACCGGGCTTCTCCAGTTCGAAGTGCCTGAACTATTCGACAGTCACGGACTTCGCGAGGTTTCGCGGTTGGTCCACGTCAGTGCCCTTGAGCACAGCGACATAGTAGGACAGCAGCTGCAGCGGGATGGTGTAGAGGATCGGTGCCAGGGAGTCATCAATGTGCGGCATGGCCACCACATGAGTGCCCACGCCGTTGTCGATACCGGCTTCGCGGTCAGCGAACACGATCAGCTCACCGCCACGGGCACGCACTTCCTGCAGGTTGGATTTGAGCTTTTCCACCAGTTCGTTGTTCGGTGCGACGGTGACCACCGGCATGTCGCTGTCCACCAGGGCCAGCGGACCGTGCTTGAGTTCACCGGCCGGGTAGGCCTCGGCATGGATGTAGGAGATTTCCTTGAGCTTCAGCGATCCTTCCATCGCCACCGGGTACTGAGCACCGCGACCGAGGAACAGCGTGTGGTGCTTCTCGGCAAACAGCTCCGCGACCTTCTCCACGGTCTTGTCCATGGCCAGGGCTTCGCCCAGACGGGTCGGCAGACGACGCAGTTCTTCCACCAGATGGGCTTCTACGCCGGCATCCAGCGTGCCGCGCACCTGGCCGAGGGACAGCGTCAGCAGCATCAGACCGACCAGCTGGGTGGTGAAGGCCTTGGTGGAGGCCACGCCGATTTCCGGGCCGGCCTGGGTCAGCAGGGTCAGGTCGGATTCGCGCACCAGGGAGCTGGTGCCGACGTTGCAGATGGCCAGGCTGGTCAGGTAGCCCAGCTCCTTGGCATTGCGCAGGGCGGCCAGGGTATCGGCGGTTTCGCCGGACTGGGAAATGGTCACGAACAGGGTGTCCGGCTGCACCACGACCTTGCGGTAGCGGAACTCGCTCGCCACTTCGATCTGGCAAGGGATACCGGCCAAGTCTTCCAGCCAGTAACGGGCGACCATGCCGGCGTGGTAGCTGGTACCGCAGGCGACGATCTGCACGTTGCGGACCTTGGCGAAGAGCTCAGCGGCACGCGGACCAAAGGCGTTGACCAGCACATGGTCGGTGCCCAGCCGGCCTTCCAGGGTGCGTTGCACGACCTTGGGCTGCTCGTGGATTTCCTTGAGCATGAAGTGGCGATACTCGCCCTTGTCGGCAGCTTCGGCGCCTTCGTGGTACTGCACCTGCTCACGCTGAACCGCGTAACCCTGCTGGTCCCAGATCTGCACGCTATCGCGGCGGATCTCGGCGATGTCGCCTTCTTCCAGATAGATGAAGCGGTCGGTGACCTGGCGCAGCGCCAGTTGGTCGGAGGCGAGGAAGTTCTCGCCCAGGCCCAGGCCGATCACCAGGGGGCTGCCGCTGCGGGCTGCGAGCAGGCGGTCGGGCTGGCTGGCACTGATCACAGCCAGACCGTAGGCGCCATGCAGCTCGGCCACTGCGGACTTGAGTGCGTCGGCAAGGTCGGTGTCGGTCTTCAGTTTGTGGTGTAGGAGGTGCACGATGACTTCGGTATCGGTATCCGAGGTAAAGACGTAGCCAAGCCCCTTGAGCTGCTCACGGAGTGCTTCGTAGTTCTCGATGATGCCGTTGTGCACGACGGCCAGCTGGTCACCAGAGAAATGCGGGTGGGCGTTGTGCTCGCTGGGGGCGCCGTGGGTCGCCCAACGGGTGTGGGCGATGCCCAGTCGACCGGCCAGGGGTTGCTCGGCCAGGGCCTGATCCAACCCGGCAACTTTGCCGACGCGGCGACGACGGTCCAGATCGCCGTCGTTGGTGAAGACGGCTACCCCGGCACTGTCATAACCACGGTATTCGAGGCGCTTCAGGCCCTCGACCAGGATTGCGGTGATATTGCGCTCGGCGATGGCGCCAACGATGCCACACATGGCTGTTCTCCTATCTCAATCAATACGCGCGCAGATCAGCTTGACCCCGCGCGCAGCTATCTGTTCGCGCGCTTCGGCAGCAAGGCGCTCATCGGTAATCAGGGTATGGATGCTGCTCCAGGGCAGCTCCAGGTTGGGGATGCGCCGGCCGACCTTGTCGGATTCGGCGAGGACGATCACCTCTCGGGCCACTTCGGCCATGACCCGCGAAAGCCCCAGCAGTTCATTGAATGTGGTCGTGCCGCGTTGCAAATCGAGGCCGTCAGCGCCGATGAAGAGCTGGTCAAAATCGTACGAACGCAGAACCTGTTCGGCCACCTGGCCCTGGAAGGACTCGGAATGCGGGTCCCAGGTGCCACCGGTCATCAGGAGCACGGGCTCATGCTCCAGCTCGCGCAAGGCGTTGGCGACGCTGAGGGAATTGGTCATCACCACCAGGCCAGGCTTGCGGCCGAGCTCGGGGATCATCGCCGCGGTGGTGCTGCCGCTGTCGATGATGATGCGCGCGTGTTCGCGGATGCAGCCGACCGCAGCGCGGGCGATCGCCAGCTTGTAGGACGATACCGGCTGGCTGCCTTCCCCGATCAGTTCCTGGGGCATCGGCACGGCACCGCCGTAACGGCGCAGCAGCAGGCCGTTCTTCTCCAGGGCGGTAAGGTCTTTACGGATGGTCACTTCGGACGTGGCGAAGGCCTTTGCCAGCGCGTCGACACTCACCTCACCCTGCTCTTCGAGCAGAGCAAGGATAGCGTGGCGGCGTTGGGGCGTATTGCGCTTCGACATCGGCAAAAGTTTCGTTTCGAAAGATAATGGCGCGAATCAAAACCTAACGAAGCTTCTTCGTCAACCCCGAAAACGACAAAAGGCGGCCTGGGCCGCCTTTTGTCTGGATCAAACGTTATCCACAGGCTGCTTATCCACAGGCCTACTTCTTGATCTTCACCGGACGCTTCCAGCCTTCAATGTTGCGCTGCTTGGCACGGCCGACGGCCAGGGTATTGGCGGGTACGTCCTGCGTGATGATCGAGCCGGCACCGGTGGTCGCACCGTCGCCCAGGGTGACCGGGGCCACCAAGGCGCTGTTGGAACCGATGAAGACGTCTTCACCCATCACGGTGCGGAACTTGTTGGCGCCATCGTAGTTGCAGGTGATGGTGCCGGCGCCAATGTTGGTACGTGCACCGATCTCGGCATCGCCCAAATAGGCCAGGTGGCCGGCCTTGGCGCCCTCTCCCATCACGGCGTTCTTCAGCTCGACGAAGTTACCCACATGGGCATTGGCGCCCAGCACGGTTCCAGGACGCAGGCGCGCGAACGGACCACAATCAGCACCCGCGCCCAACTCGGCACCTTCCAGGTGGCTGTTGGCCTTGACCACAGCACCACGACGCAGGGTGGAGTCCTTGATCACGCAGTTGGGGCCGATCTGTACGCCGTCCTCGATCACGACCTTGCCTTCGAGGATCACGTTCACATCAATCAGTACATCGCGGCCCACGGTCGCCTCGCCGCGAAGGTCAAAGCGGGCCGGATCCAGCAGGGTCACCCCCTGGGCCATCAAGCGGCGAGCGGCACGTTTCTGGTAGTGGCGTTCGAGTTCTGCGAGTTGGATGCGATCGTTGGCCCCCTGTACTTCCATGGCGTCATGGGGGTGCTCGGTGGCCACCACCAGGCCATCGGCCACAGCCATCGCAATGACGTCGGTAAGGTAGTACTCGCCCTGGGCGTTGTCGTTGGACAGGCGTCCGAGCCAATCAGTCAGGCGCTTCCCGGGAACGGCGAGGATGCCGGTATTACCTTCACGGATGGTGCGCTGCTCAGCGGTGGCGTCCTTGTGCTCGACGATGGCCTTCACCACGCCGCCGGCGTCACGAACGATACGGCCGTAGCCAGTGGGGTCTTCCAGCTCAACAGTAAGCAGGGCGAGCTGATCTTCCCTCACCTTATCCAGCAGACGCTGCAGGGTTTCCACTTCGATCAACGGCACGTCGCCGTAAAGGATCAGCACGCGCTCGGCGGACAACTGCGGCAGGGCCTGGGCGACAGCGTGGCCGGTACCCAGCTGCTCAGCCTGGAGGACGAAGTTCAGGTCCTCTGCGGCCAGCCGCTCACGTACGGTTTCAGCACCGTGGCCGATCACCACATGGATGCTCTTGGGCTCGAGCTTGCGGGCGGTATCGATGACGTGGCCGAGCATGGCCTTGCCGGCCACCGGATGCAGGACCTTGGGCAGGGCCGAACGCATGCGCGTGCCCTGGCCAGCGGCGAGGATGACGATATCGAGGGACATGGGAAAAATCACCGAATCAGGCTGGTAAGCGAAAACCGGAATGCCGGAAAAGAAAAAGGGCAGCCAAGGCTACCCTTTTACTTATCCACAATGAAGCCTTGGGCCTTAGCCGCCGAACTTCTTGCGGATCTGCTGGACGGTACGCAGCTGCGCCGCGGCCTCGGCCAGACGAGCGGAGGCGGCAGAGTAATCGAACTCCGCGCCCTTCTCGTGGAGGGCCTTCTCAGCAGCCTTGAGGGACTCCTGAGCAGCAGCTTCGTCCAGGTCGCCGGCGCGCAGCACGGTGTCGGCCAGGACCTTCACCATGTTGGGCTGGACCTCGAGGAAACCACCAGAGATGTAGTACACCTCCTCCTCACCACCCTGCTTGACCAGGCGGATCGGACCCGGCTTGAGGTCGGTGATCAGCGGGGCGTGACCCGGAGCGATACCCAGATCGCCCAGGTTGCCGTGCGCAATCACCATCTCCACCAGACCGGAGAATATCTCCGCTTCGGCGCTGACGATATCGCAATGGACAGTAATAGCCATACGCTTGCCTCACGTAAGCGCCCGTTGCCGGGCGCTCAGGGGGTTACAGTTTCTTCGCTTTCTCGATGGCTTCTTCGATGCCGCCGACCATGTAGAACGCCTGCTCGGGCAGGTGGTCGTAGTCACCGTTGAGGATGCCTTTGAAGCCAGCGATGGTGTCCTTCAGCGACACGTACTTGCCCGGGGAACCGGTGAAGACTTCGGCCACGAAGAACGGCTGGGACAGGAAGCGCTGGATCTTACGAGCACGGTTAACGAGCTGCTTGTCCGCTTCGGACAGTTCGTCCATACCCAGGATCGCGATGATGTCCTTCAGTTCCTTGTAACGCTGCAGAACGTACTGGACACCACGAGCGGTCTCGTAGTGGTCCTGACCGATCACCAGCGGGTCCAGCTGGCGGGAGGTCGAGTCCAGCGGATCAACGGCCGGGTAGATACCCAGGGACGCGATGTCACGGGACAGTACGACGGTGGCGTCCAGGTGGGCGAAGGTGGTCGCCGGGGACGGGTCGGTCAGGTCGTCCGCAGGAACGTATACGGCCTGGATGGAGGTGATCGAACCGGTCTTGGTGGAGGTGATGCGCTCTTGCAGAACGCCCATTTCCTCGGCCAGGGTCGGCTGGTAACCCACAGCGGACGGCATACGACCCAGCAGCGCGGACACTTCGGTACCGGCCAGGGTGTAGCGGTAGATGTTGTCGACGAACAGCAGAACGTCGCGGCCTTCGTCACGGAACTTCTCGGCCATGGTCAGCCCGGTCAGTGCAACGCGCAGACGGTTGCCCGGCGGCTCGTTCATCTGGCCGTATACCAGGGCCACTTTGTCCAGAACGTTGGAATCCTTCATCTCGTGGTAGAAGTCGTTACCCTCACGAGTACGCTCACCCACGCCGGCGAACACAGAGTAACCGCTGTGCTCGATCGCGATGTTACGGATCAGTTCCATCATGTTTACGGTCTTGCCTACACCGGCGCCACCGAACAGGCCGACCTTACCGCCTTTGGCGAAGGGGCAGACCAGGTCGATTACCTTGATGCCGGTTTCCAGCAGCTCGTTGCCACCCGCCTGCTCGGCGTAGGACGGAGCGTCGCGGTGGATAACCCAACGCTCTTCTTCGCCGATGGGGCCTGCTTCGTCGATCGGGTTGCCCAGCACGTCCATGATGCGGCCCAGGGTCGCTTTACCGACCGGGACGGAAATGGCCTTGCCAGTGTTGGAGACGTCCAGGCCACGCTTGAGGCCTTCGGTCGAACCCATTGCGATGGAACGAACCACGCCGTCGCCCAGCTGCTGCTGAACTTCGAGGGTGGTTTCGACGCCGCTGACTTTCAGCGCGTCGTATACGTTCGGCACCTGATCACGCGGGAATTCCACGTCGATAACGGCGCCGATGATTTGAACGATACGTCCGCTACTCATATCTGGTTCCTCTAAATATATGAACCGGTCTTAAACCGCGGCAGCGCCGCCGACGATTTCCGAAATCTCTTGAGTGATCGCTGCCTGACGCGCCTTGTTGTAGATCAGCTGGAGGCTGCTGATCAGGTCACCGGCGTTGTCGGTGGCGTTCTTCATCGCGATCATCCGTGCCGCCTGCTCGCAGGCGTTGTTCTCTACCACGGCCTGATACACCTGGGATTCCACGTAGCGCACCAGCAGACCTTCGAGGATCTCCTTGGCGTCGGGTTCGTAGAGGTAATCCCAGTGATGCTTCAACTCTTGATCCGGGTCGGCCACCAGCGGAACCAGTTGGTCCACGGTCGGCTTCTGCGTCATGGTGTTGACGAACTTGTTGGAGACCACGAACAGGCGATCGATACGGCCATCCAGGTATGCATCGAGCATAACCTTGACGCTGCCGATCAGGTCGTTGATCGAGGGTTCCTCGCCGAGGTGGCTGATGGCTGCAACGACGTTACCGCCGTAGTTGCGGAAGAAGGCCGCACCCTTGCCACCAATCACGCAGAGGTCGATCTCCACGCCGTCCTGACGGTAACCCGCCATGTCTTTGACCAGAGTCTTGAACAAGTTGATGTTCAAGCCGCCGCACAAACCACGGTCGCTGCTCACCACCACGTAACCGACGCGCTTGACCTCACGCTCGATCATGAAGGGATGGCGGTATTCCGGGTTCGCGTTGGCCAAATGACCGATCACCTGGCGGATGCGCTCCGCGTAGGGGCGGCTGGCAGCCATGCGCAGTTGAGCCCTGCGCATCTTGCTGACCGCCACCTTTTCCATGGCGCTGGTGATCTTCTGCGTGCTTTTGATGCTCGCAATCTTGCTGCGAATCTCTTTTGCGCCTGCCATGTAACACCTATCGGGTTAGCAGGCGGGGGGCCTTACGACCCCCCGCTGCGGCTTACCAGGTTTGGGTGGCCTTGAACTTCTCGATACCAGCCTTGATGCCGGCGTCGATCTCGTCGTTGAAGTCACCCTTCTCGTTGATCTTCGCCATCAGTGCGGCGTGATCACGGTTGAAGTAGGCGATCAAGGCTTGTTCGAAGGCGCCGATCTTGGCGAGCTCGATGTCCTGCAGGAAGCCACGCTCAGCGGCGTACAGGCTCAGCGACATGTCGGCAATGGACATGGGCGCGTATTGCTTCTGCTTCATCAGCTCGGTAACGCGCTGACCATGCTCGAGCTGCTTGCGGGTAGCCTCGTCCAGGTCGGAAGCGAACTGCGCGAACGCAGCCAGCTCACGGTACTGGGCCAGGGCGGTACGGATACCACCGGACAGCTTCTTGATGATCTTGGTCTGGGCCGCGCCACCAACACGGGATACCGAGATACCGGCGTTGACGGCCGGACGGATACCCGAGTTGAACAGGGCGGATTCCAGGAAGATCTGACCGTCGGTGATGGAGATCACGTTGGTCGGAACGAACGCGGAAACGTCACCAGCCTGGGTTTCGATGATCGGCAGGGCGGTCAGGGAACCGGTCTTGCCTTTCACAGCGCCGTTGGTGAACTTCTCGACGTACTCTTCGGAAACGCGGGAAGCGCGCTCCAGCAGACGGCTGTGGAGATAGAACACGTCGCCCGGGTAGGCTTCGCGGCCCGGCGGGCGGCGCAGCAGCAGGGAGATCTGGCGGTAGGCTACGGCCTGCTTGGACAGGTCATCGTAAATGATCAGGGCGTCTTCGCCGCGGTCGCGGAAGAATTCACCCATGGTGCAGCCAGAGTACGGAGCGATGTACTGCAGAGCAGGGGATTCGGAAGCACTGGCGGCCACGATGATGGTGTTGGCCAGGGCGCCGTTTTCTTCCAGCTTGCGAACAACGTTGGCGATGGTCGATTGCTTCTGACCGATGGCTACGTATACGCAGCGGATGCCGCTGTCTTTCTGGTTGATGATGGCGTCGACAGCCAGGGCGGTCTTGCCGATCTGACGGTCGCCAATGATCAGCTCACGCTGGCCACGGCCGATCGGGATCATGGCATCAACGGCCTTGTAGCCGGTCTGTACCGGCTGGTCTACCGATTTACGCCAGATCACGCCCGGCGCTACTTTTTCCACCGCATCGGTGGCAGCAGCGTTGATCGGACCTTTGCCGTCGATCGGGTTGCCCAGGGCGTCAACGACGCGACCCAGCAGTTCCGGACCAACCGGGACTTCCAGGATGCGGCCGGTGCACTTGGCGCTCATACCTTCGGCCAGGCCGGTGTACTTGCCCAGGATTACGGCACCTACGGAGTCTTGCTCCAGGTTCAGCGCCATACCGTAAACGCCGCCCGGGAACTCGATCATCTCACCGTACATCACATCGGCCAGGCCGTGAATGCGCACGATGCCGTCGGAGACGGAAACGATGGTGCCCTCGTTGCGGGCTTGGGAAGAGACGTCGAGTTTCTCGATACGTCCCTTGATGATTTCACTAATTTCGGAAGGATTGAGTTGCTGCATTGCTCTGCTGCCCCTTCAAACTCAAGATTTCAACGCTTCGGCCAGTTTCGCGATTTTGCCGCGAACCGAGCCATCGATAACCAGGTCGCCGGCGCGGATGACTACACCACCTATGAGGCTGGAGTCTTCCACGGCGTGCAGACGCACTTCCCGGCTGAGCCGTGCGCTGAGAACCTTGGCGAGTTTGTCTTGCTGTTCATCGCTCAATGCGAAGGCACTGGTGACTTCCACGTCTACCGATTTCTCTTGTTCGGCCTTGTAGAGCTCGAACTGTTCGGCGATTTCCGGCAGCAGCACGAGGCGGCCATTCTCGGAAACAACGTGGATGAAGTTCTGTGCCTGGGCGTCGAACTTGTCGCCAACCACCTCTATGAAGGTGTTGGCTTTCTCTGCGCTCGTCAGTCGCGGGGCTTTGAGCACACGCTGCATGGTGTCGTCCTGCGACACCGCAGCGGCCAGGCCTAGCATGGCCGACCAAGAGGCCAGCTGCTGATGGGCCTGGGCGTACTCGAAAGCAGCCTTGGCGTAAGGTCGGGCCAGCGTGGTCAGTTCTGCCATGATCGCCCTCGCTTAAATTTCGGCTGCCAGTTTGTTAACCAGCTCCGCGTGCGCGTTTTGATCGATAGTGGCACCCAGGATCTTCTCGGCACCATTAACGGCCAGGCTACCCAGTTGGGCGCGCAGCGCGTCTTTGACGCTGTTCAGTTCCTGTTCGATCTCAGCCTGAGCTTGCGCCTTCAGGCGCTCACCTTCAGCACGTGCCTGATCGCGAGATTCGTCGACGATCTGGGTAGCGCGCTTTTTGGCTTGCTCAATGATTTCAGCTGCCTGAGCCTTGGCTTCGCGCAGTTGCTGACCCACTTTTTCATGGGCCAGCTCCAGGTCACGAGCCGCACGGTTGGCAGCGTCCAGGCCATCAGCGATCTTCTTCTGACGTTCACGCAGAGCAGTGATGACCGGAGGCCACACGAACTTCATGCAGAACAGTACGAAGATGAAGAACGCAACGGACTGGCCGATCAGGGTTGCATTAATATTCACGCCAACACCTCGCTCGTTCGTTGTCAGTCGAATCCTCGAAAATCGAGGATTACTGGGCTACCTGAGCAATGAACGGGTTAGCGAAGGTGAAGAACAGAGCGATACCAACGCCGATCATGGTTACGGCGTCAAGCAGACCGGCCACGATGAACATTTTAACTTGCAGCATCGGAACCATTTCCGGCTGACGAGCAGCGCCTTCCAGGAACTTGCCACCCAGCAGACCGAAGCCAATGGCGGTACCCAGGGCACCCAGACCAATCAGCAGAGCTACGGCGATCGCGGTCAGACCTACTACAGTTTCCATTTTTCCTCCCGACTTTATGTCGTGTTGGTTAAGGTTTAAGTGAAGCGGTAAAGCGAAATCGTTTTGTTCCCACTGCCCTTGCGGGCTTCCCGCGCCGTGGCGCGAGACCATCAGAACCACAGGTGCACTTGATTTCTTCCCAGCGGGAGAGCGACCAGGTGCACCAAGAGATTCTTAATGGTTGTCCTCATGCGCCATCGACAGATAGACGATGGTCAGCATCATGAAGATGAAGGCCTGCAGGGTGATGATCAGGATGTGGAACACAGCCCACGCCCACTGCAGGGCAATGCCCAGGCCGCTCAGCAGCAGAATGCCGGCGCCGAACATCACGGCGATCAGGATGAACACCAGCTCGCCGGCGTACATGTTGCCGAACAGACGCAGTGCCAGGGAGATCGGCTTGGCGATCAGGGTGACGAACTCGAGCAGGAAGTTGACCGGAATCAGCAGGATCTGAACGAAGATGTTCTTGCTGCTGAAGGGGTGCAGGGTCAGTTCGCCGAGAAAGCCGCCGATGCCTTTGACCTTGATGCTGTAGAAGATGATCAGGCCGAACACCGAGAAGGCCATGCCAAGGGTGGCATTCGGGTCGGTGGTCGGAACGGCACGGAACGGAATGTGCGAATCACCGGAGATGAGGACGGCCAGCATCGGGATCCAGTCCACCGGGATCAGGTCGATGGCGTTCATCAGGAAGATCCAGACGAAGATGGTCAGCGCCAGCGGGGCGATCAGCGGATTACGACCGTGGAAGGTGTCCTTCACGTTGGTGTCGACGAAGTCGATCATGACTTCCACCAGGTTCTGCAGACCGCCAGGGATGCCGGAGGTGGCTTTCTTGGCCGCCAGGCGGAACAGGAGCACGAAGATCAGGCCCAGTCCGATGGACCAGCCCAGGGTGTCGACGTGGAAGGCCCAGAAGCCCATTTCCTTGGCTTGCTCGGCGCTGTGGGCGAAGCCCCAATCGCCATTGGGCAGACGACCGAAGGTCAGGTTCTGCAGGTGGTGCTGGATATAGCCCGAAGCGGTTTGCTCTGCCATGTTTGCCTCAAACGCCCTAAGGTTTCGAAAATCTTGTTCTCATCAGCAGGGGCGCGAACCAGCTGACGGACTGAGTCAGCAGGAAAGCGCCGAAAACTGCCGGCGCATCCAGGGGTTTCACACCTGCAAACGTCAGTGCAAACAGCACTGCCGTCAAAATCAACTTGCCCATCTCGCCCGCATAGAAAGAGCGGACTATCGCCTGGGCTGCACGGGCTCCGCTGTAACGGAACGCCTTGCGGGCGAAATACAGGTTCGGCAACCAGGCGATCAAGCCGCCGCACAAGCCAGAATATCCAGCCACCGTACCCCGCCACTGCCAGAGAACGACAGCGGCGAGCAGCAGTACGACCAGTTGAACCAGCAGTACCGGGAAAACCGGTAGACGATGGAAGGGCAAGCGGTTTGGCGTGCGGATTTCCATCGCAGCAGTTCCTCTGGTGTCGGCCGCTGGAATCAACGACTTGGCATACTTTGTGCCGACAAAATTGCGCGCAGAGTATAGGGGGGGAACCCCCCCTGTTCAACTGCCGGGTAGTGAAATCCGACCGTCGCTACAGCGCCAAATGTTTCAGCGAATGTGGGCCAGGACGCCCTGTAGTTCGTCGAGGGAGTTGTAACGGATGACCAGTTGACCTTTGCCTTTCTGGCCGTGCTTGATCTGCACCGGAGCGCCCAGCCGCTCAGCCAGGCGCTGTTCAAGCCGGCTGATATCCGGATCGGCCTTGACCGGTTCGACAGCTTTTTCAGTAGCGTTCAGCCACTGCCGTACCAGTGCTTCGGTTTGGCGCACGGTCAGACCTCGTGCGACAACATGTCGCGCCCCTTCCACCTGACGTTCCAGGGGTAGACCGAGCAGCGCCCGGGCGTGTCCCATTTCCAGATCGCCGTGGGAGAGCAGGGTCTTGATCTCTTCAGGCAAGCCGATCAGGCGCAGGAGGTTGGTAATGGTGACGCGGGACTTGCCGACCGCTTCAGCCACTTGCTGCTGGGTGAGTTGGAATTCCTGCTGCAGGCGCTGCAGCGCGATGGCTTCCTCGATGGGATTGAGGTCCTCACGCTGGATGTTCTCGATCAGCGCCATGGCGATGGCGGCTTCGTCGGGCACTTCTCGGACCATGGCCGGGATCTTGTCCAGCCCGGCTTGCTGGCTGGCGCGCCAGCGGCGCTCACCGGCGATGATCTCGAAGCGGCCCGCACCGATGGGGCGCACCACGATGGGCTGCATGACGCCCTGAACCCTGATCGACTGGGCCAGTTCTTCCAGGGCCGTTGGGTCCATGTCGCGGCGGGGTTGGTACTTACCGCGTTGGATCAGGTCCAGGGGCAGGTGCTGAAGCTCGCGGGTATCGACCTTTACGGCTTCTTCTTCAAGCGTGGTGACTGTACTGCCGCCCAGCAGGGCGTCCAAGCCACGGCCCAGACCTCGTTTTTTCGCGGCCATGCGGATTCCTTATGCGGTAGCGGTTTTGGCTTTGGCGCGCTGGCGTCGGACCAGTTCGCCAGCCAGCGCCAGATAGGCGATGGCGCCACGGGATTGCTTGTCGTAGACCAGGGCCGGCATGCCAAAGCTAGGGGCTTCGGCCAGCCTTACGTTACGAGGAATGACAGCGTCGTAGAGCTTGTCGCCGAAGTGTTCCTTGAGCTGCGCCGAAACGTCGTTGGTCAGGCTGATGCGCGGGTCGTACATGGTGCGCAACAGGCCTTCGATCTTCAGGTTCGGGTTCAGCAACTGGCCGATGCGCTGGATGCTGTTCATCAGGTCCGACAAGCCTTCGAGTGCGTAGTACTCGCACTGCATGGGGATGATCACGCCGTCGGAAGCGACTAGCGCGTTGATCGTGAGCATCGACAGCGAAGGTGGGCAGTCGATGAGGATGTAATCGTAATTCTCGCGAATCGGCGCGAGGGCTTCGCGCAGGCGATGTTCCTTGCTGGGCATGTCCAGCAGTGCCACTTCCGCAGCTGTGAGATCGCGGTTGGCCGGCAGTAGCTGGTAGCCGCCGTGCTCGGAGTACTGCATGGCCGTAGCCAGGTCGCACTCACCGGTCAGCACGTCATAGACGGAATGCTCAAGGGCAAGCTTGTCGATGCCGCTGCCCATGGTGGCGTTGCCCTGGGGATCGAGGTCGATCAGCAGCACGCGTCGCTTGGTAGCGACCAGCGACGCGGCGAGGTTGACACAGGTGGTGGTCTTGCCGACCCCGCCTTTCTGATTGGCGATTGCGAATACCTTGGCCATGGCTGCCTTCCCCCTCATAGCGTGCGGCGCAGTATCAGCAGATGGCGCTGACCTTGGCAACCGGGAACCTCCAGCTGATGCGCGGACTCGACGCGGAAGTCCGCGGGCAGTGCCTGCAGCTCGTCATCCGGGTGCAAGCCTTTCATGGCCAGCCAGCGTGTTTCACCATCTCCGAGATGGCGCGTCCAGTTACTGAAATCCTCCAGCGAACTGAAGGCGCGCGACACGATGCCATTGAACGGCCGCTCGGGAGTGAAGGCTTCGACCCGGTTGTGGACAACTTCGAGGTTGGTGAGTTTCAGCTCCAGCTTCACCTGAGTGAGGAAACGAGTCTTCTTGCCATTGGAGTCGAGCAGTGTGAAGCGCCGCTCCGGAAACAGGATGGCCAACGGTATGCCCGGCATACCACCGCCGCTACCGACGTCCAGCCAGTTATCCCCAAGCTCGGCGACACGAGACACAACGCTCAGGCTATCGAGGAGGTGGCGCGAGACCATTTCATCCGGATCACGCACCGCAGTCAGGTTGTAGGCCTTGTTCCACTTGATCAGCAAGGCCAGGTAGGCGAGGAGTTTTTCCTGCTTTTCCGGAGTGAGTTCGACAGCGAGTTGCTGTGCGCCAGTGGCCAGTTCGTCGGCATGGCGCTGGGAAACCAGGGACATCAGGCGCTCTGCTCCAGCTTGCGGCCGGCACCGCGTTTCTTCAGGTGGATCAGCAACAGGGAAATCGCCGCTGGGGTCACGCCGGGGATACGACCGGCCTGGCCGAGAGTCTCCGGACGGGAGTTGCCGAGCTTGTGCTGGATCTCCTTGGAGAGACCCGAGATGGTGGCGTAGTCCAGGTCGTCGGGTAGTCGAATATCTTCGCTGGCCCTAAGGCGCGCGATCTCGTCCTGCTGCCGATCGATGTAACCGGCGTACTTGGTCTTGATTTCTACCTGCTCGGCTACTTGCGAATCCTCGGCGCCGCCTCCGGTGATTTCCACCAGTCCGGCGTAATCGATTTCCGGACGACTCAGCAGGTTGAGCAGGTTGTATTCATGGGTAAGCGGGGTCCCGAAGCGGTGGGCGATTGCATCACCCTCGGGAGTACCCGGACGGACCCATGTGCTCTTCAGCCGTTGCTCTTCAAGCGCGATGCCCTCGCGCTTGGCTTCGAAAGCTGCCCAGCGGTTGTCGTCCACGAGGCCGAGCTCGCGGCCTTTTTCGGTGAGACGCAGGTCGGCGTTATCCTCGCGCAGGATCAACCGGTATTCGGCGCGCGACGTGAACATGCGGTAGGGCTCCAGGGTGCCCAAGGTAATCAGGTCGTCTACCAGTACGCCGATGTAGGCTTCGTCGCGACGCGGACACCAGGTGTCCTTGCCTTGGGCGCGCAGGGCCGCGTTGGCGCCAGCGAGCAGGCCCTGGGCACCCGCTTCTTCGTAGCCAGTGGTGCCGTTGATCTGACCGGCGAAGAACAGGCCGGAGATGACTTTGGTTTCCAGGCTGTACTTCAGGTCGCGCGGATCGAAGTAGTCATATTCGATGGCATAGCCCGGACGCACGATATGGGCGTTTTCCATTCCGCGAATGGACCGGACGATGTCCAGCTGCACGTCGAATGGCAGCGAGGTGGAGATGCCGTTGGGATACAGCTCATTGGTGGTCAGACCTTCCGGCTCGAGGAACACCTGGTGACTGTCCTTGTCGGCGAAGCGGTGGATCTTGTCTTCGATGGACGGGCAGTAGCGCGGGCCGATGCCTTCGATCACGCCGGAATACATCGGCGAGCGATCGAGGTTACTGGCGATGATCTCGTGGGTCCGTGCGTTGGTATGGGTGATCCAGCAACTGACCTGGCGCGGGTGCTGTTCCTTCGAGCCGAGGAAGGACATGACCGGGATCGGGGTGTCGCCAGGTTGCTCGGTCATCACCGAGAAATCCACAGAGCGACCGTCGATGCGCGGCGGGGTGCCGGTTTTCAGTCGACCGACACGCAGCGGCAACTCTCGCAGGCGGCGGGCCAGCGCAATGGACGGCGGATCGCCTGCGCGGCCGCCGGAATAGTTCTGTAGGCCAATGTGGATAAGTCCGCCGAGGAAGGTGCCCGCGGTGAGCACTACGGACTCAGCGAGGAAGCGCAAACCCATCTGAGTCACCACGCCTCTGACCTGGTCCTTCTCGACGATCAGGTCGTCGCAGGCCTGCTGGAATATCCACAGGTTCGGCTGGTTCTCGAGTATCTCGCGAATAGCAGCCTTGTAGAGCACGCGGTCAGCCTGAGCACGCGTGGCACGAACGGCTGGTCCCTTGCGGCTGTTCAGCACACGGAACTGGATGCCCCCCAGGTCCGTGGCGGTAGCCATGGCGCCGCCGAGCGCATCGATCTCTTTGACAAGGTGGCTCTTGCCGATGCCACCGATGGCTGGGTTGCAGCTCATCTGGCCGAGGGTTTCCACATTGTGAGTCAGCAGCAGGGTCTTCACGCCCATGCGTGCGGCCGCCAAGGCGGCCTCAGTGCCGGCATGGCCGCCACCGATCACGATCACGTCAAAACGGGAAGGGAAATCCACCACGCACCTCGTGCCTGTTCAAGGCTGGGAAATAGAGAAAGCCGCACAGTATAGGGGAATTCACTCGCTCTCATGAAGCCGTCTGGCCAAAAAATAGCCAGTAGCTTTACCCGAGCTTATCCCTGGGGAGTTATCCAGATGGGGAAAAGTCTCTGTGGGTAAGAATAGAAAAGAGAGAAGAATTTCTTAAAAAGCCTGTTTTTATGTTTATACCTTAGGGAGAGGCTTTTCTGTTGATAAGTCAATCAGAGCCTTTAAGAGCGGCCGTCTCAGAGGATGATAACTCTGTGGCGATCCTGACCGTAGCCATTGAGTATGCCGTCAGAAAGCTGTGTATCTAAATGGTAGTTATGCACAGGAGATTTATCCCTTGGCTTTTCACCAGGGTTATGGACTGGGTTAAAGACTAGTTATCAACAGGGTTCCGGCAAACCATTTTCCAGGCGGAAAGGCAGGAACGAACCGCCCGTTTGGCAGGCAGTCGCGTTCTCTGTGGATAAGAAGGGAGGGGGCTTACTTGCCGATGCAGAAACTGGAGAAGATGCGGCCGAGCAGGTCGTCGGAGCTGAATGCGCCAGTGATTTCGCCCAGAGCCTGCTGGGCTTGCCGCAGGTCCTCGGCGAGAAGTTCGCCAGCGCCGGCGAGCGTGAGCTGGGAACGACCATGATCAAGGAAGGAACCCGCCTGGCGAAGGGCTTCCAGGTGACGACGACGGGCGCTGAAGCTGCTTTCGGCGGTCTGTTGATAACCCATGCAGGCCTTCAGGTGTTCGCGAAGCAGCTCAAGGCCGTCTCCGGAGCGAGCCGACAGGCTGAGGGTGACATGCCCATCGTCGCTGATTTCCAGCGCGCTTGTCTCGCCACTGAGGTCGGCTTTGTTTCGGATCAGGGTGACCTTTGCCGGGTCCGGCTTCTGGTCAAGGAACTCTGGCCATAGCGCGAAGGGATCCGCCGCTTCAGGCGCGGTAGCGTCTACCACCAGCAGTACCCGATCAGCTTCACCAATGGCTTTCAGGGCGCGCTCGACGCCAATCTTTTCCACATGGTCGTCGGTATCGCGCAAGCCGGCAGTATCTACAACGTGGAGGGGCATGCCATCGATGTGGATATGTTCCCGCAGCACGTCGCGGGTGGTGCCGGCAATGTCGGTTACGATGGCTGCTTCGCGCCCTGCCAGCGCATTCAACAGGCTGGATTTGCCTGCATTTGGGCGACCGGCGATCACTACGGTCATGCCATCGCGCAGCAGAGCGCCCTGGCCTGCCTCACGGATGACTGTGGATAAGTTTTCCCGCACGCCATCCAGCAAGCCCAGCACGTGGCCATCGGCGAGGAAATCTATTTCTTCCTCGGGGAAGTCGATGGCGGCCTCCACGTAGATGCGTAGCTCTATCAGCTTCTCGGTCAATCCATGCACGCGCTTGGAGAACTCGCCTTGCAGCGAGCGCAAGGCATTGCGCGCTGCCTGTTCGGAGCTGGCTTCGATGAGATCGGCGATGGCTTCCGCCTGGGCCAGGTCGAGTTTGTCATTGAGGAATGCACGCTCGCTGAACTCACCGGGACGTGCCTGGCGAGCCCCCAGTTCCATGCAACGGCGCAGCAGCAGGTCGAGCACAACGGGGCCGCCGTGGCCCTGGAGCTCAAAGACATCCTCCCCGGTGAAGGAGTTAGGGCCTGGGAAATAGAGCGCAATTCCTTGGTCCAGGGTTTGCCCGGAACCATCGAGGAAGGGTCCGTAGTGAGCGAAGCGGGGTTTGGGCGAGCGACCGCTGATGGCTTCGGCAATTCGCGCGGCGTGGGGCCCGGATACGCGGACGATGCCCACGCCCGCGCGGCCCTGGGCGGTGGCGACGGCGACGATGGTGTCACGGATAGGATTCATCTGTGGATACCTTGGGATCTACGAATGGCAGATAGCAAGACGCCCCCAGAGGGGGCGTCTTGTTCAAGCTGTCTGGCGTCGCTGTCAGGCTGCTGCCTTCTTGCTGGCCGCCTCGATCTGCCGGGTAATGTACCACTGCTGCGCGATCGACAGGACGTTGTTGACCACCCAGTACAGTACCAGGCCGGCCGGGAACCACAGGAAGAAGAAGGTGAAGATGATCGGCATCAGCTTCAGTACCTTGGCTTGCATCGGGTCCGGCGGCGTCGGGTTCAGTTGCTGCTGGATGAACATGGTGGCGCCCATGATGATCGGCAGGATGAAGAACGGGTCCTTGATCGACAGGTCGGTGATCCAGAACATCCACGGGGCCTGGCGCATTTCTACGCTTTCCAGCAGTACCCAGTAGAGGGCCAGGAAGACTGGCATCTGCACGAGAATCGGTAGGCAGCCGCCCAGCGGGTTGATCTTCTCCTTCTTGTACAGCTCCATCATCGCCTGGGACATCTTCTGGCGATCGTCACCGAACTGTTCTTTCAGGGCCTGGAGCTTCGGCGACACGGCTCGCATACGCGCCATGGACCGATAGCTGGCGGCAGAGAGCGGGAAGAACGCTGCTTTGATCAGGATGGTCAGGACGATGATCGACCAGCCCCAGTTACCCAACAGGCTGTGGATATGTTGCAACAGCCAGAAGATCGGCTGTGCGATGAACCACAGGAAGCCGTAGTCGACGGTGAGTTCCAGGCCCGGGGAGAGTTCCTTGAGGTGATCCTGGGTCTTCGGACCGGCGTAGAGAATCGCGGACGTTTCGGCCGAAGCGCCTGCTGGCACGTTCAGCGAGGGGCCTACGAAACCGACGATGTAATTTCCACGGGAGTCCTTGCGGGTCTGGATGGCGTTGTTCTGGTCCTTCGGTGCGACCCAGGCGGTCACGAAGTAGTGCTGCAACCAGGCGACCCAGCCTCCCTGCACGGTTTCCTTGAAGGGCTGCTTGTCCATGTCTTTCATGGAAAGCTTCTTGTACGGCTCGTCCGGAGTCCAGACAGCAGCACCCAGATAGGTGGACACACCAGTGGCTGTGGTTGCGGACGGGTCGGCACTGGCGTCACGTTTGAGCTGGGCATACATGCTGCCGGACCAGGGTTGGGCGCTCTGGTTGTCGACCTTGTAGGCCACCTGCAGTTCGTACTTGCCGCGATTCAGGGTGAAGCGCTTGGTGTAGTTCACACCGGCTTCGCTGAAAGTCAGGTCGACTACCAGTTGTTCCTGACCATCGGCCAGTTTGAAACTGCGCTGAGTGGCGCTGTACATGGGGCGGCCGTTGGCCCGGGCGTCCGGACCGTTGGCACCGACCAGGCCGCTTTGGGCCTGGTAGAGGCGCTCACCGCCATTGTCGAACAGCTGGAAAGGCACATCCGGATGATCCTGGCGGCGCGGGTACTTCGGCAGGGTCAGCTGGACGATGTCACCGCCATTCGGATCGATGGCCAGGCTCAGTACGTCGGTTTCAACACGGATCAGTTCGCTGCTGGGAGCGACGGTCTGGGGAGTTGCCGGCTCGCTGCGCTCAGCGCTGGCGGTCGGCACGTCGTCGCCGGACTTGGCGGTTGCGTTGTCGTCCGGCAGCGTCGATTGCGCGGAGCTTGCGCTGTTGCCTGCACTCGGCAAGGCGGCTTGGCCGTAGTCCTGGTTCCACTGCAGAACCATCAGGTAGGACACGATTGCCAGGGCGACGATCAGGATCGAGCGTTGAATATCCATGATTACTCGGCCATCGAAGGAGGTTGGGGAGTGTTGGCAGGTGGCACCGGGTCATAGCCGCCCGGATTCCACGGATGACAGCGGCCCAGGCGACGCAGGGTCAGCCAGCCGCCACGCAGGACGCCATGTTGTTCGATGGCCTCCTGCGCGTAGCAGGAACAACTGGGATAGAAACGACAGTGACTGGCCATCAGTGGACTGATGGCATAGCGATAGAACTGGATCGGAGCGAGGGCCAGTTTACGCATGGGGACTGTCGGACACCCCTGATCCGGGAGAAGGTTCAGGGCGAGTCCGGCTGCGCGCGAGGCGTTTCCAGAGTTTGCCGAACTGATGCTTCAGCTCAGGATTCTCCAGATCGCCAATGCCTTTGCGCGCCACGATTACGATGTCCCACCCGACCAGTAACTCAAGGTTATGGCGGAAGGATTCGCGAATCTGGCGTTTTAGGCGATTGCGCTCGACGGAAAGCTTGACGCTTTTCTTGCCAATCACCAGACCCAGGCGGGGGTGATCAAGGCCGTTGTCACGCGCGAGGAGCAGGACGTGTTTGCCGGGAACCTTTCCGGTGGGTGAGTCGAAGACTGCCTTGAACTGTCGGGGTATCAGCAGTCGCTTTTCCCGATCGAAGCCCTGACTCACCACCCGTTCCGGATAAATCAGACGGTCAGGCGCTTGCGGCCCTTGGCGCGACGACGCGACAGGACTTGACGGCCGTTCTTGGTGGCCATACGGGCACGGAAACCGTGGGTGCGAGCGCGCTTGATGGTGCTGGGTTGGAAAGTGCGTTTCATGATGCTTTTACCTGGTGGTCACTACGGGCCGGAAGTGGCCCCCGTTTAAAGAGACCGGCAATTCTAGTGAAACGGTGCGGGCAGGTCAATTTCCAACCAGCGCTGTCGAGTAAAAGAATATAGAAGAAAGGGAAATTTAAAAAAGCTTGGTTATGTTTTTTATAACTGTGCCCCCGCCTTGCCTGTGGAAAACCCGGCACAGGCCGCATGCAGCCTGTGTGTGAGTCGACTAACAACCTTGTCAGAAAGAGGTGGTCTGGCTGTGCGCGATCTGGGTAGAAGCTGGGGGTGAAAGGCGAGGTTACCCACAGGCGAGTTATGCAGGCACTTTTCCCCAGGAGAGAAGGCCGGGTTATGGCATGGTTATCCACAAGATTCATGCCAAGCACAGCGTGATTCTGCGCGGTGAATAACATATTGATTTTATTCACCCATTCGACATCTTTCGTGTGGATAACTCATCCCGTGGCGGCTACAATGACCGCTGTTTTGTTTGAGTCCGGCATCATTCCGACTTGGGGGACATCCGTGTCAGTGGAACTTTGGCAGCAGTGCGTGGAGCTCTTGCGCGATGAGCTGCCTGCCCAGCAATTCAACACCTGGATCCGCCCATTGCAGGTTGAAGCCGATGGAGACGAACTGCGCGTTTACGCGCCGAATCGGTTCGTGCTCGATTGGGTCAACGAGAAGTACATGGGGCGGCTCCTCGAGTTGCTCGGCGAACGGGGCAACGGCCTGGCGCCTGCTCTTTCCTTATTAATAGGCAGTAAGCGCAGCCCGGCACCGCGGAAGGCACCAC
>NZ_SCOK01000019.1:0-103238 GCF_005502555.1 Pseudomonas sp. D(2018)
ACGCGACGCTGCGGACGGTAGTCGTCGACCGCGAAATGCTGGGTGATGCGGTTGTCCCAGAAAGCCACGTCATTGGCCTGCCAGCGCCAGCGGATGGTGAATGCCGGGTGGGTGGCATGGGCGAAGAGCAGGCGCAGCAGTGCATCGCTTTCCGTGGCCGACAGTTCGTTGATGCGGGTGGTGAAGCCTTCGTTGACGAACAAGCCCTTGCGTCCGGTGACCGGATGGGCGCGCACCACCGGATGGCTGCGAGGCGGGTGCTTGCGCTTGGCGTCTTCCAGACGCTCGTGCTCTTCGGCTGTGAGGCTGAAGCGTTCCTCGGGAAAGGAACGGGACAGGTCGTGGGTGGCGGTCAAGCCATCCAGTAGCTCCTGGATGGGTTTCGACAATGCGTCATAGGCCGCGCTGCTGCTGGCCCAGAGGGTGTCACCGCCGTAGGGCGGGAGCTGTTTGGCGGCGAGCACCGCGCCGAGCGCCGGGGTTTCCAGGAAGGTCACGTCGGTGTGCCAGAGGGCGTTGTCGCGCACGTCGGTGACGGCGGTGTCGAGTACCAGCACCTCCGGCTGCTCGGGAATGTTCGGATAGATCGGGTGGATGTGCAGGTCACCGAAGTTGCGGGCGAAGGCTGCCTGCTGCTGCGGGTTCAGCGGCTGGTCGCGGAAGAACAGTACCTGGTGGTTGAGCAGGGCTTGCTCCACTGCAACGCGCTGCGAGGCGTCGAGCGGCTTGCTGAGGTCGAGGCCTTCGGCCACGGCGCCGAGGGCGGGGGAGAGCGGGGTGATATGCAGGGTCATGGCAGTGAATCTCCAGATAGCGCGGAGCGGGGATTCCCCTCACCCCGACCCTCTCCCGGAGGGAGAGGGGGAAATGCGGGATCAGTGGCTTTGCCCGTGCCAGGGCACGAGCTTGCGTTGCAGGGCGCGCAGGCCGAGTTCGAGGGCGAAGGCGATCAGGGCGATGACGAGGATGCCGAGGATCACCACATCGGTGACCAGGAACTGCGCCGCCGACTGCACCATGAAGCCCAGGCCACGGGTGGCGGCCACCAGCTCGGCGGCCACCAGGGTGGACCAGCCGACGCCAAGGCCAATTCGCACGCCGGTGAGGATGTCCGGCAGGGCACTGGGCAGGATCACATGGCGGATCAGTTGGGCCTGGCTGGCACCCAGCGACTGCGCCGCACGCAACCGCGCCGGGTCGACATTGCGCACGCCGGTGGCGGTGGCGATGGCGATGGGGGCGAAGATCGCGAGGAAGATCAGCAGCACCTTGGACAGCTCGCCGATGCCGCACCAGATGACGATCAGGGGCAGGTAGGCCAGCGGTGGAATGGGCCGATAGAACTCGATCAGCGGGTCGAAGATGCCACGGGCAATGCGGTTGCGGCCGATAGCGATCCCCAGCGGAACGGCGGTCAGTACCGCAGCCAGCAGCGCGGCGCCGATGCGTCCCAGGCTCGCGCTCAGATGCTGCCAGAGGCTGGCGTCCATGTAGCCCTGGGTCAGCAGCACCCAACCCTTGCGGGCGATGGCCTGCGGGCTGGGCAGGAACAGGGGTTCGATCAGGCCGGCGGTGGTCACGGCCCACCAGGCCAGCAGCAGGCTGCCGAGGGTCAGCAGGCTGATGGACAGGGTGCTCAGGGGCCGGCGCTGGCGTGGTTTCACAGTCGTGGCGGTCTTGCTGGCCAGGGTCAGGTCGAGACTACTCATGTGCTTCTCCTCTGGCGTTCGGCGAAGACCTGGGCGAGTACATGTTCGCGCGTCTCGATGAACTGCGGATCGGACTTGATCGCCCGTGCACTTTCCCCGGCGGCGTAGCGCTGGCCGAAGTCCAGACGCAGGCGTTCGCTGATGCGGCCCGGGTTGGGCGACAGCAGGATGAGTTCGGTGGCGAGGAAAACCGCTTCCTCGATGTCGTGGGTGATCAGGAAAACGGGTTTGGCCGCGCGTCGCCAGACTTGCAGCAACAGCTCCTGCATCTGTTCGCGGGTAAAGGCATCGAGGGCGCCGAAGGGCTCGTCCATCAGCAGCACGCGCGGGTCGGCGGCCAGGGCACGTGCGATCCCGACGCGCTGTTTCTGTCCACCGGAAAGTTCCCAGATGCGGCGCTTGTCGAAGCCGACGAGGTCCACCAGGGCGAGCATTTCGCGGGCACGTGCCTCACGCTCGGCACGGGGCACGCCGGCGAGTTCGAGGCCGAAGGCGACATTGCCGAGCACGTCCTGCCAGGGCAGTAGGGCATCGTCCTGGAACACCACGCCGCGTTCGGCGCTGGGGCCGTTGACGGGCACGCCGTCGAGGCTGATGCGACCGGCGCTGGGGCTGACAAAACCGGCAATGAGATTGAGCAGGGTGGTCTTGCCGCTGCCGGACGGGCCGAGGGCTACCAGTAGCTCGCCGGGGCCGAGGTCGAAGGAAATGTCGGTCAGTACCGGCTCGGCCGCGCCTGGGTACTGTGCGCTGATGCGCTCCAGCTGGAGTAAGGCCATTTTCTGCAGGGTCTCGAAAGGGCCTGCCCGACGTGTCGGGCAGGCGGGGTGAATCAGTTCTGGACGTACTTGGAGCTTACGTACGGGGCGTAGTCAGGCAGCACGGCGTCGACCTTGCCTTGCTCCTTGAGGAAGCGCGCGGTCTCGCTGATGGCCTGGGTGGTCGGTGCACCGAGGGCGGTTACCTGGTCGGCGGCGAGCGGGAAGACGTTGCCCTGCAGCAGCAGCGGGATGTCCTCGGCCTTGGCGCCGGACAGTTTCACCAGCTTGTCGATGTTGGCCTTGTCGGCCAGCCAGGCTTTCGGGTCCTTGCGGTAGGCGGCGTAGGCGTCGAGGGTCACCTTGGCGAAGGCGCGGACGACTTCCGGATGCTTCTTGGCGAAGTCCTTGCGCACGATCCAGGCGTCGAAGGTGGGCGCGCCCAGCTTGCTCAGCTCACCGGAGCTGATCAGCACCTTGCCGTTGGACTTGGCAACGCCCAGGGCCGGATCCCAGACGTAGGTGGCATCGATGTCGCCACGCTGCCAGGCGGCGACGATGGCTGGCGGTGCGAGGTTGAGGATGGTGACCTTGGTGGGGTCGATCTGCCAGTGCTTGAGGGCGGCCAGCAGGCTGTAGTGGCCGGTTGAAACGAAGGGCACGGCGATCTTCTTGCCGATCAGATCTTCGGGCTTGGTGATACCGGCGCCATTGCGCGCCACCAGGGCTTCGGCGTCGCCGATCTGGGTGGCAATGAGGAATGTCTGGATCGGCAGCTGGCGAGTGGCGGCGGCGGCCAGCGGGCTGGAGCCGACATAGCCGATTTGCACGTCACCGGAGGCGACGGCGGTGATGACTTCAGCGCCGCTGTCGAACTTGCGCCAGTCAATGCTGGATTTGCTCGCCTTCTCATAGGCGCCATCGGCCTGGGCGACCTTGGCCGGGTCGACGGTGGTCTGGTAGGCGACGGTGAAATCCGCGGCCTGGGCGCTCAGGGCCAGGCCGCCAAGGGTCAGGGCCGCCAGCAGGCGACGGGGAAACTGGGACGAAAGCATGGGGTGCTCCTCAACGGGCTGGGGCCGGTCTAGGAGGCCGGTCCACGGGACAGGGGTATTGCGTTCTGGGTGTCCGGTGGTCCGGTAGAGACAAGCTAATTGATCTAAAAAATAAGAAATAAATAATTTTTTAGAATTAGCTTAGGTCCGACGAATCGGGGGAGAGGAGCGGTCTGCGCACAATTGCTTATTTCTAAAAGTTATCTTTATCAAAAAAATAATTCTTTTTAGAAATTAGCATTCGCCTTCTAGAGTGGCGGCCTGCCGAAAGCGGACCGCCGCATCGCTTATGCACCGGAGCCTGTGAAAACGACAGTGGCTTCGAAGGTCACGCGGCGGCGCATCGCGTCTGCTCCTGCTCCGGGCATCTCACTCCCCTACAAGATCGCAATGGAGCATCGAGCATGAACAAGTCGTCCCTCGCCCTGGCCGTCGCCCTCGGCGTGCTGGCCCAGCAGGCCGCCGCTGGCGGTTTCATCGAAGACAGCAAGGCCAGCCTGGCCCTGCGCAACTTCTACATCAACTCGGACAACCGCCAGTTCGCCGACGCACCTTCCAAGCAGGAAGAGTGGGGCCAGGGCTTCTTGTTCAACTACGCCTCCGGCTACACCGAAGGCACCGTTGGCGTGGGCGTCGACGCGCTCGGCCTGTTGGGGGTGAAGCTGGATTCCGGCAAGGGCCGCCACTACAACCCGACCAGCGCCAGCTACGGCGGCACCGTGTTTCCCACCGACAATGACGGTCGCGCCGAGGACGACTTCGGCAGCCTCGGTGTGACCGGCAAGGTGCGTATCTCCAAGACCGAAGCGCGCATCGGCACGCTGCTGCCGAAGCTGCCGGTGGTGACCTACAACGACGGTCGCCTGCTGCCGCAGACCTTCGAGGGTGGCCAGGTGACCTCCAGCGAGATCGCCGGCCTGACCCTGGTCGGTGGCCAGCTGGAACACGCCAAGGGGCGTAACTCCAGCGACGCCCGCGGCCTGTCCATCGCCGGCGCGAACAACGCCCGTACCGGCCAGTTCGTCAACACGTTCTACTTCGCCGGTGGCGACTACAAGGTCAGCGACAACCTGCTCGCGCAGTACTACTACGGCAACCTGGAAGACTTCTATAACCAGCACTTTCTCGGCCTGACCCACAACTGGGCGCTGCCGGTGGGCGCGCTGAAGTCCGACCTGCGCTACTTCTACAGCGACTCCGACGGCAAGAACGCCAGCGTCGCCGGCCGCCGCGAAGGCTTCCGCAGCTCGGGCAACTGGGCGGCCAACGATCCGGACCGCTTTGAAGTCGACAACCGCACCTGGAGCGCCCTGTTCACCTACACCCTCGGTGGCCACGCGGCCAGCCTGGGCTACCAGCAGGTCTCCGGCGACAGCGCCTTCCCCTTCCTCAACCAGGGTGATGGCGCCACCGCCTACCTGATCACCGACCGCCAGATCGGCAAGTTCCTCAGCGCCGGCGAGCGCACCTGGGTGGCCGAATACGGCTACGACTTCGCCAAGCTCGGCGTGCCGGGCCTGAAGGCGGTGGGCACCTACCTGAAGGGCAGCAACATCGAGACCCAGGGCAGCGACCAGGGCGAGTGGGAGCGCGATTTTCGCCTCGACTACGTGCTGCAGGGCGGTCCGCTGAAAGGCCTAGGCGTGTCCTGGCGCAACGCCGCGCTGCGCAGTGATGCCGCCCGTGACCAGGACGAGAACCGCCTGATCCTGAGCTACACCCTGACGTTGCTGTAAGGCCGGTGGTGGGCTGAAGCCCACCCTACGATCGCGAATGAATTCGCCCTCCTGGCACTGACAGCCCCCTCTCCCTCCGGGAGAGGGTTGGGGTGAGGGCGACGGCCCGCAGTGAGCACCATGAGACCGCCGGGAACCTCATTCCAGAGGCCTTCCCGGCTTCTTCACGTTTGTATTTTTATATCTCTAAATCGCATAAATAAATCGTTATTTATTCTTATTAATTTGCAGTGCAGCTACGCATAGTGGGCCCCACGGAACGACACCCAGACACAGGAGCCGCACCATGAGTATCCGCCTCGGCGACATCGCCCCCGACTTTGAACAGGACTCCAGCGAAGGCCGCATCCGCTTCCATGAATGGCTGGACGGTAGTTGGGGCGTGCTGTTTTCGCACCCCGCTGACTTCACGCCGGTGTGCACCACCGAACTGGGATTCACCGCCAAGCTCAAGGATGAATTCACCGCCCGTGGCGTGAAGGCGATCGCCTTGTCGGTCGACCCGGTGGATTCCCATCACCGCTGGATCGATGACATCAACGACACCCAGGGCACCCTGGTGAATTTCCCGATCATCGCCGACGCCGACCGCCAGGTGTCCGACCTCTACGACCTGATCCACCCGAACGCCAACGACACCCTCACCGTGCGCTCGCTGTTCATCATCGACCCGAACAAGAAAGTGCGCCTGATCATCACCTACCCGGCCAGCACCGGGCGCAACTTCAACGAGATCCTGCGGGTAATCGACTCCCTGCAACTGACCGACAACCACAAGGTCGCCACCCCAGCCAATTGGCAGGACGGTGACGACGTGGTGATCGTGCCCTCGCTCAAGGATGAAGACGAAATCCGCCAGCGCTTCCCGCGCGGCTACAAGGCGGTCCGGCCCTACCTGCGCCTGACGCCGCAACCCAACCGCTGATCCATCCGGCGCCTCGCGCGCACTTAACGACCCCGCCTTACTCACCCGCCAACGGGCCAGCAGGCAACGACATCACAAGCAAAGTCATGAGGAGAGCGCCATGCGCACCATCACTTTGCGTCGGAGCCTGGCTGCCCTGTTCGCGGCTGCCCTGGCTTTCGGCGCCATCACTCAAGCACAGGCCGAAACCCTGCGAATCGGCTACCAGAAATACGGCACCCTGGTGCTGCTAAAGGCCAAGGGCACGCTGGAGAAGCGTCTGGCCGAACAGGGCATCGACGTCAAATGGACCGAGTTCCCCGGCGGCCCGCAGCTGCTGGAAGGCCTCAACGTGGGCTCCATTGACTTCGGCGTGACCGGCGAAACCCCGCCGGTATTCGCCCAGGCCGCTGGTGCCGATCTGCTCTACGTGGCCTATGAGCCGCCGGCGCCGCTGAGCGAAGCGATCCTGGTGCCCAAGGGGTCGTCCATCCAGTCGGTGAAGGAACTGGCCGGCAAGAAGGTCGCCCTGAACAAGGGTTCCAACGTGCACTACCTGTTGGTGCGTGCGCTGGAGGAGGCCGGTCTGAAGTACAGCGATATCCAGCCCGTCTACCTGCCCCCGGCCGACGCCCGCGCCGCCTTCGAACGCGGCAGCGTAGACGCCTGGGTGATCTGGGACCCCTTCCAGGCCGCCGCCGAGAAGCAGCTCGAGGCGCGCACCCTGCGCAATGGCGAAGGGCTTGTGGATAACCACCAGTTCTACCTGGCCACTCGCACCTATGCCCAGAAGCACCCGCAGGTGATCAACACCCTGATCGAGGAAGTACGCGCCGTGGGCGAGGACTCCAAGGCCGATCCGGACAAGGTCACCGAACAGGTCGCGCCGCTGCTGGGCCTGCCCAGGGACATCACTTCCATCGCCGTGAAGCGCCAGGGCTACGGTGCCCAGCCGCTGAGCCCGGAGGTGGTCACTGCGCAGCAGAAGATCGCCGACACCTTCACCGCGCTGAAGCTGATCCCGAAAAAACTCAGCATCGCCGACGTGATCTGGACGCCACCCGCAAAAGTCGCGCAGCAGTGACTTGAATCCCTCTCCCGAAGGGAGAGGGGAGGTTTTTAAGGAGACCACTCCATGAGCTTGAACATCTTCTGGTTCCTGCCGACCCACGGCGATGGCCACTACCTCGGCACCTCCGAGGGCGCCCGCGCCGTCGACCACGGCTACCTGCAACAGATCGCCCAGGCAGCCGACCGTCTCGGCTTCGGCGGCGTGCTGATCCCCACCGGGCGTTCCTGCGAGGACTCCTGGCTGGTGGCGGCTTCGCTGATCCCGGTAACCCAACGCCTGAAATTCCTCGTGGCCCTGCGCCCCGGAATCATTTCGCCGACCGTGGCCGCGCGCCAGGCGGCGACCCTGGATCGCCTGTCCGGTGGCCGCGCCTTGTTCAACCTGGTCACCGGTGGCGACCCGGATGAACTGGCCGCCGATGGCCTGCACCTGAACCACGCCGAGCGTTACGAAGCCTCGGTGGAGTTCACCCGCATCTGGCGCCGCGTGCTGGAGGGCGAAACCGTCGATTACGACGGCAAGCACCTCCAGGTGAAGGGGGCCAAATTGTTCTACCCGCCACTGCAACAGCCGCGTCCGCCGCTGTACTTCGGAGGTTCCTCCGAGGCCGCCCAGGACCTCGCCGCCGAGCAGGTCGAGCTGTACCTGACCTGGGGCGAGCCGCCGGCAGCGGTGAAAGAGAAGATCGAACAGGTGCGCGCCAAGGCCGCCAAGCTGGGTCGCACGGTGCGTTTTGGCATCCGCCTGCACGTGATCGTGCGTGAAACCAACGAAGCTGCCTGGGCGGCTGCCGACCGCCTGATCGAGAACCTCGACGATGCCACCATCGCCAAGGCGCAGGCTGCCTTCGCCCGCTTCGACTCGGTAGGCCAACAGCGCATGGCTGCCCTGCACAACGGCCGGCGCGACAAGCTGGAAGTCAGCCCCAACCTCTGGGCAGGGGTCGGCCTGGTGCGCGGTGGTGCCGGTACGGCGCTGGTGGGCGATGGTCCGACCGTGGCCGCGCGGGTGAAGGAATACGCCGACCTCGGCATCGATACCTTCATCTTCTCCGGCTATCCGCACCTGGAAGAGTCCTATCGTGTCGCCGAACTGCTGTTCCCGCACCTGGATGTGGCCCCTCCGCGCACCAACGACGGGCTGGGCTTCGTCAGCCCCTTCGGCGAGATGGTGGCCAACGAGGCCCTGCCCGAAGCCAAGCTGGCGTCGCAGAGCTGAGGGCGCGGGGATGAAATTCAATTCCATACTCCTGCGCCTGGCGCCCTGGGCCTTGCCCGTGGCGCTGCTGGCGATCTGGCAGGGTGCAGTGGCAACCGGCCTGCTCTCCACCCGCATCCTGCCAGCGCCAAGCGCGGTGCTGGCGGCGGGCTGGAGCCTGCTGTCCAGCGGCGAGATCTGGACCCATCTGGCCATCAGCGGCTGGCGTGCGGGTATCGGCTTCGCCATCGGCGGCGGCCTCGGCCTGTTGCTGGGCTTCATTACCGGCCTGTCGAAGTGGGGCGAGCGCCTACTGGACAGCTCGGTGCAGATGATCCGTAACGTGCCGCACCTGGCGCTGATTCCACTGGTGATCCTGTGGTTCGGCATCGATGAATCGGCGAAGATTTTCCTGGTTGCCCTCGGCACCCTGTTCCCCATTTACCTCAACACCTACCACGGCATCCGCAACGTAGACCCGGCGCTGGTGGAAATGGCGCGCAGTTACGGGTTGTCCGGCTTCGCACTGTTCAGCCAGATGATCCTGCCCGGGGCGCTGCCCTCGATCCTGGTGGGCGTGCGTTTCGCCCTTGGCTTCATGTGGCTGACGCTGATCGTCGCCGAGACGATTTCCGCCAGCTCCGGCATCGGCTACCTGGCGATGAACGCCCGCGAGTTCCTGCAGACCGATGTGGTGGTTCTGGCGATCCTGCTCTACGCGGTGCTCGGCAAGCTGGCCGACGTCGCCGCTCGGGGCCTGGAGCGCGTCTGGTTGCGCTGGCACCCGGCTTACCAGGCCAAGGGAGGTGCCGCATGACCGCTGCCCAGGTTCCACAACGCCTCAAGCGCGGCATACCGCTGGCGCTGCGCGGAATCGGCAAGGCCTTTGGCGAGCGTGAAGTGCTCAAGGGCATCGACCTGCTGATTCCTGCCGGCCAGTTCGTTGCGGTGGTCGGTCGCAGCGGGTGCGGCAAGAGCACCCTGCTGCGCCTGTTGGCCGGGTTGGACAAGCCCTCCCGTGGCGAGCTGCTGGCCGGCTCGGCGCCGTTGGAAGACGCCCGCGAGGACACTCGCCTGATGTTCCAGGATGCGCGCCTATTGCCCTGGAAACGGGTGATCGACAACGTCGGCCTGGGCCTCTCCGGCGACTGGCGTCCGCGCGCCCTCGAAGCCTTGGACGCAGTGGGGCTGGCCGACCGTGCGCATGAGTGGCCGGCGGCGCTCTCCGGTGGCCAGAAGCAGCGCGTGGCCTTGGCCCGCGCCCTGATCCACCAACCGCGCCTGCTGCTGCTGGACGAGCCCCTGGGTGCCCTAGATGCCCTGACCCGCATCGAGATGCAGCAGTTGATCGAGCGCCTCTGGCAGCAACACGGTTTCACTGTCCTGCTGGTGACCCACGACGTGAGTGAGGCGGTGGCCGTTGCCGACCGGGTGATCCTGATCGAGGACGGTGCAATCGGCCTGGATCTACCGGTTGAGCTGCAACGTCCGCGAGCCCGTGGCTCGGCCCGTCTCGCTGCGCTGGAAGCCGAAGTGCTGGACCGGGTGCTGGCGCTACCGCCGGCCCCGCCGGAACCCGAACCCATATCCCCCCTGCCCACGCAATTGCGTTGGGCACTTTGACCCAAACCCCAATACCCCGAGCAAAGGAATAACCGCCATGACCATCAAAGCCATCAACGTCCGCAACCAGTTCAAGGGCACTATCAAGGAAATCATCGAAGGCCCGGTGCTCTCGGAGATCGACGTGCAGACCGCCGCCGGCATCGTGACTTCCGTCATCACCACCCGCTCCGTGCGCGAGCTGGAACTGGGCATCGGCTCCGAGGTGATTGCCTTCGTGAAATCCACCGAGGTGTCGATTGCGAAGCTGTGATGCAGGCTGTGCTTCCGTAGGATGGGTAGAGCGGAGCGAAACCCATGCTGGCGTGCCCAGCATTCGATGGGTTTCGCAGGCTCTACCCATCCTACGGATACAAAAAACGAACCCCCGCATCTGCGGGGGTTCGTTCATTCCAGCTTGGCTCAGCGCTTTTGCGGCGCCGGTTGCTGTTGGGTGATGCAGTGGATGTTGCCGCCGCCGAGGAGGATCTCGCGGCCGGGCACCATCACCACTTCGTGCTGCGGGAAGACGCGCTTCAAGATGGCTTCGGCCGTGGCGTCTTTCGCGTCGTCGAACTTGGGCGCGACGATGCCGCCGTTGACGATCAGGAAGTTCACGTAGGAGCCAGCCAGGCGGATCGACGGATCGCGTTCCTGGGTGCCTTCCACCAGGTCCACACCGGCGCATTCTTCCTCGGTGGCGTAGATCGGGCCGGGGATCGGCATCTTGTGCACTACCAGCTGGCGGCCCTTGGCGTCGCGGGCGTGCTCCAGAACCTTCATGGCCGCCTGGCAGCGCGGGAAGTTCGGGTCGTGCGGGTCATCGGTCCAGGCCAGCAGGACTTCGCCCGGGCGCACGTAGCAGCAGAAGTTATCCACATGGCCGTCGGTCTCGTCGTTGTACAGGCCGTCCGGCAGCCAGATCACAGTCTCGATCGACAGTTGCTCGCGCAGCACGGCTTCGATCAGGTCGCGGGTCAGGTGCGGGTTGCGGTTCTTGTTCAGCAGGCACTCTTCGGTGGTGATCAGGGTGCCTTCGCCATCCACGTGGATGGAGCCGCCTTCCAGCACGAAGCCATCGGTGCGGTAACGCTTGCAGCCTTCGATTTCGAGGACCTTGCGGGCCACCTGGTCATCGCGGTTCCAGGGGAAGTAGAGGCCGCCGTCGAAGCCGCCCCAGGCGTTGAAGGTCCAGTCCACGCCGCGCACGTCGCCGTTGTCGTTGACCACGAAGGTCGGGCCGGTATCGCGGACCCAGGCGTCGTCTGTGCTGATTTCCACCACGCGGATGTTCGGTTCGTCGAGGCGTGCGCGGGCATTCTCGTACTGGGTGGCGGAGACGCAGACGGTCACCGGCTCGAAGCGGGCGATGGCCTTGGCCACGGCGGTGAAGGCCGCTTGCGCGGGCTTTCCGCCGAGGCGCCAGTTGTCGGGGCGTTCCGGCCAGACCATCCAGGTGCGGGTATGGGGTTCCCATTCGGCCGGCATGCGGAAGCCGTCATCGCGGGGGAGGCTGCTCAGTGTGTTCATCAACAATTCACCGTCTGAAATGGAGCAGGGGCCAACCCGCTGGCGAACAGTGCATCGCCATCGGGCTGGCCCCTGGATTCGGGCATTACGACTCGAGGGAGCCGTCCAGGGTCTTGATCGGGGAGTATAGGTTCGGGCGGCGGTCGCGGAACACACCCCAGGCGCTGCGCACATGCTCCAGTTTGTCGAGGTCGAAGCTGTGCACCAGGATGCCTTCTTCGGTCTCGTTGAGTTCCTCGACCTTGGCGCCGAACTGGTCGGCGATGAAGGAGGAGCCATAGAAGGTGATGTCGTAGCCGTCCTGCTCTTCCTTGCCGATGCGGTTGGACGCCACCAGCGGCATCAGGTTGGCGCCGGCATGGCCTTGTTGCACGCGCTGCCAGTGATCACGCGAGGTGATGTTCGCATCATGCGGCTCGCTGCCGATGGCGGTCGGGTAGAAGAGGATCTCGGCACCCAGCAGGGCCATGCTGCGGGCCGCTTCCGGGAACCACTGGTCCCAGCAGATGCCCACGCCGATCTTGGCGTAGCGGGTGTTCCAGACTTTGAAACCGGTGTCGCCCGGGTTGAAGTAGTACTTCTCGTGGTAGCCGGGGCCGTCCGGGATGTGGCTCTTGCGGTAGACGCCGAGGTTGCTGCCGTCGGCATCGATGATGGCGATGCTGTTGAAGCGTGCACGGCCAGCCTGCTCGAAGTAGCTGATGGGCAGCACGACCTGCAGTTCCTTGGCGACATTCTGGAAATGCGCGATGGCTTCGTTGGTCTCGGTCGGGGTGGCCAGTTGCAGATAGTCCGGGTTCGGCTTCTGGCAGAAGTAGGGGGTCTCGAAGAGCTCCTGGATCAGGATGATCTGGGCGCCTTTGGCGGCAGCCGCGCGGACCAGTTTCTCGGCGTTAGCGATATTCGCGGCGCGATTCCAGGAGCAGGCCATCTGGGTGGCGGCGACGGTAACGATGCGGGACATGGAACACCTCGTCAGTACGAATCAGGGCCGGTTGCCGGATATCTATCGGCAATCGGTGGTTTTTCCGTGCTGGCGGAGTGTGCCGCCGTGCGGATGGCGACTTTATATCCGATAAAAATCCGCTTTCAAAGCTAGATTTATCTATCAAAGGCTGATTCTTGATTTATTTGCGGATAAATATCGGTTTTGCGTGAATTCAGTCGTCCCGCGGAAGGGCGCGCTTGGGCAGGTAGGGCGGCAAGTAGAGACCGAGGTAGGCGTCGAATACGCGCATGCCTTCTTCAGCCAGGCGCGGGGTGATTGCGCCGTGCAGCTGCACCGAGCGGGCGTAGACGCGGTCGCCCAGTTCCATGGCCAGGGCGAAGACGTCGACGTCATCCGGCAGCACCGGCAACTCGAAGTGGCGCGCGAAGAGGGCGTGCATCAGTCGGCCCAGTTCGATGTCGTGCTGGCGGTCGGCCTGGGTGACTTCGGTGAGGCCGTGCTGGGCGAGGATCAGCTGACGCGCAGCGGCGTCGGCGGCGTAGATCGACAGCATGCGCTCTTCCACCAGCCGCGAGAGGTCGTGCCAGTGGCGCAGGCCGTCGTGCTCGATGGGTTGCTGCAGGCAGGCGCGAAAGGCGGCGTGGATGTCGGCAGTCAGCGCTTCGAGGATCGCCGGCACGCTGGCGAAGAAGTGGTAGACGGAGGAGGGCGGCATCTCTGCGCGCTCGGCAACGCTGTAGATCGACAGGTTGGCCACGCCCTGTTCGGCCAGCAGGGCGCGGGCGGCGTCGAGAATCCCGGCGATGCGCAGCTGACTGCTGGCGCGCGGTTTGCGGGCGGTGGCGGGACGCGGCATGGGAGGCTCCTTTCCGAAGAGGCGCTATTGGACGCCAGGCGGTGGTTCAGGAGCAAGAGAGCGGATGCATGGCCCCCTCTCCCGCGTGCGGCAGAGGGCCGCGGGAGAGAGGATTTTCTGGCCGGACTGCGTCCTGCTTGGCGAATAAATTCGCCCCTATAGGCCTTCGCGAAACGCCGTCCAGACTTCGTCGCGGGTGGCGCTGAGCTTCTCCGGCACTGGCTCGACCGGGAACAGGCGACGCTTGGTGTCCTTGTCCGGGTACAGGCCGGGCTGGTTGCGCAGGGAATCATCCAGGTACTGGCGGGCGTCAGCGTTACCGCTCGGGTAGAGGGTGGCGCTGGTGACCTTTGCCGCCACCTGCGGACGCAGCATGAAGTCGATGAACCGGTGTGCGAGGTCGGCGCGGTTGGCGCTGGTGGGGATCGCCAGATTGTCGATGAAGACCACCGAGCCTTCGTCCGGGACCATGAAGGTCACCGGCTGGCCGGCCGCGGCGGCGTTCAGGGCGTCGCCGACCCAGGCCATGGCGACGCAGAGGTTGCCGGCATTGAGATCAGCAATGTAGCGCTCGCTGTCGATGTAGCGCAGGTTCGGGCGCAGGCCATTGAGTGCCTCGGCGCTGCGCTTGAGCCGGCTTGGCGCGCTGCGGGCGAAGTTACGGCCCTGGTAGTTGAACAGCACGGCGAGGGTTTCGTCGGGGGCGTCCAGCAGGCTGATGCCGCACTGGCCAAGGCGCGCACTCTGTTCGGCATCGAACAGCAGGCTCCAGCTCTGGGGCAGCGGGCCGCCAAAGGCCTTCTCCGCCAGGGGCGTGTTCACGGCCAGGCCAACGGCACCCCAGAGGTAGGGCACGGCATGCTGGTTGTTCGGGTCCATGGCGGCCAGCTTGCTCAGCAGTTGCTTGTCCAGGTGCTGGCGGTTGGGCAGTCGGGAGAAGTCCAGGGGTTGCAGGCGGCCTTCCTTGATCAGTCGCGGCAGGTCGTTGTGCGAGGGGACTGCCACGTCGATCGGTTCGCCGCTGGCCAGCGCGTTGTCCAGCTCTTCGGCGCTGCTGAAGGTGTGGTACTCGACCTTGATGCCGGTTTCTTTCTGGAACTCTTCCAGCACCTCCGGGGCAATGTAGTCGTTCCAGTTGTAGACACGGATCAGGTCTTCGGCCTGGGCCAGTGCGGGGAGCAATGCGAGCAACAGCGGGGCGAGCAAGCGGGGCATGACGTCCTCCCTGATAAAGCATGCAGGTTCTGTTTGTTGTGGTTTCTTGCGGGTGCTGCAAGGCGCAGGCGGCCGGAAGGGTCCGTTGCGCCGGATGTTGCAAAGGGTCCAGATACGACAACGCCGGCCCTGGGGCCGGCGTTGTGGACTCGCTTACACGGTATGCAGGTACCAGTTGTACTCGAGGTCGGAGATGGAGTGCTCGAACTCCTCCAGCTCGCTTTCCTTACAGGCGACGAAGATGTCGATGTAGTCCGGGCTGATGTACTTGGCCAGGACTTCGCTGTCGTCCAGCTCGCGCAAGGCATCGCGCAGGTTGTTCGGCAGGCTTTGCTCCAGCTGTTCGTAGGAGTTGCCTTCGATGGGCGCCCCCGGCTCGACCTTGTTGGTCAGACCGTGGTGAATGCCCGCAAGGATGGCCGACATCATCAGGTAAGGGTTGGCGTCGGCACCGGCCACGCGGTGTTCGATGCGCACGGCATCTGCGCTACCGGTGGGCACGCGAACAGCTACGGTACGGTTGTCCAAACCCCAGCTCGGCGCGTTCGGCACGTAGAACTGCGCGCCGAAACGGCGGTAGGAGTTCACGTTCGGGCAGAGGAAGCCCATGGATGCAGGCATGGTCTCGAGCACACCGCCGACCGCATGACGCAAAGCGGCGTTCTGCTCGGGATCATCGGCGGTGAAGATGTTCTTGCCGGTCTTCTTGTCGATCAGCGAGATATGCACGTGCAGGCCGTTGCCCGCCTGGCCCGGGTAGGGCTTGGCCATGAAGGTGGTATCCATTTCATGGTCGTAGGCGATGTTCTTGATCAGACGCTTGAGCAGTACGGCGTAGTCGCAGGCCTTCAGGGCGTCTTCAACGTGATGCAGGTTGACTTCGAACTGGGCCGGGGCACTTTCCTTGACGATCGCGTCGGCCGGGATGCCCTGGACCTTGGCGCCTTCGAGGATGTCCTGCAGGCAGTCGGCGTATTCGTCGAGGTCGTCGATCAGGTACACCTGGGTGGACTGCGGACGCTTGCCGGAGATGGGAGAACGCGGCGGCTGCGGACGGCCGTTGATGTTCTCCTGGTCGATCAGGTAGAACTCCAGTTCGAACGCGGCGCAGATGGTCAGGCCGAGCTCATCGAATTTCTCCACCACACGACGCAGGACCTCGCGAGGGTCGGCAAAGAAGGGTTCGCCTTCGCCTTCGACCTCATGCATGGTCATAAGCAGCTGCGCGGTCGGGCGCTTCTGCCAGGGTTCGTCGCTGAGGGTGTCGGGGATGGGATAGCAGATGCGGTCTGCGTCGCCGATGTCCAGGCCGAGGCCGGTGCTTTCGACGGTGGATCCGTTGATATCGAGAGCGAAGATGGAAGCGGGGAGGTTGATGCCTTTCTCGTAGACTTTGGTCAGGCTGGCGCGTTCGATTCGCTTGCCTCGTACCACTCCATTCATATCTGCAATCAACAGGTCGACGAACTGGACCTCAGGATGCTCCTTAAGGAACTCGTTCGCTTCTTGAAGCTGAACGGCACGCGGGGGTACCGACATGATGCAACACCTTTATTGTTAAAAATATCAATCACGCTCTATCTAAGGTGTGAGTCAATCCGAATCACCCCTCGATGTCAAGCGAGCCCTATTTTGCCCCAAAAACGGGCTCAATGGCCAGTTTTGGGGCGTTCTGGGGCATCCGAACCTCTCTCAGAGCCCTGCCGGCTGCGGTGCTCAGCGGGGCGTGTTCAATTTTTTACAGCCCTATTGTGTAAAAAAATGAACAACGCTAAGCTCGGTCGCAACCCATAACAGACAAATAAAACGGGTGTCTCATGTCTCGCCTGCCGTTGATCGGCGTCTCCGCTTGCACCAGAGAGATCGGTCCTCAGACTTATCATATAGCGGGTGACAAGTATGTTCGTGCGGTGGCGGTCGGAGCTGGTGGTGTTCCGCTAGTGATCCCGGCCCTGGCTGAACTGATGGACCAGGCGAGCCTGCTGGCCAGCCTGGACGGTCTTCTCTTTACCGGCTCTCCTTCTAATGTAGAGCCCCATCATTATAGCGGCCCCGCTTCCGAGCCCGGCACCCGTCATGATCCCGCCCGGGATCGCACTACTCTGCCTCTGGTCCGTGCGGCCATCGCCGCCGGTATTCCCGTTCTGGGCATTTGCCGTGGTTTCCAGGAAATGAACGTGGCCTTTGGCGGCACCCTGCACCAGCGCGTGCATGAAGTAGAAGGATTCATGGACCACCGCGAGCCGGCCGACGAGCCGCTCGAGGTGCAATACGCTCCCCGTCACCTGCTGCGGGTGCAGCCGGGTGGCGTGCTCGACGGCATCGGCTTGCCGTCCGAGATTCAAGTCAACTCCATTCATGGCCAGGGCGTTGAACGTCTGGCGCCGGGCCTGCATGTAGAGGCTCTGGCGCCCGATGGGTTGGTCGAGGCCTTTTCGGTCGAAGGCGCCAAGAGCTTTGCCCTTGGGGTGCAGTGGCATCCCGAGTGGCAAGTGCGGACCAACCCGAACTATCTCGCCATCTTCCAGGCCTTTGGTGAGGCTTGCAGGGAGAAGGCGGGGCAACGCTGAGCGGGAGAACTCTTCAGGAAACCGGCGATTTGCCGTGTCGCGCAGTTCGGACTGTACTGATCGCGGCCGGTGTCTCGATGAGCGTGAACAGCACGAACCTGTAGATGCCTCCTAGCGAAGCTCTCAACCCTGAGGTCTTTATGACTACCAAGCTCGACCAGCTGACTAGCTGGCTGAAAGAACGCAAAATCACCGAAGTTGAATGCATGATCAGCGATCTTACCGGCATTGCTCGCGGTAAGATCTCGCCGACCAACAAGTTCCTGGACGAGAAGGGCATGCGTCTCCCCGAGAGCGTACTGCTGCAGACCGTGACCGGCGACTATGTTGAGGACGACATCTATTACGAGCTGCTCGACCCGGCGGACATCGATATGTTCTGCCGCCCGGACGAGAACGCCGTATACCTGGTGCCCTGGGCCATCGAGCCCACCGCAATGGTGATCCACGACACCTTCGACAAGCAGGGCAACCCCATCGAGCTGTCCCCGCGCAACCTGCTCAAGCGCGTGCTCAAGCTCTATGCCGACAAGGGCTGGAAGCCCATCGTCGCGCCGGAGATGGAGTTCTACCTGACCAAGCGTTGCGACGACCCGGACTTCCCGCTGCAGGCCCCCCTGGGTCGCTCGGGCCGCCCGGAAACCGGTCGCCAGTCTTTCTCCATCGATGCGGCGAACGAGTTCGACCCGCTGTTCGAGGATATGTACGACTGGTGCGAGACGCAGGACCTGGACCTCGACACCTTGATCCACGAGGAAGGTCCGGCGCAGATGGAGATCAACTTCCGCCACGGCGACGCCCTGGACCTGGCTGACCAGATCCTGGTGTTCAAGCGCACCATGCGCGAGGCCGCGCTCAAGCACAACGTGGCGGCGACCTTCATGGCCAAGCCGATCACCGATGAGCCGGGCAGCGCCATGCACCTGCACCAGAGCGTGATCGACATCAAGACCGGGAAGAACATCTTCTCCAACGATGACGGTTCCATGAGCGAGCTGTTCCTGAACCACATCGGCGGTCTGCAAAAGTACATCCCCGAAGTGCTGCCGCTGTTCGCGCCGAACGTGAACTCCTTCCGCCGTTTCCTGCCGGACACCTCCGCGCCGGTGAACGTGGAATGGGGCGAGGAGAACCGCACGGTGGGCCTGCGTGTACCGGATGCCGGTCCGCAGAACCGCCGCGTGGAGAACCGCCTGGCCGGGGCGGACGCCAACCCCTACCTGGCCATCGCCGCCAGCTTGCTGTGCGGTTACATCGGCATGGTAGAGGGTGTGAACCCCAGCGCTCCGGTCAAGGGGCGCGGCTATGAACGCCGCAACCTGCGCCTGCCGCTGACCCTCGAGGCAGCGCTGGAGCGCATGGAGTCCTGCCGGGATATCGAGAAATACCTGGGCGGCAAGTTCGTGACGGCCTATGTGGCGGTCAAGCGTGCCGAGCATGAAAACTTCAAGCGGGTGATCAGCTCCTGGGAACGCGAGTTCCTGCTGCTCTCCGTCTGATCCGGAACGGAGGCCGGCCGCCTCGGCCGGCCCTCCTGATACGTGTTTACTGAGGTAGAGAAATGAATAGCCAAGTGACCAACCCCAAGACCCTTGAATGGCAAGCGCTCGGTCGTGACCACCACCTGCCGCCGTTCACCGACTACAAGGCGCTGAACGCCAAGGGTGCGAGGATCATCACCAAGGCCGAAGGTGTGTACATCTGGGACAGCGAAGGCAACAAGATCCTCGATGGCATGGCCGGTCTCTGGTGTGTGAACGTCGGCTACGGCCGCGAGGAGCTGGTTCAGGCGGCGACCCGGCAGATGCGAGAGCTGCCTTTCTACAACCTGTTCTTCCAGACCGCGCACCCGCCAGCGGTGGAACTCTCCAAGGCGATAGCCGAGATCGCGCCGGAAGGCATGAACCATGTGTTCTTCACCGGCTCGGGTTCGGAAGCCAACGACACCGTGCTGCGCATGGTCCGCCACTACTGGGCGACCAAGGGGCAGCCGCAGAAGAAAGTCATCATCGGTCGCTGGAACGGCTACCACGGCTCCACCGTCGCCGGTGTCAGCCTGGGCGGGATGAAGGCCCTGCACGGTCAGGGTGACCTGCCGATTCCCGGCATCGAGCACATCGACCAGCCTTACTGGTACGGCGAGGGCGGTGACATGGCGCCCGCCGAGTTCGGTGTCTGGGCCGCCGAGCAGCTGGAGAAGAAGATTCTCGAAGTTGGCGAGGACAAGGTTGCGGCCTTCATCGCCGAGCCGATCCAGGGCGCGGGCGGCGTGATCGTCCCGCCGGAAACCTACTGGCCGAAGATCCGCGAGATCCTCGCCAAGTACGACATCCTTTTTGTCGCCGACGAAGTGATTTGCGGCTTCGGCCGTACCGGCGAATGGTTTGGCAGCCAGTACTACGGTAACGCCCCGGACCTGATGCCGATCGCCAAGGGCCTGACCTCGGGCTACATCCCCATGGGGGGTGTGATCGTGCGTGATGAGATCGTTGAAGTGCTCAACGAAGGCGGCGAGTTTTACCACGGCTTCACCTACTCGGGTCACCCGGTGGCGGCAGCGGTGGCACTGGAGAACATCCGCATCCTGCGCGAAGAAAAGATTGTCGAGAGGGTCAAGGCCGAGACGGCACCGTATTTGCAGCAACGCTGGCAGGAGCTGGCTGACCACCCGTTGGTTGGCGAAGCGCGCGGCGTCGGCATGGTGGCGGCCCTGGAACTGGTCAAGAACAAGCAGACCCGTGAGCGTTTCGCTGGTGGTGTGGGGATGCTGTGCCGCGAGCACTGCTTCCGTAACGGCCTGATCATGCGTGCGGTGGGCGACACAATGATCATTTCGCCGCCGCTGGTGATCAGCAAAGACGAAGTCGACGAACTGGTGACCAAGGCACGCAAGTGCCTGGACCTCACCGCGGCTGAAGTCAAAGGTTAAGAAAAGAGGGCTTGGTGGTGGCATTTCGCGATGCCGCCTGTTGTAAGCAAGCCCTCTACCTTGCCAGACTTCGCTGGTGCGTTGGCCAGGCTCACCGAGTGGTGGCGTATTCGGTACGACGCCACTCGGACACTTCAACAAAAATGGAGCTACCCGCATGATCAAAACCTTCGGCAAGACCCTGCTCGCCATCACCCTGGCGGGTGCCGTGGCCGGTATGGCCCAGGCTGACGACAAGGTGCTGCACGTCTACAACTGGTCGGACTACATTGCAGCGGATACCGTCGAGAAGTTCACCAAGGAAACCGGCATCAAGGTCGTCTACGACGTCTTCGACTCCAACGAAACCCTCGAAGCCAAGCTCCTGGCCGGCAAGTCCGGTTACGACATCGTGGTGCCGTCCAACAACTTCCTGGCCAAGCAGATCAAGGCCAAGGTCTATCAGCCACTGGACAAGTCCAAGCTGCCGAACTGGAAGAACCTGGACCCCAACCTGCTGAAGACCGTCGAAGTCTCCGACCCGGGCAACCAGTACGCCTTCCCCTACATGTGGGGTTCCATCGGCATCGGTTACAACCCGGACAAGGTCAAGGCCGCTCTGGGCGACAACGCCCCGGTCAATTCCTGGGACCTGCTGTTCAAGCCGGAGAACATCGAGAAGCTGAAGTCCTGCGGTGTGTCCTTCCTCGACTCGCCGACCGAGATACTGCCGATCGCCCTGCACTACCTCGGCTACAGCCCGGTCAGCCAGGACCCCAAGGAGCTGAAGGAAGCCGAAGCGCTGTTCCTGAAGATCCGTCCGCACGTGACCTACTTCCACTCCTCCAAGTACATCTCCGACCTGGCCAACGGCAACCTCTGCGTGGCGGTCGGTTACTCGGGTGACGTGTACCAGGCCAAGTCCCGCGCCGAAGAGGCCAAGGCTGGTGTGACCGTGGCCTACAACATTCCGAAAGAAGGCGCCGGTACCTTCTTCGACATGGTCGCCATCCCAGCTGACGCTGCGAACACGGAAGCCGCCTACGCGTTCATGAACTTCCTGATGAAGCCGGAAATCATGGCCGAGATCACCAACGAGGTGCAGTTCCCCAACGGCAACGCCGCTGCTACCCCGCTGGTCGACGAGGCGATCCGTCAGGACCCGGGCATTTACCCGAGTGCGGAAACCATGGCCAAGCTCTATGCCTTCCCGGACCTGCCGGCCAAGGTGCAGCGCGCCATGACCCGCGCCTGGACCACCATCAAGTCGGGCAAGTAAGTACGGCTGCCGTGCCCGGCGGGGGAGCCCCGCCGGTGCGCGGACCGCAAGTTCACTGGCTTGGGTTGCGGGACGAACCTGGGCTTCTTCCGGCACCGGCCGGACACAAAAAGAGGACGAACCTGTGCAATCTCCCATCCGCAAGATGATGATCACTGCCGCCGCTACCTTGACCCTGGCGTCACAGGCCCAGGCGGACCAGACGGTGCATATCTACAACTGGTCGGACTACATCGGCGAGACCACCTTGGCGGATTTCCAGAAGGAAACCGGCATCAAGCCGGTGTATGACGTATTCGATTCCAACGAGACCCTGGAAGGTAAGTTGCTGGCGGGCCGCACCGGCTACGACGTCGTTGTGCCGTCCAACCACTTCCTCGGCAAACAGATCAAGGCGGGCGCGTTCCAGAAACTCGACCGCAGCCAACTGCCCAACTGGCAGAACCTGGACCCCAACCTGCTCAAGCAGCTCGAGCGTAACGACGCGGGTAACCAGTACGCTGTTCCCTATCTCTGGGGCACCAACGGCATCGGCTACAACGTCGAGAAGGTCAAGGCTGTGCTCGGCGTCGACCACATCGATTCCTGGGCGGCGATCTTCGAACCCGAGAACATGAAGAAGCTCAGCCAGTGCGGCGTGGCCTTCCTCGACTCGGCGGACGAAATGATCCCAGCCGTACTCAACTACATGGGCCTGGACCCCAACAGCACCAACCCGGACGACTACAAGAAGGCCGAGGAGAAGCTGATGGCGGTACGCCCCTACGTCACCTATTTCCACTCTTCCAAGTACATCGGCGATCTGGCCAACGGCGACATCTGCGTCGCTGCCGGTTTCTCCGGTGACATCTTCCAGGCCTCCGCTCGCGCCGAAGAAGCCGGCAAGGGTATCGAGATTGCCTACGCGATCCCGAAAGAAGGCGGCAACCTCTGGTTCGACATGCTGGCCGTCCCGGCCGATGCCGCGAACGCCAAGGAAGCCCACGCCTTCATCAACTATCTGCTCAAGCCCGAGGTGATCGCCAAGGTCAGCGACTACGTTGGCTACGCGAACCCCAACCTCAAGGCTGGAGAGTTCATGGATCAGGAAGTACGCACCGACGAGTCCGTCTACCCGCCACAAGCGGTGCTGGACAAGCTCTACGTTTCGGCGGAACTGCCGCCGAAAGTCCAGCGGCTGATGACCCGCAGCTGGACCAAGGTCAAGTCGGGCAAGTGATACACGGCCGGCGGTGCCCGTAGTGTGGCGGGCCCGTCGGGTCAACCCTGGCTGCGCCAGGCAGGAAGCCTGGTTCACGCCCATGCTGTATAAGCGCGCCCGGCCGCGGTGGTCGGGCAGCAATTTCTGGGAGTGTGGTAATGGCAATAGCCTCCGGTGCCTACAAGAAAGCCCTCGAGGGCAACCAGCAGCCTAAAGAGGTGCTGGTAAAGATCGACCGGGTAACCAAGAAGTTCGACGAGACGGTGGCCGTGGACAGTGTGTCCCTGGACATCAAGAAGGGTGAGATCTTCGCCCTGCTCGGCGGTTCCGGTTCGGGTAAATCAACTCTGTTGCGTATGCTCGCAGGCTTCGAGCGACCCACCGAAGGGCGCATCATGCTCGACGGCGTGGACATCACCGACATGCCACCCTATGAGCGCCCGATCAACATGATGTTCCAGTCCTATGCGCTCTTTCCGCATATGACTGTTGCGCAGAACATCGCCTTCGGACTTAAACAGGACAAGCTCTCGAGCTCCGAGATCGACGAGCGTGTCAACGAGATGCTCAAGCTCGTGCAGATGACCCAGTACGCCAAGCGCAAACCGCACCAGCTGTCCGGCGGCCAGCGTCAGCGTGTGGCGCTGGCCCGTTCGCTGGCCAAGCGTCCGAAGCTGCTGCTGCTCGACGAACCCATGGGCGCCCTGGACAAGAAGCTGCGTTCGCAGATGCAGCTGGAGCTGGTGGAGATCATCGAGCGCGTGGGCGTGACCTGTGTGATGGTGACCCACGACCAGGAAGAGGCCATGACCATGGCCCAGCGCATCGCCATCATGCACCTGGGTTGCATCGAGCAGATCGGCAGCCCTGTGGATATCTATGAGACGCCCATCAGTCGCCTGGTGTGCGAGTTCATCGGCAACGTCAACCTCTTCGACGGCGAAGTGGTGGAAGACGCCGAGGCCCATGCGCTGATCGCCTGCCCGCAACTGGAGCGCCCGATCTTCGTCGGCCATGGTGTAACCACCTCGGTGCAGGACAAGCGCATCACCTACGCGCTGCGCCCGGAAAAGCTGCTGGTGACCACCGAGCAGCCGACCTGCGAATACAACTGGTCGCGCGGCCGAGTCCACGACATCGCCTACCTGGGCGGTCACTCGGTGTTCTACGTCAAGCTGCCGAACGGCACCATCGTCCAGTCCTTCGTGGCTAACGCCGAGCGCCGCGGCGCCCGTCCGACCTGGGATGACGAAGTGTTCGTCTGGTGGGAAGACGACAGCGGAGTGGTGCTGCGGTCATGAAAACTCCCAAACTGAAAAACCTGCTGCCGTCCGGTCGACAACTCGTCATCGGGCTACCGTTCTTCTGGCTGTTCCTGTTCTTCCTGCTGCCCTTCGCCATCGTGCTGAAGATCAGCTTCGCCGAAGCCGATGTGGCGATTCCGCCGTACACGGAGATCTACACCTGGGCGGAAAACCAGATCCAGCTCATCCTCAATCTGGGCAACTACCTGATGCTCCAGGAGGACGAGCTGTATCTGGCGGCCTATATGGGCTCGCTGAAGATTGCCTTCTTCAGCACCCTGATCTGCCTGCTGATCGGCTACCCGATGGCCTATGCCATCGCCCGGGCCAGCAAGGAAGCCCAGACCGTGCTGCTGCTGCTGATCATGATGCCGACCTGGACTGCGATCCTGATCCGCGTCTATGCCTGGATGGGCATCCTCAGCAACAACGGCCTGCTCAATGCCTTCCTGATGGGCATTGGTCTGATCGACGAACCGCTGCAGATCCTCAACACCAACCTGGCGGTGTACATCGGCATCGTCTATTCGTACCTGCCGTTCATGATCCTGCCGCTCTACGCCAACCTGGTGAAGCATGATCAAAGCCTGTTGGAGGCTGCCTCGGACCTGGGTTCGAGCAACTTCAACAACTTCTGGAAGATCACCGTGCCGCTGTCGAAGAACGGCATCATTGCCGGCTCGATGCTGGTGTTCATCCCGGTGGTGGGCGAGTTCGTGATCCCGGAACTGCTCGGCGGCCCCGAGACCCTGATGATCGGCAAGGTGCTGTGGCAGGAGTTCTTCAACAACCGCGACTGGCCGGTGGCATCCGCCCTGGCAGTGGTGATGCTGGCGATCCTGCTGATACCTATCATTCTCTTCAACCGTAACCAGGCGAAAGAGCTGGAGGGCAAGGTATGAAGCGCTTCAGTTTCTCCACGCTGATGCTGTGGGCAGGTTTGCTGTTCATCTACCTGCCGATGGTCATCCTGGTCATCTACTCCTTCAACGCTTCCAAGCTGGTGACGGTCTGGGGCGGCTGGTCGGTGAAGTGGTACGTGGGCCTCCTGGACAATACCCAACTGATGAACTCGGTGGGTCGTTCCCTGGAGATCGCCCTCTACACCGCAGTCGCCGCTGTGGCCCTGGGGACCCTGGCTGCCTTCGTGCTGACCCGCATCCCGCGTTTCCGTGGCCGCACCCTGTTCGGCGGCATGGTCACTGCGCCGCTGGTCATGCCTGAAGTGATCACCGGTCTGTCGCTGCTGCTGCTCTTCGTGGCCATGGCGCAGCTGATCGGTTGGCCCCAGGAGCGCGGCATCGTCACCATCTGGATCGCTCACACCACCTTCTGCTCGGCCTATGTGGCCATTGTGGTGTCGGCGCGTCTGCGCGAGCTGGACCTGTCCATCGAGGAAGCCGCCATGGACCTGGGCGCGCGGCCGTGGAAGGTGTTCATCCTGATCACCATCCCGATGATCGCACCCTCCCTGGCGGCGGGCGGCATGATGTCCTTCGCCCTGTCGCTGGACGACCTGGTGCTGGCGAGCTTCGTGTCCGGCCCCGGTTCCACCACCCTGCCGATGGAGGTCTTCTCCGCTGTGCGTCTGGGCGTGAAGCCGGAGATCAACGCGGTGGCCAGCCTGATCCTGCTGACCGTCTCGCTGTTCACCTTCTTCGCCTGGTTCTTCACCCGTCAGGCCGAGGAGCGTCGCAAGCGCGCGATCCAGCAGGCGATGGAAACCATGGCCGAGGAAGCTTCGTCCTCCAACTGGAAACCGGCGTCTACCCAGACCGCCTGATCCAGCGCTGCAAAGCACAAAGGCCACCTTCGGGTGGCCTTTGTTTTTCCGGGAATCAAGGCGCCATTTCTTGTCAGCGAATGCCTTCGCGATTGAGATGAGGCCCGCAGGGTTCCGGGGCTAGTCCTGCAGTTCCACCCTCACATCCCCCAGCTTGGCACCGTAGGGACCGTAGCTGCGTTCCATCAGCTCGCGACTGCCGTCGGCGCGGACGATCAGCGCCGAGCTGGCGCGGGTGCCGTAGGTGCGGGTGGCGATGAACACGCTGGAAAGCATGCGCTCGGTGTTCAGGCCCACGCCGGTGTCCGGCAGGATGTGATCCGGCGCTACTTCCGGGTCGTGCAGCAGGTTCAGCAGGGCATCGGTGGACGGCGGCGCCAGGCATTCGGCGATGGCCGCCTTGCCGCGCTCGACCTTCGGCCAAGGGGTGTCCAGGTCTGCGTTGGAAACACCATAGACACCGGCCTTGAGGTTGATCGGTCCACCACTGCGTGGGTTGAGGAACCAGAGTTCGCGGTCGTCCCCGATCACCAGGTTGAAGCCCGCGTAGTCGTTGGCGCGGCGCCAGGCGTCTTCGAGGAACTCTCCCGGCCCCATGCTGCCGCGCAGGTACTGCACGCAGAGCTCGCCACGGGTTCGGCCAACCGGGGGCGTGCGCGCGTCGCGGATGTTGGTGAGTGCGGCGAAGCGACCTTTGGGCCCGGCGCCAAGCCAGGTGCCTCCGGCTTCCAGGTCGCGGCCGGCAATCACGCCGGGCGCGTCTTCCCATCTCGCCATGGGAAGGGTGGGACGTGCGTAGAATTCATCGCGGTTTGCCGCGAGCACCAGCGGGACTTCGTGTCCGGGGCGCCATGCGAATACGATCAGGCACATGGAGTCTTCTCCTTGTTGTGAGCCGGAGTGTAGCAGCCGGTATGAAAGCTACATCGGCTGAACGCGCTTTTCCATGGGTGTTATCGGCAGCATTCGGCAGGTATCCATCGCCCCAGGTGGAGCGTGAAACAGCCTTCCGTTAACATGCCGCTTTGTTTTCGGGGGTGTCCATGGAATTCCTGCTCTACCTGGTGCTTGGCGCCTGTGCCGGGGTGCTGGCCGGGCTGTTCGGCGTCGGTGGCGGCATGATCATCGTGCCGGTGCTGGTATTCAGTTTCACCGCTCACGGCTTCGACCCGGGCATCCTCACTCACCTGGCCGTGGGCACTTCCCTGGCCACCATCATCTTCACTTCGGTCAACTCGGTGCGCGAGCATCACCGCAAGGGTGCGGTGCGTTGGCCGGTCTTCGCCTGGATGGCGGTCGGCATCCTGCTCGGCGCCGGTCTGGGTTCCCTGACAGCAGCTGGCATCCAGGGACCGATGTTGCAGAAGATCATCGGTATCTTCGCCATACTTGTAGCGATGCAGATGGGCCTTGACCTGAAACCCAAGGCCAGCCGAGATGTCCCAGGCAAGCCTGGGCTGACCCTGGCAGGCCTGGTGATCGGATGGGCGTCGGCCATCTTCGGCATAGGTGGAGGGTCGCTGACCGTTCCCTTCCTGACCTGGCGCAGCGTACCCATCCAGCAGGCGGTGGCCACCTCCGCGGCCTGCGGTTTGCCGATCGCTGCGGCGAGCGCGCTGTCATTCATGGCGCTGGGTTGGAACAACGCCAATTTGCCGCCTTACAGCCTGGGTTTCGTCTACCTTCCGGCGCTGGTGGGCATTGCCGTCACCAGCATGTTTTTCGCCCGTTTCGGCGCGCGTCTGGCCCATCGGCTGTCGCCGCGCCTGCTGAAGCGCCTGTTCGCCCTGCTGCTGCTGGCAGTGGGCCTGAACTTCCTGATCTAAGGAGCTGTGATGCTGGCTTATCCCCAGATCGACCCGGTGGCCCTGGCTATCGGTCCACTGAAAATCCACTGGTATGGCCTGATGTACCTCATCGGCATCGGTGGCGCCTGGTGGCTGGCTTCGCGCCGGCTGAAGGCCTTCGACCCCGCCTGGACCAAGGAGAAGCTCTCCGACCTGGTGTTCTGGGTCGCCCTGGGTGTGATTGCCGGTGGGCGCCTCGGCTATGTGCTGTTCTACGACCTGTCGGCCTACATCGCCAACCCGCTGCTGATCTTCGAAGTCTGGAAGGGCGGCATGTCGTTCCACGGTGGTCTGATCGGTGTGATGCTGGCGACCCTCTGGTTCGGCAAGCGCAACAACAAGAGCTTCTTCCAGCTGATGGACTTCATCGCGCCGCTGGTGCCCATCGGCCTGGGTGCCGGCCGCATAGGCAACTTCATCAACGCCGAGCTGTGGGGCAAGGCCACCGACCTGCCCTGGGCGATGATCTTCCCTACCGATCCGGCGCAGTTGCCGCGCCATCCGTCGCAGCTCTACCAGTTCGCCCTGGAAGGCGTGGCGCTGTTCGCCATCCTCTGGTTCTACTCGCGCAAACCCCGGCCGACCATGGCGGTTTCCGGCATGTTCGCGCTGTTCTACGGCATTTTCCGTTTCACGGTGGAGTTCGTTCGCGTACCTGATGCCCAGCTCGGTTACCTGGCCTTTGGCTGGCTGACCATGGGCCAGATCCTCTGCCTGCCCATGATCCTCGGTGGCATTGCCATGATCGTCTGGGCCCACCGCCGCCAGGCTGCCCAAGGAGTCGTCTGATGAAACAGTACCTTGACCTGATGCGCCGCGTGCGCGAGACCGGCACCTTCAAGAGCGACCGCACCGGCACGGGCACCTACAGCGTGTTCGGCCACCAGATGCGCTTCGATCTGGCCGATGGTTTCCCTATGGTGACCACCAAGAAGTGCCACCTCAAATCCATCATCCATGAGCTGCTGTGGTTCCTTCAGGGCGACACCAACATCAAGTACCTGAAGGACAACGGCGTCTCCATCTGGGATGAATGGGCCGACGAAGAGGGCAACCTGGGGCCGGTCTATGGCTACCAGTGGCGCTCCTGGCCGGCGCCCAACGGCGAGTCCATCGACCAGATCGCCAAGGTCGTGGAAATGATCAAGAAAAGCCCGGACTCGCGCCGGCTGATCGTTTCTGCCTGGAACCCGGCACTGGTGGACGAGATGGCCCTGCCGCCCTGCCACGCGCTGTTCCAGTTCTACGTGGCCGACGGCAAGTTGAGCTGCCAGCTCTACCAGCGCTCCGCGGATATCTTCCTCGGCGTGCCCTTCAACATCGCCAGCTACGCGCTGCTGACCCTGATGGTGGCCCAGGTGTGCGACCTGGAGCCCGGCGAGTTCATCTGGACCGGTGGCGACTGCCACCTGTACGCCAACCACATTGAGCAGACCGACCTGCAGCTCACCCGCGAGCCGCTGCCGCTGCCGACGATGAAGCTCAACCCGGCCGTGAAAGACCTGTTTGCCTTCACGTTCGAGGATTTCGAGTTGGTGGGCTACCAGTCGCACCCGCACATCAAGGCCCCGGTCGCCGTCTGATCCGCTGTGCCGGGTGCTCCTTGCCCCGGCATCTCCAGTCAGGAGTCTCCATGAAAGCCCCCTTTGCGGCACTGCTCGCCGGCCTTGTCGGTGTATGGTCGAGCGTTTCCGCCTGGGCCGAGCCTGCCCAGGGCAGCTTCGTGGCCCGCCAGCATTGCGAAGCCTTCCAGTCCATCCGCAAGCAGACCAACCCGGACGACCTCAAGGTGCAGCCGGGCCAGCGTTACGAGGTGGTGGAGGTGAACAAGCGCGAGTACGACTGGCTACGTATCCGCGTTCCGGGCAGTGACACGCCATTGCGCTGGGTGTCTGCCGACTGCGGCTCGGCCGAGGGGCTTGCGTTCAATACGGGCAAGGCTGCCGCCTCCGGAGAGAGCGCTGGCGCCTGCAACGTGCCGGACCAGCACGACAGCTACGTGTTGGCCGCCACCTGGCAGCCGGGCTTTTGTGAACATGCCCGCTACAAGGGCAAGAAGCCTGAGTGCGAAGGCCTGGATTCCGGTGAGCTGCAAATCTCCCACCTGACCCTGCATGGCCTCTGGCCCAATCGCCAGTCTTGCGGTAAGGACTACGGCCACTGCGCCGGGCCAGAGATGAAGCTCAGCGGCGACACACTGGCCTACGTCCGCCCCTGGATGCCGAACTTCCGCTACGGCACCAGCTTCGGCCGTTACCAGTGGGACAAGCACGGCATCTGCCAGACCCAGATGGACGACGACGCCTACTTCCGCCGCGCGGTGGACCTGGTGCGGCAGCTCGACCAATCGGCGGCGGGCCAGTACATCGTCACCAACATCGGTGGTGCCATTTCGAAGCGCGCCTTCTACGAGCGCGTGGAAAAGGACTTCGGCAGCCGCGATGCACAGAACAACTTCCTGCTTATCTGCAGCGGCAAGTACCTGCAGGAAGTTCGCGTCTCGCTGCCTCGTGAGCTGAAGCCGGCTGACAGTCTAGTCGGGGTGGTCGATGGCCAGTTCGCCGAGCGTCGCGCGCGTGACCGCAGCGAGTGCAGTGCCGACCGCATCCTGATCGAGGCCGGCGGCCGCTGACCGCCGGGCCCGATTTCAGGGCCGCAAACCTTCCGCCAGGGTGGCAACCCAACCCTGGCGCTCTGCCTGCTCCAACTCCGCGCCAGGATTCAGCGACGACCATTCCGGATGGGCGCGAGCCTTGGCCAGCACGGCTGGCAGCTTGCCTTCTCGCCACTGTTTCTCTTCTGGCGTATCGATGCGCACGGCCTCGAACGCAGCGTGCCCACGGGCATCCAGTGCTGCCAGAAGCTTGCGCTGACGCAGGGCCAGGAGACGCAGGATTGCGTCGTCCACTGTCAGCTCTCGCTGTCTCTTGATCTTGCCCAACAGGCGTTCGCCGTAGTGGCCAAAGGTCTGCCAGGCGCCACCGGCCAGGGCACCCAGCGCAGCAGCGGCACCGAGCGTGAGACCGCCCACCAGGAGGTCGACACCCGCACCGGCAGCCGCACCAGCCGCCATGCCACCGCCCAGGCGCACGCCAAGCTGCTTGAGGGTTTCCGGGTTGAACAGGTCGTCACCCCAACGTCCTCCCAGCAGCGGCAGTTCGCTGGCGGAGGCGTCATCCTGGCCAAAGGCATAGAGCCGCAGCAGGGCTTCCACGCAGCGTTGTTCGCGCTGGCGCACCTGCTGGCGCAAGGCCTCGGTGGCGGCCTGCAGGGCGGCGTCCTGCGCCGGCACGCTGCGCCGGCAGGCCGCCACGTCCAGCAGCAGCTCCGCGATCAGCCGGCTGCCGGCCTCCAGGCGCAGGCGACGCTGTGCCTGATGGTCGTCCACCAGTTGCTGCAGCTGCGGGCGGGCCCGCTCCAGCAGCAGGGCCAGACTGTCATAGAGCCGCTGCTCGCCATCCAGCGGCGGCGCCACACTGTCGAAGCGCACCAGGGCGTGCAGGCCGAGGCGGGCCAGGGCCTCGCGCCAATCCGCTTCGCGGTGGCCTTCGACGGCGACGAAGTTCAGCACGGGTAACAAGGGGCGACCGCACATGGCGAGCACCGCCAGCTCATCGCGGTACTTGGCCAGCACCGGCTCGCGGGCGTCGATCACATAGAGCCCGGCGTCGGAGGCCATCAGTTGCCGCAGCACCTTGGCCTCCTGTTCGAAGCGTTGGCGCGCCTCGCTGCCATCGAGGAAGCGAGCGAGTCGGGCGGGGCCATCCAGGCGCTCGCCAGGGCGTTCCAACCGCTCCAGGTGGTCCAGCAGGGCGATGGCGTCTTCCAGGCCGGGGGTGTCGTAGAGTTCCAGCAGCGGCTGGCCCTCCACCGACAGCCGCGCACCTTCCACATGGCGCGTGGTGCTGGGGCGATGGGACACCTCGCCAAATGCGCGGTCGCGCAGCAGCGTGCGCAGCAGCGAGGTCTTGCCCACGTTGGTGTGGCCGACCACGGCCAACTTCAGTGGTTTAGTCATGGCCGGTCTCCAGCCAGTTCATCGGCGCCCCTTGGGCATGCGGCAGGGCCAGGCTATCGAGCGCCTGGTGCCAGTCCTCCAGGCGCTGGCTGTCGAGGGCTTCGCCGGATGGTGGGGGCAGCAGCCAGACGCGGGTTTGCGCGGCGCTGCGCGCCAGTTCACCAATCAGTGCCAGGGTGCCGCGGTCCGGCGACCGACGCGGGTCGCAGGCCACCGCCAGGCGCTCCGGTGGGAAGCGGCTGAGTTGGTCCAGCAGGCGCTGGCGTTGCTCACGGCTGTCCAGCACGCCGGCATCGCCTACACCCTTGGGCAGGGCTGGTGGCCAGGGGCGGCGGTCATCCAGTTCGATGGCCACCAGCAGCGCGCCCTGGCTCTCGCCGTTCAGGCTTCCCGCCTGAGGTTCCATCAGTTCGGCGGGCGCCGCATCAAAGACGCCCAGGCGCTCGCTGGCCGGCTGCAGGCGCTCGCGCAGCAAGCTGTAACCGGGCAGGCCGAGATCCAGATTCAGGCGCGCGCGCCCCTGCGTCCAGCGCCACAGGCAGAACAGCGCGAGCAGCAAGCGTGGCAGCAGGCCGTAGGTGAAGGTGACGCCCAGCAGCCAGCCCGACCAGGCCTGGCGTGCAGGCTCCGCGCCGACCACGCTGCTGCTCGCGCGGATGGTTTCGGCATCCGGCAGGCTGAAGCCGAGCAGGCCGGGCAGGGCGCCCAGCGCCTGGGTGAGGAAGACGAAGGTGTCGCTGCCGAGGATGGTGGTTTCCCAGACGAAACCGTAACGGCGGGTGGCGAGCAGCAGCAACAGCACCATCAGGGCGCTGCTCAGCGCCAGCAGCCAGGCGCCATGGACCAGCGCGCCCAGGCCCCAGCGGGTCAGTCCCTGGCGCTGCAGCAGCAGGAGCAGGGCCGGGGCCAGATGCGCGGCTTGTGCGTCGCGAGCCAGCTTGCCGCTCGTCCAGAGCCAGAGCCGGCCAAGCGCGCTGGCGCTGCTGCCGAGGGCGAAAGACAAGGCCCAGCCCAATAGCGTCAGTACGTGCAGTCCGAGCAGGGTGCCCAGGGCCCAGAACAGGTTGACCGGGCGTTGGCCGTCACCCAAGGCGGCAAAGGCCGCTCCGGTGCCGCTGACCAGCGCCAGGACCACCAGCAGCAGGACGGCGAGCCGGGCGCCCTGGCGCCAATGCTGCAGGGCCTGTACCTGGCCGTCGCGCTGGGCCAGCCAGAGGGCGCGGGCCTGGATACGTTGCCCCAGGTCGCCGCCGGCGGCGTTGGCGCGGCGATTGGCTTCGGCATCTTCGAGTGGGCCGGCATGTTCTTCACGCAGGCGGACGGCCTCGGTCAGCCAGAGTTGGTCGAGGCGGGAAAGGGAGGTAGGGCTGGTATCGCTCACGAAGGGCCTCTTGGCCAAGGGTGAGCCGTGAGGATAGCCGCTGCGGGCTGCCCCTTCATCAAGAGAAAGGCCGGCGCTGGGCGCCGGCCTTTCTGGTCAATGGCTGTGGGAACTGGCCGCGACCTTCACCCTCGGTGTGGGTGGCGCGTCGTGGTGATCATCCTGGCCGGTTACCTTGACTTCGTTGCCGTCGCAGTCATACAGCTTGCCGTCGCGGAAATAGTCCCCCTCGTGCAGGGCGGCGATGTCCTGGTAGCGCAGGGTGCGCTCGCTGGCGGCGACGAATACCGACTGCTGGTCCGAGTTGCCGGCCTTCAAGTGGTTGAAGATGAGGTTCAGCGCGATGGCCATGATGGCGGCCGAGCTGATGCCGGAGTGGAAGATGGTTTCGAACCAGGCCGGGAAGTGGTGGTAGAAGGTCGGCGCGGCGATCGGGATCATGCCGAAGCCGATCGAGGTGGCGACGATGATCAGGTTCATGTTGTTGCGGTAGTCCACCTGCGCCAGCGTGCGGATACCGGAGGCAGCCACGGTGCCGAACAGCACCACGCCCGCGCCACCCAGAACCGAGGTGGGCACGGCGGCGATCAGGCGACCCATCACTGGCAGCAGGCCGAGGGTGACCAGGATCAGGCCCGCACTGGCCACGACGTAGCGACTCTTCACGCCGGTCACGGCCACCAGGCCGACGTTCTGGGCGAAGGCGCTCTGGGTGAAGGAGCCGAACAGCGGCGCCAGGGAGCTGGAGATCATGTCGGCGCGCAGGCCGTTGCCCAGGCGCTTGGAGTCGACCTTGGTACCGATGATTTCGCCGACGGCGAGGATGTCGGCCGAGGTTTCCACCAGGGTCACGATGATCACGATCAGCATCGACAGGATTGCCGCGATATGGAACTCCGGCATGCCGAAGTGCAGCGGCGTGGGCAGGGCTACCAGCGGGCCTTCGAGCACATTGGAGAAGTCCGCCATGCCGAAGAACACGGCCACCACGGTACCGATGACCATGGCCAGCAGGATCGACAGGCGAGAGATGCTCGAGCTGCCCAGCTTGCTCAGCAGCAGCACGGTCGCGAGGGTGAAGGCGGCCAGGCTGACGTTGGCCATGCTGCCGAACTCCGGCGACTGGCTATTGCCGCCCATCGCCCAGCGTGCCGCGACAGGCATCAGCGTGAGGCCGATGGTGGTAATCACGATGCCGGTCACCAGCGGCGGGAAGAACTTGGTGATCCGCGAGAACACCGGGGTGATCAGCAGGCCGATCAGCGAGGCTGCGATCACCGCGCCCAAGACAGCGGGGATGCCGCCGGCGCCGTTGCTGCCGATGATGGCGATCATGGTCGCCACGCCGGCGAAGGACACACCTTGCACCAGGGGTAGCTGACAGCCGAAGAAGGGGAGGCCGATGGTTTGTAGCAGGGTGGCCAGGCCACCGGCGAACAGGGAGGCTGCGATCAATAGGCCGATGTCTGCGGGCGACAGCCCGGCAGCCTGGCCGATGATCAGGGGTACCGCGACAATGCCGCCATACATGGTCAGCACATGCTGCAGACCGTAGGCGAGGTTGGCTCCAATGCCGAGGTTTTCGTCTTCCGGGCGTTGCACCGGAGACGGACTTGCGGATGGGACTGTCATGGTGGGCTCTCGGTTTTGTTATTGTGCTGGCAACTGTAGACAATTACTAAGCCTATTGACTAGTACTTTGTATACAATTTTTCGTGCAGCCTTTTTCGTCTATCTCCTCAGTTTTACGGCCTATTTCAGCGAAATATGGAAATCATGTTCCTGACCTTTTGGTCAGGTTGGTGCTTGTCGACGAATGGCGATGGCGGAGGGGCTGGATGGGAACCGTGATACCCACTCGCGCAGCGGCCGGCGCCCATCCGCCGTTGGCTTTCTCTCGCAGGCGGCAGTCGGTATCCTCGCCGCCATGAACAAGACCCTGCCCCTCTGCCTGATCGCCGCCCTCGCGCAGAACCGCGTGATCGGCCGTGATAACCAACTGCCCTGGCACCTGCCGGCGGACCTCAAGCACTTCAAGGCCATGACCCTCGGCAAGCCGATCATCATGGGCCGCAAGACCTGGGACTCCCTCGGTCGCCCGCTGCCTGGCCGACTCAATCTGGTGGTCAGCCGCCAGAGCGGACTGGTGCTGGAGGGGGCGGAAGTCTTCCCCAGCCTGAAGGCCGCAATCGAACGCGCTGCCGCCTGGGCGCGCGAGGAAGAGGCCGAGGAGCTGATGCTGATCGGCGGCGCCCAGCTGTACGCCGAGGGCTTGGCCCAGGCCGATCGCCTCTACCTGACCCGCGTGGAGCTGGCCCCGGAAGGCGATGCTCACTTCCCTGAAGTGTCGCAGCAGGACTGGCGCCTGGCTTCCAGCATCGAGCACGAGGCGACGACCGACACGCCCGCCTACGCCTTCGAGGTCTGGGAGAGGCGTTGAGTCAAGGCTGCCGGCAGGCTCAGTTCGTCTCGCCGCGCAGCAAGCGTAACAAGGCGTCTGCATCCATTCGGGCGCTCAGCTCACCGCCCTCCAGCAAGCTGTCCGCCAGCTCGCGCTTCTTCTGGTGCAGGGCAACGATCTGCTCTTCGATCGTGTTCTCGGTCACCAGGCGGTAGATGGTGACCGGCCGCTGCTGGCCCATGCGGTGGGCACGGTCGCTGGCCTGGTCCTCGACGGCCGGGTTCCACCAGGGGTCGAGGTGGATCACATAGTCGGCCGCCGTCAGGTTTAATCCACTGCCACCAGCCTTGAGGCTGATGAGGAAGAGGTCGCCGTTGCCAGCCTGGAAAGCGTCGATGCGCTTCTGGCGCTCCTTGGCCGGTGTGGCGCCATCCAGGTACTGGTAGTGCATGCCTTTCTGTTCGAGCCAGGCGCGAACGATCTCCAGATGGTCGACGAATTGGCTGAACACCAGTGCCTTGTGACCATTCTCCAGCAACTCGTCGGCGATTTCCGCGAAGGCTTGCAGTTTGCTCCCCGGTAGCGGGCTGCCGGGCACTGATAGCGAGGGATGGCAGCAGAAGCGCCGCAGGCGGGTGATCTCTGCGAGTACCTGCAGGGGGCGGCTGGCGTTCGAGTCGAGCTGGCTGACGCTGTCCAGGGCCTGTTGGCGCAATGCCTCGTACAGGTGCGCCTCTTCTGTAGAGAGCGGCACCCGGTAGGTGATCTCGGTTCGGGGTGGAAGCTCGTCCAGTACCTGGCTCTTCAGGCGACGCAGGATGAAGGGTTGGATCAGGTTCCTGAGGGCCCTGCGTGCGGCTGCATCACCTTGTTCGATGGGGGTGGTGAAGCGCGCCGAGAAGCTTTCCTGGCTACCGAGAAGGCCCGGGTTGATGAAGCGGAACAGGTTCCAGAGTTCGCCAAGATGGTTTTCCAGCGGGGTGCCGGTGGCTACCATGCGGAAATCCGCCTGCAGGGCCATGGCTGCCTGGGAGCGCTTGGTCTGGGCGTTCTTGATCGCCTGTGCCTCATCGAGCACCGCGCTGGTCCAGCGGCGCGTGGTGAAAGCTTCGCTATCCTGCTGCAGCAGGCCGTAGCTGACGATCAGCAGGTCCATGGGGCCCAGGTCTTCCAGGCTGCGCGTCTCGTGGTAGAGGCGTGCTCTGAGGGTGGGAGCGAAGCGGGTACATTCCGCCCGCCAGTTGAGGGTCACCGAGGTAGGGGCGACGACCAGTTGGGGGCCTTGCGCCGCCCGCTCAAGCAGTAGCGCCAGGATCTGAATGGTCTTGCCGAGGCCCATGTCGTCCGCCAGGCAGGCGCCGACGCCCCAATGCGCCAAGCGGGATAGCCAGCAGAAGCCTTCCTGCTGATAGTCGCGCAGCTGGGCTCGCAGGGTCTGCGGCACCTGCGGCTGGTGGCGGCGCATCGAAGCGAGGCGCTCCAGGTGTTCCTGCCAGCGTTTGTCGGCCTCGAAGGCGCCTGCCTCGTTAGCCAGGGTTTCCAGCAGGGGGGCGCTTAGTGTGCTGAGTTGCAGGCCACGGTCGGTGACTCGTTCGGCCAGTTGCCCCAGGTCTTCCAGGTGCTTGCGCAGGTTGTCGCTCAAGGCCAGCCAGTCGCGGTCGTCAAGTCGGATGAAGCGCCCGGGCGAGGCCTTGAGCAGGTCCAGCAACTGCCGCAGTTGCAGCACCTTGCCATCATCCAGAGTGATCCCGCCCTGCAGCATGAACCAGTCCCCTTGCTGCTTCAGGCCCAGGCGCAATTGGCTCAGGCCGGGGCGGGCCTTGATGCGCATGCGCTCACCTTCCGGCCACACGCACTGCAACCACTCGTCGTCCTGGGCCTGCAGCTCGCAGAGGACCTGCAAGGCGTCCTCGGGATGCTGCAGTTGCCATTCCCGACCATCGCTCTCGGCCCTGGCCAGCCCAGGGCAGGCGCCTAGTACACGCTCCAGCAGTTCGCGTTCTGCCGGCAAGTCGCGGCAGACCTGCACGGCCTTGCCGTCGCGTTCACCGAGCAGGTTGCGACTCCCTTGACCAGGGCGGAACCAGCCGCCTTCGGTCAGTGGCCGCACCAGCAGCTGCAGGCGCAGTCCGGCTTCCAACGGCAGCAGATGGGCATACAGCCGCACATCCGCAGGCACCGTCTCCAGGTGAGCGGCCAGTTCCGGGATCTCGGAATGGATTGGCAGCAACGGGGCGATCGCGCCCATGGCCTCGATCAGCTGCGCTTTCGCCGATAGCGGCATGCTCAGGCCATCGCCGACGATAGCGGCGATCTGCCTCAGCTCCGGGCTGATCGGGTAGACGAGCACGCGGGTCGGGGTTTCCTTTTCGATCACCAGGTTGCTGTTGGCGACGAGGCTCTCAGGCGCAAGCCGCAGCTGAATGCACTCGCCTTCGACCTGCAGGTGCAGTCCGGGTTGTCCGGCCACCAGTTCGAGGCGGACATCGGGCCTGTCCATCCAGAACAGCGCGGGATGGCCCACCAGTGCCGGCAGGGCCAGGTCTGTAGGCAGCTCGTAGCGGTCGCTGTAGTAGTTTGCGGAGACCTGGATCTTGCGGATGGCCTGGCGGTCCTGCTCATTGAGAAAGTCGATGGAATCGCCTTCCTCTGCCAGGCGTTGCAACGCGACGACCCGCCCTTTGCTCCACTGGCCCTTGGCGCTGAGCTTTTGCTCTCGTGGCTCGACGCGAGTCATGTAGCGGTCCAGGTTGATGAACCAGGCCAGGCGCGCACTTTTTGCCGGGGCAGCCTTGTCGCCGGATCTGGGCTTGAGTTGGCTCAGGGCCTGCAGCGCCTGCTGCCAGGCTTCCTGGCGTTCATGGAGCTTCAGCAGGGGGCGAAGGGCCGCGTCCTTGTGCACGTGGCCAAGGGTGCGTGGCAGGCCGAACTGTGCTTCCAGCAACGCGTCGAACTCGGCGGCCAGCCACAGATAGCCGGCGTCACCGAGCGTCCTGCAATAGTCCTCAAGACGCTGGCGCCATGCGGGCGCGCGTGCTTCGGGTGCGTCTAGCCAGTACAGCCCCAGGGCCAGCATCAGGCTGTCAAACCCGTTGAGCTCCGTGGGAATGAAGAGCGTCGACTTCCGGTGCGAGTTGCCCTGGAGCCGTTCGAAGAGTTCCTGGAGGATCGGGTAGGCGCGGCCGTAATTATTCTTCACGCCCGTTGCCAGTGTCTGCTTGAGCGCGACCCTGTGTCCGGGCTCGTAGGCGCCGATCAGGGCCAGGCAGTAGAGGTGGTTGAGGACAGGAGGCAGGTCGAGCTTGCGCTTTCCGGTCTGCTTCCGCACGCCGGCCAGCCATTCCCTGATGAGTTCCAGAGAGCGCTGGACGTTACCGGTCAGCAAGCTGCTGATGACCTCGCGGAACAGGCTGTATCCATGCTCGCCCAGGCTTTCCATGCGTTGCCAGTCGCCGCGCCAGAGCGCCTGCAGCAGGAGTTGCAGATGCAGTTCACCTTCCTCCTGCAGGTGCTGGATCGCCTCCAGCCCCCATTCGTAGGCAGGTTGCGTCGGCGCGAGATGGACATTGCAGAGGTCGAGGTAGTCTTCCAGCAGGAGCTCGCGGATCCACCCATCAAGACGATCGAACAGCTGCTTGCCCCAATGATCCGTTCCCAACTGGTGCATGGGGTGGATAGCCTGTAGTTGATTCAGGGGGAGCAGGCGGGACAGCAGCTGAAACGAATTCAGCATCGCACTGGCATCCCCGCTGAGCAGGTTCAGCCAGAGCTCCTGTTGTGCCTGGCTCTTGCTGGGAACTTGCCAGGTGTCGCGGCTAGGCAGGCTTGCTTTCAGCGTTGCCAGCCAGCTCGCCGCATGGGGTGATTGCATGAGGTGCAGCAGGACGCGGTTGCGCTGCTCTTGCGCCAGATTATTGAAACGCCCCCGGGGAAGCTCTTCGTGGTAGATCCAGCCCAGTTGCTCAAGGGTGTCCAGCAGGTCCGGCATATGTTCGCTGGAAATCGGCCAGCCGCCAGCAGTCGTCACATTGCGCATCTGCAGCAGTTTGAGCAGAGCGGTCTTGCCTTTGCCGCCGAAGGCTGTGGCCAGCGCATAAAGGAGTGCCTGACCGGAGTGTGGTAGGGCGTCGATGTCCAGCATGGGGGTGTTCATGAGCAACCTGAAGCCTGAGTCCGGCGAGCATGGTCAGGCAGTTTGGAGCGGATTTCAACGGACCGGGCTGGCCTTGCGAGGCGGCGCGCCGATGCGGCCGCTCAGGGCAGGAGCGCCAACAGCTCCGCTTTCACCTCGCGCGCTTGTATATGGAGAAACCCCACCGATACCGGCAGCTTGAAGCGTCGCGGCCCGGCACTGCCGGGGTTGATGTGCAGCAGCCCATCACGCTCGACGATCAGTGGCTTGTGGGAGTGCCCGGTGACGACGACCTTGAAGCCGCGTTCGGCGAGATCGTCGGGGATGTCCGCCTGGTCGTGCACCAGGTAGATGCCCACGTCCCCCAGGCGCAGCTCTTCCGCTTCGCGAATGGCATCCGCCCAGGCGTCGCGGTCGTTGTTGCCGCGCACGGCGTTCAGCGGCGCCAGTTGGGCGAGGGTGTCGAGTATCTCGGGTTTACCGATGTCACCGGCGTGGAGGATGTGGTCGCAGCCCGCTAGCGCCGCGAGGGCCTGGGGGCGGAGGAGGCCGTGGGTGTCGGAGATCAGGCCGATGCGAAGGGAGGTCATGAAGTGGGCCCTGCCAGGAGACAGGGCACATTCTGCCACTTAGCGAGACTGCACCGGGGTATCCGGCAGGAACCAGTTCAGCAGCAGGGCACAGAGGCCGCCCGTGGCCACGCCGGACTCGAGGATGTTGCGCAACGCCGCGGGCATGTGCGCAAGGAACTCCGGCACTTGGGACACGCCCAGCCCCAGGGCCAGGGACACGGCGATGATCAGCAGCGCGCGGCGGTCCAGGGTGGTGCCGGCGAGGATGTTGATGCCCGAGGCGGCTACGGCACCGAACATCACCATGGCGGCGCCGCCGAGCACCGGCTCGGGAATGGCCTGGAGTACGCCGGCTACCGCCGGGAACAGGCCCAGCAGCACCAGCATCAGGGCGATCCACAGGCCGATGTGGCGGCTGGCGATGCCGGTCAGCTGAATCACGCCGTTGTTCTGCGCGAACACCGAGCTGGGGAAGGTGTTGAGCAGGCCGGCCAGTAGCGAATTGGCGCCGTTCACCAGTACGCCGCCCTTGATCCGCTGCATCCACAGCGGGCCTTCCACCGGCTGGCGCGAGACCTTGCTGGTGGCGGTGACGTCACCGATGGCTTCCAGTGAGGTCACCAGGTAGATCACCAGCATCGGCACGAACAGCGACCAGGAGAAGCCCAGGCCGAAGTGCAACGGCACCGGGACCTGCACCAGCGGCGCGTCATGCAGGCCGCTGAAGTCCAGGCGACCCAGCCAGGCGGCCAGGGCATAGCCTGCGAGCAGGGCGATGACGATGGCGCAGCTGCGCATCCACACCAGCGGGATGCGGTTGAGTAGCAGGATCACCCCCAGCACGGTGCCGGACAGCAGCAGGTTCTCGCCATTGGCGAAGGTGCCGTTGGCCATGGCGCCGAAGCCACCGCCCATGCTGATCAGGCCCACCTTGATCAGCGTCAGGCCGATCATCAGCACCACGATGCCGGTCACCAGCGGGTTGATCAGCCGCTTGACGAAGGGCAGCACCCGGGAAATGCCCATCTCGACGAAGGCCCCGGCCATCACCACACCGAAGATGGCAGCCATCACCGCTTCCACCGGGGTGCCTTGCTTGACCATCAATGCGCCGCCGGCGATCAGCGGGCCAACGAAATTGAAGCTGGTGCCCTGGACGATGAGCAAACCGGCCCCGAACGGACCGAAGCGCTTGCACTGGACGAAGGTGGCGATACCGGAAACCACAAGGGACATGGAGACGATCAGGTTGGTATCCCGCGCCGACACGCCCAGCGCCTGGCAGATCAGCAGGCCGGGCGTGACGATGGGAACGATGATGGCCAGCAGGTGTTGCAACGCGGCCAGCAGGGCCGCCAGCGGGCGGGGCTTGTCTTCCAGGCCGTAGAGCAGCTCGTTGCGAGCTTCGGTGACGGGGGGCTTTTCCAGTGAAGTCATGGCGATCGACCGCAAAAAAGCCGCGATTCTACCTGAGTGGTCAGGTTGGGTGAGGGAGGCTGGATCTGGTGGGGGCGAGTTCATTGGCTATGACTGCATTACGTGTTTCAAGCAGATGCATTGGCCTACAAGGTTCTTGGCCCGATGGTAAATCTCTCGCAATGGTTAACGCAGACATAGCCAATACATTCGCCAGCGAACAGACCGAGCACGATCCTTCGCGAGCAAGCTCGCTCCTACACGTCAGTAGCCCCGCTGAATCCGAGGGGGCCATAGGCAAATCACCCCCCACGAAAAACAGAAAGCCCGGCGCAAGGCCGGGCTTCCCGTGTGTCGCGAACGATCAGTCGTCGAGCATCGCCTTGTCACGCACCGCGCCCTTGTCGGCGCTGGTGGCGAGCAGGGCGTAAGCCTTGAGGGCGGTGGTCACCTTGCGCGCGCGCGGGGCGGCGGGTTTCCAGCCTTTCTTGTCCTGCTCGGCGCGGCGAGTCGCCAGTTCTTCATCGGACACCAGCAGGTTGATGCTGCGGTTGGGGATGTCGATCAGCACCTTGTCGCCGTCCTGCACCAGGCCGATGGCACCGCCTGCGGCGGCTTCCGGCGAGGCGTGGCCGATGGACAGGCCCGAGGTGCCGCCGGAGAAGCGGCCGTCGGTGAGCAGGGCGCACTGCTTGCCCAGGCCCTTGGACTTCAGGTAGCTGGTCGGGTACAGCATTTCCTGCATGCCCGGGCCGCCTTTCGGGCCTTCGTAGCGGATGATCACGATGTCGCCGGCCTTCACTTCGTCGGCGAGGATGCCTTTCACGGCACTGTCCTGGCTTTCGAAGATCTTCGCGGTGCCTTCGAAGACATGGATGGACTCATCCACGCCGGCGGTCTTCACCACACAGCCGTCGAGGGCGATGTTGCCGTAGAGCACCGCCAGGCCGCCTTCCTGGGAGTAGGCGTGCTCGACGCTGCGGATGCAGCCTTCGGCGCGGTCGTCGTCCAGGCTGTCCCAGCGGGTGGACTGGCTGAACGCGACCTGGGTCGGGATGCCGGCCGGGCCTGCCTTGAAGAAGGTATGGACGGCTTCATCCTTGGTCTGGGTGATGTCCCACTGGGCGATGGCGTCGGCCATGCTCGGGCTGTGCACAGTGGCGACGTCGGTGTGCAGCAGGCCGCCACGGGCCAGCTCGCCGAGAATGGAGAAGATGCCGCCGGCGCGGTGCACGTCTTCCATGTGGTACTTCTGGATGTTCGGCGCCACCTTGCACAGCTGCGGCACCTTGCGCGACAGGCGATCGATGTCGCGCAGGTCGAAGGCGACTTCGCCCTCTTGGGCGGCGGCCAGCAGGTGCAGGATGGTGTTGGTGGAACCGCCCATGGCGATGTCCAGGGTCATGGCGTTCTCGAACGCCTTGAAGTTGGCGATGTTGCGCGGCAGCACGCTGTCGTCGCCTTCGCCGTAGTAGCGCTGGCACAGCTCGACGGCCAGGCGGCCGGCGCGCAGGAACAGCTGTTCGCGGTCGGCGTGGGTGGCCAGGGTGGAGCCGTTGCCGGGCAGCGACAGGCCGAGGGCTTCGGTCAGGCAGTTCATCGAGTTGGCGGTGAACATGCCGGAGCAGGAGCCGCAGGTGGGGCAGGCGCTGCGCTCGTACTCGGCGACCTTCTCGTCGGAGCAGGAGTCGTCGGCGGCCACCACCATGGCGTCGACCAGGTCCAGGCCGTGGTTGGCCAGCTTGGTCTTGCCGGCTTCCATCGGGCCGCCGGAGACGAAGACCACCGGGATGTTCAGGCGCAGGGCGGCCATCAGCATGCCGGGGGTGATCTTGTCGCAGTTGGAGATGCAGACGATGGCGTCGGCGCAGTGGGCGTTGACCATGTATTCCACGGAGTCGGCGATGATCTCCCGGCTCGGCAGCGAATAGAGCATGCCGTCATGGCCCATGGCGATGCCGTCGTCCACGGCGATGGTGTTGAATTCCTTGGCCACGCCGCCGTGTTTTTCGATCTCGCGGGCGACCAGCTGGCCCAGGTCCTTCAGGTGCACGTGGCCGGGCACGAACTGGGTGAAGGAGTTGGAGATGGCGATGATCGGCTTCTTGAAGTCCTCGTCCTTCATCCCGGTGGCGCGCCACAGGGCACGGGCGCCGGCCATGTTGCGGCCGTGGGTGGAGGTTTTCGAGCGGTAATCGGGCATGACGGTTTCCTGCGGCTAATCAGGTATCGGTAAGAGTCTCATCGTGAGCGCGGAACGTACCGGATGCAAACGGCAGATGGCCATTCGGTCGGTGGTGGCCGGAAGGCGGGGCGGGGTCACCGCTCGCTCGGCCGGGGCTCACTGGCCCGCCGGAGGATGGTTGGCGAGGAATCGCCCGATTCTACGCCGGGCCCGGCCGGCAGGGAAAGGCTGGCGGTCGGGCCGGCGCAGCGGCCGGCCCGGTGCCGAGCAGAGGTGCTTAGCTGTTGGGCAGCAGGCGGCAGGTCAGGCTCTTGATGTAGCGGGTTTCGGCAATGGCCGGGTGCACCGGGTGATCGGGGCCCTGGCCGCCGCGCTCCAGCAGCTGGATGTTGCGGTCCAGGTGGCGGGCGCTGTTGAGGAGGATGTTCTGCAGGTCGTCTTCCGGCAGGTGCATGGAGCAGGAGGCGCTGACCAGGATGCCGTCCTTGTTCAGGAGGCGCATGGCCTGCTCGTTGAGGCGACGGTAGGCGGCCTCGCCGTTCTTCAGGTCTTTCTTGCGCTTGATGAAGGCCGGCGGGTCGGCGACCACGACGTCGAAACGCTCCTCGGCGGCTTTCAGTTCCTTCAGGGCTTCGAAGACGTCGCCTTCCACGCAGGTGACCTGCTCGGCCACGCCGTTGAGGGTGGCATTGCGCTCCACGCCATCGAGGGCGAAGCCGGAAGCGTCGACGCAGAACACTTCGCTAGCGCCGAAGGCCGCCGCCTGCACGCCCCAGCCGCCGATGTAGCTGAACAGGTCGAGTACACGCTTGCCCTTGACGTAGGGTGCCAGGCGCGCGCGGTTCATGCGGTGGTCGTAGAACCAGCCGGTCTTCTGGCCTTCCATTACCGGGGCCTCGAACTTCACGCCGTTCTCTTCCAGGGCGACCCACTCCGGCACTACGCCGAAGGCGGTGTCGACGTAGCGCTCCAGGCCTTCGGCTTCACGGGCACTGGAATCGTTCTTCCAGAGCACGCCACGGGGTTTCAGCACCTGTACCAGGGCGTCGAGTACGGCGTCCTTGTTGCGCTCCATGGCGGCGGAGGCGAGCTGCACCACCAGGTGATCGCCGAAGCGGTCCACCACGAGGCCCGGCAGCAGGTCGGAGTCGCCATAGACCAGGCGATAGAAGGGTTTGTCGAAGAGGCGCTCGCGCAGGCTCAGGGCGACATTGATGCGGTGCACCAGCAGGGATTTGTCCAGGGTGTGCTTGGTATCGCGGGACACCAGGCGCGCGCAGATCAGGTTGTTCGGCGAGAGCGCGACCACGCCCAGCGGCTTGCCGCCTGCGGCTTCGAGGATGGCCTGATCGCCCGGCTGGAAGAGGTTCAGCGGGGTGGCGACCACGTCCACTTCGTTGCTGTAGACCCACAGGTGGCCGGCGCGCAGGCGTCGATCGGCGTTGGCTTTGAGGCGCAGGCTGGGCAGGGACATGTGTCGCTCTCCGGAAAAAAGGCGGGGATTATACCCTAGCCCGCATGTGCTCCGGGGTCCGCCCGGCGGCGCTTCGGGGCACTTGGCACGATGGTCGGAAAATCGCTGGAAATCCCGCGCAACTGGCGGGTGCAACCGGGTAGACTGTCGACTCGGTCAACCTTCACTCTCATCCCAATGGCTCAAGAACTTTCCGCAGATCAGATCCGTCAGGTCCTGCAGGGCATCAGTGTGCCGCCGCAGCCGCAGATCATGGTCGACCTGCAAATGGAGCAGGTCATGCCGTCCCCGGACCTCAAGTCCATCGCCCGCCTCATCAGCCAGGATCCTGGCCTGTCGGGCGCGTTGCTGAAGATCGTCAATTCGCCCTTCTTCGGCCTGACCAATCGCATCGCCTCGATCCAGCAAGCGGTCAACCTGCTCGGCTGCAACACCGTGATCAACCTGATCAACGCGCAGTCGATCAAGGGCGAGATGACCGATGAGACCATCGTCACGCTGAACCGCTTCTGGGATACCGCCCAGGACGTGGCCATGACATGCCTGACCCTGGCCAAGCGCATCGGCTACCAGTCCGCCGACGAGGCCTATGCCCTGGGGCTGTTCCACAACTGCGGCATCCCGCTGATGCTCAAGCGCTTCCCCGACTACATGATGGTGCTGGAAGAGGCCTATGCCAGCGCAGGTCCGGAGCGCCGTGTGGTGGACACCGAGAATCGCCTGCTGAACACCAACCATGCGGTGGTCGGCTACTTCACCGCGCGGTCCTGGCGTTTGCCGGAGCATCTCTGCGAGGCGATCGCCAACCATCACAACGCGCTGTCCATCTTCACCGACGAGTCGGGCCGCGATGCGCCGCTCAAGACCTTGCTGGCGATCCTCAAGATGGCCGAGCACATCTGCGCGTCGCACCTGGTGCTGGGCAATCAGGCCGAAGATTACGAATGGATGAGCATCCGCTCCCAGGTGCTGGACTACGTGGGGTTGTCGGAGTACGACTTCGAGAACCTCAAGGAAAGCATCCGCGAGCTCGGGACGAGCTGAGCCGTCCCGCTGCCTGAACCGAGATATCGATGCCTGAGTTACCTGAAGTCGAAACCACCCGCCGTGGCATCGCGCCCTTCCTCGAAGGCCAGCGCGTCAGCCGGGTGATCGTTCGTGAGCGTCGACTGCGCTGGCCGATTCCCGAGGACCTGGATGTGCGCCTGTCGGGCCAGCGCATCCTGCATGTGGAACGCCGTGCCAAGTACCTGCTGCTTGAGGCCGAGGTCGGCACCCTGATCAGCCACCTGGGAATGTCCGGCAGCCTGCGCCTGGTGGAGGCCGGACTGGCTGCGGCCAAGCACGAGCATGTGGATATCGAGCTGGAATCGGGTATGGCGCTGCGCTACACCGATCCGCGTCGCTTTGGCGCGTTGCTCTGGAGCGACGATCCGCTGAACCACGAGCTGCTGCGCCATCTGGGCCCGGAGCCCCTGACCGATCTGTTCGACGGCGAGCGCCTGTTCCAGCTGTCCCGTGGCCGCAGCATGGCGGTGAAGCCCTTCATCATGGACAACGCAGTGGTGGTAGGCGTCGGCAACATCTACGCCAGCGAGGCGCTGTTCGCCGCCGGCATCGACCCGCGTCGCGAGGCCGGCTCCATCTCGCGGGCGCGTTACCTGACGCTGGCCGTGGAGATCAAACGCATCCTCGCCCAGGCCATCGAGTGCGGCGGCACCACCCTGCGTGATTTCGTCGGCGGCGACGGCAAGCCGGGCTACTTCCAGCAGGAACTGTTCGTCTACGGCCGCGCTGGCGAATTCTGCAAACGCTGCGGCTCGACCCTGCGGGAAATCCGCCTGGGCCAGCGTGCCAGCGTCTACTGCCCGCGTTGCCAACGCTAATCCCTCGCCGGGTCGGCAGACTCGGCGTCGAGCATTCCTAGAACAAGAAAGAAGTCTGTCCTATGTACGGTAACTACCTGCCCCGCAATCCCTTTGCCGAAACGATCGGCCACGGCGTGCTGCGCCTGATGGGGTGGCGCATCGAAGGGTGCCTGCCGCCACTGGACAAGTTCGTGGTGATCGGCGCCCACCACACCTCCAACTGGGATTTCGTGATCTTCCTCGCGGTCAAGTTCGTGCTGCGGCTGAACGCGCGCTGGTTCGGCAAGCACACCATCTTCCGCTGGCCTTTCGCTGGATTGATGCAGCGTTGGGGCGGCGTGCCGATCCGCCGTCACCTCAAGCTGAACATGGTGGATCAGGCCGTGGAGCGTTTCCGTGAGAACCGCGAGTTCATGCTGGTGATCTCGCCGGAAGGCACTCGCAAGCGGGTCGATCGCTGGAAAATGGGCTTCTATCACATCGCCTGCGGCGCCGGAGTGCCTATAGTTCCGGCTGCGCTGGACTACGCCAACCGCCGGGTAGTGCTCGGCCAGCCGTTCTACCCCACGGGCGACGAACAGGCCGATCTGCGCCAGTTGCTGGCCTTCTATCGCCCGTACGTGCCGAAAAAACCCGACTACGCTTTCAATGGCGATTGAAGGCCGTCACGCCGTCAATGCGCCATGCACTGTTATAGTTTTCCGCACACCCCTAGCTGAAGGATCGCCCGCATGAACCTGTTCCGCACATCCGCTGCTGTCCTGGCGCTGACCACTGGCCTGCTGGCGCTGCCGGCTCATGCGGAAGTGGTGCAGGAAAATACCAGCGGCGACCCCATGTACACCGTCAACGCGCCCAGCGGCTACAGCATGGCCGGCGACGTGATCATCGCCCGACCGCTGCTGCTGGGGGCCACCATCATCGGTACCGGCCTGTTCATCATCAGCCTGCCGTTCTCCGCGCTGGGCGGGAACGTTGGTGAGGCTGCTCATGAGCTGGTGGTGGTGCCGGCAAAGGAAACCTTCGTGCGCTGCCTGGGCTGCACCATCAGTGGCTACAAGGCTGACTGACCGCTCGCTCCGGCATCATCGAGACGGCCCCTTTTCGGGGCCGTCGGCGTTTTCGGGCTTCCTGCGGGTTGCCGGCCGGCCGCTGCATCGGGTAATAGCTGGGCCTCGTCTGGTGAAGGAATACCGCCCGTGAAGCATTACTCCCGCATCGTTCTGCTCGCCCTGTCGGCCATCGGCCTGGCCTTGAGCTTCTGGTTCAGCTCCGGTTGGCTGGAACTCTGCGCGGGCCTCGCGCTGTTCCTGTTCGGTATGCAGTGCCTCGAAGAAGGCTTGCGCCAGTTGGCCGGCGGCAAGCTGGAGCAACTGTTGGCGCGCAGTACGGCCACCTCCTTCAAGGGGCTGATGTTCGGCATCTGCGGCACCTTGCTGCTGCAATCCAGCACGCTGGTGTCGCTGCTCACCATCGCGTTCATCAGTGCGGGGCTGATCCAGCTCGCCGGGGGCATTGCCATCCTGTTTGGCGCGAATCTGGGCGCTACAAGCGGCATCTGGCTGCTGGCGCTGGCCGGGCAGAATCTCAGCCTTAGTCCACTTGCGCTGCCGCTGCTGGTCTTCGGTGTGCTTGGCGGTTTCATGGGCGAAAAGAGCAAGGCGGCTGGGCGCATTGTCCTCGGCGTCGCCTTCATCTTTCTCGGCATCGACCAGATCAAGGAAGGCTTTTCCGCCTTCGGAGATGGCCTCGACCTCAGCGCCTACCAGGCCGACGGGTTGGTGGGCAGCTTGCTGTTCGCCCTGATCGGCCTGTTGATAACGGTGGTACTGCAGTCCAGCCACGCCACCCTGATGTTGACCCTGGCCGCCCTGGCCGGCGGCCAGCTGGATCTGGCGCAGGGCTTCGCCATCGCCATCGGCTCCAATGTCGGCAGCAGCGTCACCACCGCCTTCGTCGGCTCCCTTGGCGGCAACCGCAGTGGCCAGCGCCTGGCCCTGGCACACGTAACCTTCAACGTGGTCACCTGCACGCTGGCGTTCATCCTGCTCGGGCCGTTGAGCTGGATGGTCGATCGGATTGCCGACGCGACGAGCCTGGGTGAGAACGAGCTGATCCAACTGGCGATGTTCCATAGCTTGATCAATGCCATGGGCGTGCTGCTGTTCTGGCCGCTGCAGGAGCGCCTCGCCGGCTGGCTGGTGCACTGGTTGCCGGAGCGCGAAGAACCGCAGGTGCTGATTACCGAGCTGGCTGCCGGTCCAGAAGCGCCGCCGCGCACCCAGGCGCGCTACCTCAATGAACGTGCGCTGGATTCGGTGGACGCTGCCGCCAGCGCGGTGGTGCGCGAACTGCGCCACCTGGGTCGCCTGAGCCTGGAGGTGATCTGCCACGCGCTCTACCTGCCGGTGGACCAGTTGGCCCGTGCGCAGGTCGATGAGAGCCTGCTGCGGGCGCGGCCGGAACGCTATCACCTGGATGCCGAAGCGCTCTATCAACGGCACATCAAGGGCGTGTACGGCGATTTGCTGAGTTTCATGGGCCGGCTCGATCTGCCGCTGGACGAAGCACACCAGCAATTCTGGGTCAGCTGCCAGTTGGCGGCACTGCAACTGGTGGATGCGGTGAAGGATGCCAAGCACCTGCAGAAGAACCTCGGCCGCTACCTGGACCAGGACCCGTCAGCCATCCGGGATGCCTACGTGGACCTGCGCCGCCACCTGCTGGCGATGCTCCACGAGCTGCGCGAGCTGGGCCGCTCCGACTTGCCCGAGGAAGCCTGGAACGAGCGCCTGGGCTGGCTGGATGGGAGAGCCGCAGCCTTCGACGGCGCTTTCCGCACGCGCCTGTTCAATTCTGTGCGCAACGGCGATCTGGATGGCCTGCAGACCAGCTCGCTGATGAACGACCTGGGCTACGCCAGCCGCATCTTCCAGAGCCTGCGTAACGTCTTGATGCTGGGTGAGGGGCAACTGCTGTTCCGCGAGCTGCGTCGGCTGGAACAGGATGACGAATCGCTGATCGTGCTCGAGGGGAGTCGGTCGTAGCCCATAGGGTGCGCACGGCGCACCCCTACCCGCATGTAGGGGGCCGCTGCGCGGCCCTTGGCGAATGAATGCGCTATGTCTGCGTTAGCTGTGGCGAGAGATTTACCATTGGGCCAAGAACCTTGTAGGAGCTGGCAACACGTCATGCAGACATAGCCAATGAATTCGCCCCTACTTCATCTTCTCGATTTCAAACGTTTCGGACAGGCCCAGGCCGCGGGGGTCGCTGGCGGCTTCAAGGTTGCCCTTGGCTTTGTTCCAGAGCAGTACCTGCTGGTTGCCATAGTTGCGCTCAAGCGGTTTCAGGCTGTAGCCACGGGCGCGCAGTTCGGCGCTTTCGCTGCTGCTGAAGGCGCCTGGCTCGTGCTCGATCTGGTCCGGCAGGTATTGGTGGTGGTAGCGCGCCACGGCCGGCCAGCGGCTTACCGGCTGGCCGTCGAGGTACTCCAGCACCGACAGCAGCACCATGCTGGGAATCCGACTGCCACCGGGCGTGCCGAAGGCGGCGAATTCCGTTTCGCTCTCGATGAACGTAGGACTCATGGACGACAGCGGGCGCTTGCCCGAACCGACGGCATTGGCCTGGCTGGCGGCAAGGCCGTAGGCATTGGAACCAGTCGGGTTGGCGGCGAAGTCGTCCATCTCGTCGTTCAGCAGCACACCGGTGCCGGGCACGGTGAAGGCGGCGCCGAATGGCAGGTTGATGGACAGGGTGGCGGCGACGGCGTTGCCGTCCTTGTCGATCACGGCGAAGTGGGTGGTGTGGTCGCCTTCGCGCCAGGGCGGTGACGGTGGCAGGCTGCTGCTGGGGGTGGCACGGCGGGCATCGATGCCGGCGGCGAGTTTCTTCAGGTAGCTGGCGTCGAGCAATCTGGCCTGGGGGATCGCGACGAAATCCGGGTCGCCCAGCAGGCCGCGGTCGCGGTAGGCGCGACGCAGCGCTTCCACCACGTAGTGGGCGCGTTGCACGCGGTCGGCCTTGCGCCATGGCAGCTCCTGCAGCATGCCCAGGCTCTGGGCAAGGGCGATGCCGCCGGCGGAAGGGGGCGGGGCGCTGATCAGTTCGCGGCCTTCGGCGAGGCGGAAGCGGATCGGCTGGCGCTCCACCGTCTTGTACTCGGCGAGATCGCGCAGGCTCCAGATACCGCCGGCGGCCTTCACGCCCTGCACCAGTTTCTCGGCGGTGGGCCCGCTGTAGAAGCCGGCCTTGCCGTAGCGGGCGATGCGTTCCAGGGTGTTGGCCAGTTCAGGCTGGCGCAGCAGGCTGAACTCTTCCGGAATCTCACCCTTGTGATCGAGAAACAGGCGCGCCGTCTCGCGGTCGTCGCGCATCGACGACAGGCGCCAGGCGGCGCGTTGGCGGTAGATGCGATCCACCGAAATACCGTCGCGGGCCAGACGGATGGCCGGCGTCAGGCTGTCGGTCAGCGGCAGGCGGCCGTAGCGGCTGGCGAGATCCGCCAGGGCTGCTGGTAGGCCCGGGATGGCAGCGGCGAGGGGACCGTCCAGGGACAGCGCCGGGTCAACCTTGCCGTCGCGCACGTAAAGGTGCGAATTGGCCGCCAGCGGCGCGCGTTCACGGGCATCGAGGAATCGGTAGACGGGCTTGTCTCCGCCTTGGCGGAGCAGGAAGAAGCCACCGCCGCCCAGGCCCGAACCGTAGGGCTCGGCAACCGCCAGCGCAGCGCTGATGGCCACGGCAGCATCGAAGGCATTGCCGCCTTGGGCCAGGGTTTCCAGGCCCGCCACGGTAGCCGACGGATGGGGCGTGGCTACCGCCGCCCGGCCCGGCTCGGCGGCCTGCGGGGCGCTCGCGAGCAGCAGCAGCGTCGCGAGTAGTGCGCCACGGTAGGCGCCGCGTACCGGGCGGCCCATGGGTCAGGCCTTGCCGGTGAGCTTCAGGTATTTCTGCATCAGCTCATCCTTGCTTTCGACATGGGTTTCGTCGAGGGGAATGCAGTCGACGGGGCAGACTTGCTGGCATTGGGGTTCGTCGTAGTGGCCGACGCATTCGGTGCACAGGTTGGGATCGATCACGTAGATCTCTTCGCCCTGGGAAATCGCGCCGTTCGGGCACTCGGGCTCGCAGACGTCGCAGTTGATGCAGTCGTCGGTGATCTTGAGGGACATGGGAACAACTCCTGCCGTCGCCAGGCAGCGGCGGCCTTGAACAGAAAATAGCGGAATTGTGCCGGATTGCCGTGATCGGCGCACGCGCCGATCGCCATGGTTCAGGACCGGCGCTGGCGAGCCTTCAGTATCAGCGCTTGAAACGCTCGGCCAATGCCGCAGCGACAGCCGGATGGACGAACTTGCTGATGTCACCGCCCAGGGCCGCTATTTCGCGCACCAGGGTGGAGGAAATGAAGGAGTACCGTTCCGACGGAGTGAGGAACATGCTCTCCACGTCCGGCGCCAGTTGGCGGTTCATGTTGGCCAGCTGGAACTCGTACTCGAAGTCGGAGACCGCGCGCAGGCCGCGGAGGAAGACATTCGCATTCTGCTCCTTGACGAAGTGCGCCAGCAGGGTGGAAAAGCCCACCACCTCGACGTTCGGCAGGTGCTTGGTGACTTCGCGGGCCAGTTCTACGCGCTGTTCCAGGCTGAACAGCGGATTCTTCTTCGGGCTCGCGGCTACGGCGATGATCACCGTATCGAACAGGCGCGAGGCGCGTTCGATCAGATCGCCGTGGCCCTTGGTGATGGGGTCGAAAGTGCCCGGATACAACACTCGGTTCATCGCGACGTCCTGGCAGGGGACCGAAAGGGAATCGGATGGTAGCGCAGCGGGCCCCCGCGGCCAAGATTAGCTGGCATGCGGGGACGCGCGGCAGGCATCTCACGCCTTGCCCAGACGCTCGGCCAGGGCGCTGGCCAGCTTGGCCGTGAGGCCGTAGACCGACAGCTGCGGGTTGGCGCCGATGCTGGTGGGGAACAGCGAGCCGTCGTGGATCGACAGGTTGGCCAGTTGATGGTGCCGGCCCAGGCTGTCGGTGACCGCCTGCTTCGGGTCCTCGCCCATGGCGCAGCCGCCCATCACGTGGGCGCTACCCAGGCGTGCGCGGTAGAGCTCCATCGACAGGCCGTCGATCAGGTTGCGTGCTTGGTCCAGGGTCTTCACGTAGTCGGCGTCGTTGTGCATCGGCAACACGGCGCGGGCGCCTGCTGCAAACTGGATTTCGGCCATGACGTGGTAGGCCCGGCGGATGCCGTCCCAGGTGTAGTCGGTCATACGGTAGTCGAGCACCGGGCTGCCGTCGCCGCGCAGCTCTACCGAGCCCTCGGCGCTGTGCGGGTGGAAGCCGTCGCGCATCAGCGCCAGCATCACGTTGGTATGCGGCAGCTGCTCCATGCGCAGGGCGTTGTCGATGCCGAATCTTCCCAGCAGGGTGGTGGTGAGCGCGGGCTGCAGCGGCGGCACTTCCAGCTTGTAGGACATGCGCCCGGTGGCGCCGTCGTCCCACTGGAAGTGATCGGAGTAGATGGACTGTGGCGCGCCGTAGAAGGGGTTGATCACCCGGTCGAACTGCGCGGCGGAGAAGTTCACCACATGCAGGAAGGTGCGCTTGCCGGTGCGGCCGTGCGGGTCCGGCGCGTTGGAGCGCAGGAGCAGGCCGGGGGTGTTGATGCCGCCACCGGACAGCACGTAATGGCGCGCCTTGACCGTGATCTTGCGGCCATTGGGCGCCACGCAACGGTCGTCCAGGCCGAGGCACTCGATGCCGGTGACCTTGTCGCCTTCGATCAGCAGTTTGTTGGCGCGGGCCAGATAAAGCAGCTCGCCGCCCTTTTCCAGGGTGGCGGGAATGGTGGTGACCAGCATCGACTGCTTGGCGTTGGTCGGGCAGCCCATGCCACAGTAGCCGAGGTTCCAGCAGCCGCGCACGTTGCGTGGGATGACTTTCCAGTGCAGCCCGAGCTTCTCGCAGCCCAGGCGAATCACATCGTTGTTCGGGTTCGGCGGGATGGCCCAGGGCGCAACGCCGAGGCGCTGTTCCATCTTCTCGAACCAGGGGGCCATTTCGGCCGCTGACAGGCCTTTCACGCCGTGCTCGCGGGCCCAGTGCTCCAGCGTGGGCTCCGGGGTGCGGAAGCTGGAGGTCCAGTTGATGAGCGTAGTGCCGCCTACTGCGCGGCCCTGGAGGATGGTGATGGCGCCATCCTTGGTCATGCGGCCGATGCCTTCCTGATAGAGGCTCGGGTAGGCCTCGGCTTCCTGCATCTTGAAGTCGGAGCTGGTCTTCAGCGGGCCTTCCTCGATCAGCAGCACCTTGAAACCGGCTGCGCTGAGGATTTCCGCCGTCGTGCCGCCACCGGCGCCGCTGCCGACGATGGCGACATCGGCTTCCAGGGTCAGGTCTTGTTCCAGGCGTGAGCCGTTGTGGGTTTTCCAGCCACGGGCCAGGCCCTCGGCGAACAGATCGGGTACAGGCATGTCAGGGTCTCGGGCGAGTTCTTGTCGTTATGGTGTGGATCAGATGGCGGGTGGCCCTGGGTAACCGCAGTGCACCCAGGATTCCGGGCGGCCATACCAGGCCATCAGCACCAGTTGCAGCAGGGACGCGTGGCCCATCTTCAGGAGGCCGATGGAGCTGTTTTCCCAGCGCGTGAGGAAGTCGCGAATGTCCTGGGCGCTGGCTTTCTCCCAACTGCCCCAGACGCCGGTCAATGGGCCGCGGGTGACCGGCAGGGCCAGTACGTCGAAGAGCTGCTGGGTCAGTTTGAGCATTCCCGGCGACAAACGGTGCAGGGCGTAGTCGAGGCTCTGCAAGGTGCTGTCCACGGCCTGGGCCATCTTTTCGCCGGGCACGGCGCCCTCGAGCATTACCGGGACCAGCGCGCGAAGGAACGGCAGGTCGGAGTCACGCAGCACGGCGAAGCCGCCCGCCGGCACGCTGGCCGAACAGCCGGTGAGGCTCGCGGTGACCCCTACGGTGGCGAGGAAGGCCGAGCCGAACAGGCCGACCCTGAGCAGGTTGCGCCGGGAAAGGCCCGGCGCGTCGAAGGTGGTTTCGCTCATTCTTGTTATCTGCCTGCGAAAGCCCGGCTCAGCGGACGAAGAGTTTGTAGACCAGCTTCTGGATGGCCTTGCCGTAAGGCGGGTAGATCATTTTCGCGGCATTGAAGCGCTGCTTGATGAACACGCCCTTGGCCTTGCTGAAGGTCAGGAAGCCTTCATGGCCATGATAGTGGCCCATGCCGGAGGGGCCGACCCCGCCGAAGGGCATGTCGTCCTGGGCCACGTGCAGCAGGGTGTCGTTCAGGCACACGCCGCCGGAGTGGGTCTCGTGCAGCACGCGCTGCTGCTCCGACTTGCCGTAGCCGAAGTAGTAGAGGGCCAGTGGGCGCGGGCGGTCGTTGATATAGGCGAAGGCGTCGTCGATACGGCGGTAAGGGACGACCGGCAGCAAGGGGCCGAAAATTTCCTCTTGCATCAGCTTCATGTCGTCGGTGGCGTTCAGCACCAGGGTGGCGGGCAGGCGGCGGCCCTGGGATTCGGGGAACAGCGGCACCAGGCGCGCGCCCTTGGCTTCTGCGTCGCTCAGGTAGCCTTTGAGGCGGCCCAGTTGGCGCTCGTTGATGATGGCGGTGTAGTCGGGGTTGTCGCTCAACTGCGGGTAGAAGCCCTGCACCGCCTGGCGATACGCCTCGACGAAGCCCTCGACCCGGTCTTCCGGCACCAGCACGTAGTCCGGTGCCACGCAGGTCTGGCCGGCGTTCATGGTCTTGCCGAACGCGATTCGCTCGGCGGCATCGGCCAGGGGCACATCGGCGGAGACGATGGCTGGCGACTTGCCGCCCAGTTCCAGGGTGACCGGGGTCAGGTTCTCGGCGGCGGCGCGCATCACATGCTTGCCGATGCTGGTGGCACCGGTGAACAGCAGGTGGTCGAAGGGCAGTCGGGAGAAAGCCACACCCACTTCGGCCTCACCCAGTGCCACGGCCACCAGGTCCTCGGGGAAGATGCGCGCCAGCAGGTCCTTGACCAACTGGGAGGTGGCCGGGGTGGATTCGCTCATCTTGATCATCACCCGGTTGCCGGCTGCCAGAGCGCCCACCAGCGGGCCGATCGCCAGGTACAGGGGGTAGTTCCACGGCACGATCACGCCGACCACACCAAGCGGCTGGTACACCACCTTGGCCGATGCTGGCTGGAAGGCCAGACCGACGCCGCGGCGGGAAGGCTTCATCCACTTCTTCAGGCGCTTGGCGGCATAGTGGATGCCATGGAGGCTGGGCATGATCTCGGCCAGCAGGGTCTCGTTGGCCGAGCGGTTGCTGAAATCCTGAGAAATCGCGTCGATGAGGGCCTGTTTTTCGGCGCGCAGCAGATCACGAAGGGCGTTGAGCCACTGGATTCGCTGGTCTGCGCTGGGCATGGGGTTCGCGCGGAATGCCTCGCGCTGGCGCTGGAAGAGGGTTTCCAGCTGGCTGATCTGCTGCTGGCTCTGTTGCAGGTAGGCGATGTCGGCGACCATGGCGCGGTTCCTCGGGGGTTCCGGAAGCGTTCGAATCCACTGGGGCGGATACGAAGCGGCTCTGTTGTTGTAGTGTCGCTGGTTTTTAGAGCAATTGCTCTAAAGTGTCAAATAGCTTGCCTGCCGGACTGCCCGGCGGCAGCCCAACGAAAAGCTGGGCGGGGTGGCTGCGGGTAACACCAGGTGTTTCCCAGCGCCTGGGCGGTGTACCTTTGGCGCACGCCGTGCCCCACCGATTGCAGGAAGATTCACCCGATGGCCCCAAGACCCAAGACTCGCGACCGCATCGTTCTGGAGAGCCTCGCGCTGTTCAACACCCAAGGCGAGCGCAATGTGACCACCAACCACATCGCCGCACATCTGGGCATGTCGCCGGGCAACCTGTATTACCACTTCCGCAACAAGCAGGAGATCATCGCCGAGCTGTTCGATCACTACGAAGCACGGGTGGACAGCTTTCTTCGCCTTCCGGAAGGGCGCGAGGTATCGGTAGAGGACAAGACCTTCTACCTGGAATCCCTGTTGGCGGCCATGTGGGACTTCCGCTTCCTGCACCGCGACCTGGAACACTTGCTGGAGTCGGATGCGGAGCTCGCCGCGCGCTACCGCCTGTTCGCCCAGCGCTGCCTGGACCACGCCCAGGCCATCTACCGGGGGTTCGTCGCTGCCGGCATCCTGTTGATGAACCCCGCGCAGGTCGAAGCCCTGACTCTCAATAGCTGGATCATCGTCACCTCGTGGGTGCGTTTCCTCTGTACGACGCGGGGCGATTCCGCAGATCTCAGCCAGGAACTGCTGCGCCGCGGCATCTACCAGGTGCTGGCGTTGGAAGGTGGCTACCTCGCGCCTGAAGCGCAGCCAGCGGTCAAGGCGCTCTACGAGAAGCTGTACGTGCCGCTGGAGCAGATTGTTCCAAACTAGCGGCAGCTCCCCAGCCAATCCGGAATCCGTCGCTCCAGATAGTAGGCGGGTTTCTGCGGCGATCCTTCGACGAAGCCCACATGCCCGCCGCGCGCATGCAGTTCCATGCGGGTAGTGGCCGAAAGTTCGTGGGCGTCCGGCAGGCTGTGGTGAAAGACGAAGGGGTCGTCGGAGGATTGGATCAGTAGCGTGGGGATGCGGATACCACCCAGATAAAAGCGGCTGGAGGCGCGGCGGTAGTAGTCGTGGGCGTCGTTGTAGCCGTGCAGCGGCGCGGTGATGCGACCGTCGAAGTCCCAGAAGGTGCGCATGCCCTCCAGTGAGCCGAGGCGTTCCAGGGTGGACAGATGCTCGGCCTGACCCTGGTGGGCGAACAATCGCTGCTTGTTCTTCACGTAGGCCACCATCTCGCGCATGAAATGCGCCTGGTAGACACGCGAAAAACCCAGGGCGATACGGTCGGCGCACTGGTCCAGGCGGTACGGCACCGATACTGCTACCGCTCCTTGCAGGCCACAGTCGCCGCCGGTTTCCCCCAGGTGTTTGAGCAGTACGTTGCCCCCCAGCGAGTAGCCCACGGCGTAGAGCGGTGCCAGCGGTCGGCTGGCGCGCAGGTGCCGGACGGTGGTCGCCAGGTCCTCGCTGACACCCGAGTGGTAACCGCGGGGCAGCAGGTTGGGCTCGCCCGAGCAGCCGCGCCAGTTGATGGCTACGCTGGCCCAGCCACGGGTGGCCAGTTCCTGCTGCAGGCCGAGCACGTAGAGCGAGTTGGACGAGCCGGTCAGCCCGTGCAGGACCAGCACCAGGGGTGCATCGGCTTCATGGGGGCCATACCAGTCCAGATCGAGGAAGTCGCCGTCCTCCAGCCACAGGCGCTCGCGTTGCCGCTCCAGGTGGGGCGGCGTGCGACAGAACGGCGACCAGAGGGTCTGCAGGTGCGGACCCGGCAACCACCAGGCGGGCTGGAAGCTGGTGCGGTTGGTGACTGGGGTGTGGAACGAGTTCATCGGCGCGGCCGTTACTCAGAGGGCGGGATTTCCCTGTCTGCGCGTTGCCAAAGGGCGTAGTACACCTGGCCGGTTTTCTTTTCGCGGTGCAGGCGCCAGTTGCCTGGAAGGCCAAGTGTGGAGGGTGGATTCTCACTTTCGGTATAGACCCAGGCGCGGGGAGTCAGCCAGCCACGGTTTTCCAGCAAGTTGCAGACCGGCTGAAGCAGGCCCTGGTTGAAGGGGGGGTCGAGGAACACCAGGTCGAAGGCGCTGGGTGCCTGGTTGTCCAGGTAACGCAGGGCATCGCTCTGCAGCAGTTGGCCCCTGTCGCAGCGCAGTACGTTCAGGTGACCGCGCAGGGCAGCCACGGAATCGGGGTTGAGGTCCAGCGCAAGCCCTTCTGCCGCGCCGCGCGACAAGGCTTCCAGGTAAAGCGCGCCGCTGCCGGCGAAGGGGTCCAGTACGCGCGCGCCTTCCACGTGGGGCGCAAGCCAGTTGAACAGCGTCTCGCGCACCCGGTCGGGAGTGGGCCGCAGGCTGGGGCCGTCGGGGAAGGCGAAGCGCCGCGAGCGCCATTCGCCGCCGATGATGCGGAGCTGGCCCTGGCCTCCGTGGGACGGTCTGGCGGGTTTGGCGTTTGGCTTGCGCATTAGTGCTCCGGTACGCCGCTGGGCATTTCGGCGGGTTTGTCGGTGGGCGGCGGCAGGTCCTTCTGGGTGACGGTCGGACCGGCGGTGACGATGACGAACTGGTCGGGATTCAGGTGTTTGGCCATGGCGGCCTTGACCTGGGCGACGTCCAGCGTCTGGACCTTCGTCATGAAGTCTTCCAGGTAAGTCAGCGGCAGGTCGTAGAAGCCGATGGCGCCCAACTGGCCGACGATGGCGGCGTTGCTCGCGGTGGAGAGCGGGAAGCTGCCGGCCAGTTCGCGCTTGGCGTCGTCCAGTTCCTTCTGGGTGGGACCGTCGGCCAGGTACTGGCGGACGATGTCCTGGATCAGCTTGAGAGTGCCCTGGCTCATTTCGGCGCGGGTCTGCAGGCCGATCATGAAGGGGCCTCGCACCTGCATGGCGGTGAAGCCGGAGCTGACGCCGTAGGTCAGGCCGCGCTTCTCGCGAATCTCTTCCATCAGCCGGGTGCCGAAGCCGCCGCCGCCGAGGATCTGGTTGCCCAGGTAGAGCGCCGCGTAGTCCGGGTCGTTCCGGTCGATGCCGAGCTGCGCCAGCATCAGGTGGGTCTGGTTGGAGGGGAACTCGATATGGTTGAGACCGGGCTTGGGTGCTTCGGGCTCCGGCAGCCTGGCCAGGGCCGGGCCTTTGGGCAGGGCCTGGGATACCTGGTTGGCGATGGCTTCGGCGTCAGTGCGGGACAGGTCGCCGACCAGGGCGATCACCACGTTGCCGGCGGCGTAGGCCTTTTGGTGGAAGTCGCGCATCTGGGCGACCGTGATGCCGGGGATGGACTTCTCGTTGCCTTCGCTGGAGTGGGCGTAGGGATGTTGGCCGTAGAGCTTCTTGAAGAGTTCCAGGCCAGCGAGCTTGCCCGGGTTCTGCTTCTGGTATTCGAAGCCAGCGAGCATCTGATTCTTGATCCGCGCGAGGGAGTCTTCAGGGAAGGTCGGGGCACCGATCACCTGGGTAAACAGCGCCAGGGCAGGCGCGCGTTGCTCGGCGGCGGTGAGGCTGCGCAGGCTGGCAATGGCCATGTCACGGTAGGCGCCGTTGCCGAACTCCGCGCCCAGGCTCTCGAAGCCCTCGGCGATGGCGGTGACATCCTTGCCGGCCACGCCCTCGTTGAGCATGGCATTAGTCAGGGTCGCCAATCCGGGAGTGCCGCCGTCCTGGCTGCTGCCGGCCGCAAAGGTCAGGCGCAGGTCGAACATCGGCAACTCGGGAGCGGCGACGAACAGCACCTTGGCGCCTTCGGCAGTCGTCCAGCTCTGGATGTCCAGCGTGCGGCGGCCGGGCGCCTTGTTACCCAGCTCAGCCAGTGATTGCAGGCCTTCAGCCGGTGCCGGGGTGGTGGTTTCAGCGGTGGCGGTACTGGCCGGGCGGTTGGCGATGACGCCGAGCACGCCGAGCAGGACGATCAGGGCCAGACCGAGCAGGCCGTAACGCAGGCCGTTGCGCTCACTCATGGTGGGCCTCCTCGGGCAGGATGTGGGCGACGCTCAGGCGGTCGCGGGTGAAGTAAGTCTTGGCAGCGGCCTGGATATCGGCGGGGGTCACGGCTTCCAGGGCGGCGAGGTCCTGGTCCATCAACGTCCAGGACAGGCCGACGGTTTCCAGTTGGCCGATGGTGGTGGCCTGGCTGGTGATGGAGTCGCGCTGGTAGACCAGGCCGGCGATGGCCTGGGCGCGCACGCGCTTGAGCTCCTCGGCGCTGGGCGGGGTGTTTTTCAGGTCTTCCAGCTGGCGCCAGATGCCGGCCTCGGTCTGCTCCAGGGTCTTGCCCTTCTGCATGTTGGGGGTGGCACTGATGACGAACAGGCTGTCGCCGCGGGGGAAGCCGTCGTACCAGGCGGAGGCGCCGCTGACCAATTCTTCGCCGCGCTCCAGGCGGCTCGGCAGGCGTGCGCTGTAGCCGCCGTCGAGCAGGGTGGATATCAGACGCAGGGCGTGGACCTGGCGAGCGTCCTTGGCGGTCGCCAGGCCGGGCACGTTGAAGCCCATCAGCAGGCTCGGCAGCTGCGTGCGCACGTGCAACGTCAGGCGGCGTTCGCCGGGGGCGGCCAGCTCCAGGGGTTTCTTCGCGGGCGGCACTTTGCGCTTGGGAATGCCGGCGAAATAGCGCTCGGCAAGGCCCTTGACCTCGTCTGGGGTAACGTCGCCCACCACTACCAGGGTGGCGTTGTTCGGGGCGTACCAGGATTCGTACCAGTGGCGCAGCTCCTCTACCTTCATGCGGTTGAGGTCAGCCATCCAGCCGATGGTGGGGATGTGGTAGCCGCTGGCCGGATAGGCCATCGCCTTGAAGCGCTCGAAGGCCTTGGCCGTGGGCTTGTCATCGGTGCGCAGGCGGCGTTCTTCCTTGATTACCTCGATCTCCCGAGTGAATTCCTCGGGCGGCAGCTTGAGGCTGGCGAGGCGATCGGCTTCCAGCTCGAAGGCGACGCCCAGGCGGTCACGGGCGAGCACCTGGTAATAGGCGGTGTAGTCGTCGCTGGTGAAGGCGTTTTCCTCGGCGCCGAGCTCCCGGAGTATGCGTGAGGCTTCGCCGGGGCCGAGATTGCGGCTGCCCTTGAACATCATGTGCTCGAGGGCGTGGGAGAGACCGGTCTGGCCGGGCGTTTCGTAACTCGAGCCAACTTTGTACCAGAGCTGGGACACCACCACAGGGGCACGATGGTCCTCACGGACGACGACTTTCAGGCCGTTGTCCAGGGTGAACTCGTGGGTGGGCTGGTTGTCTGCAGCGAGGGCCAGAGCAGGCAGGCAGAGGGCGCAATACAGCAAGCCGGCGGCTTGTCGGGCAATGGCTTTCATTGATGTTCTTGACCTGTCGGACGGCCCCGGCGGTCGTACCGCCTGCGGGCGAAGAGGTGCTAGGATACCCCATCCTTTCCCGGGGCGGCGAAGCTGGCCGGCATAGAGCCAGCGCGGTCGCTCCCTTGAGATGCAATCGACTCATGTTTGGTTCCAACGACGACAAGAAAGCTCCGGCCCAGGCCGGGGAAAAGAAATCCTTGTTCGGCTGGCTGCGCAAGAAGCCCCAGGAAACCGTCCCCGCCACTCCGGCGGAGCCGGTGGTTCCTGTCGAGGCCGAGGTGCCGGCCGCATCCACGACTGCGCCCGAAGCAGTTTCAGCTCCCGGACCGGTCACTGACACGCTGGCCGAGGCGACCCCGGCTGCCGCGCCTGCGGCCGATCCGGTGATTGCCGAAGTGCCTGTGCCCGAAGCCACGCCCGTGGCGGCCGAGGCCCCGCCTTTCGCCCCCGCACCTGTCGCCGCGCCTGTGGTTGTTGAATCCCCGGTCGTCGCCGAGCCTGCTGCACCTGCACCTGCACCTGCACCTGCACCTGCACCTGCACCTGCACCTGCAGCCGCCCAGCCGGTTTCGCTCAGCGAACCTGTCCCGGTTGCCGAAATTGCCCCTGCCGTCCCGGCCGAGCCCGCCAAAGCCGGGTTCTTCACCCGCCTCAAGCAGGGCCTGTCGAAGACCAGCGCCAGCATCGGCGAAGGCATGGCCAGCCTGTTCCTCGGGCGCAAGGTCATCGACGACGATCTGCTGGATGAAATCGAAACTCGCCTGCTGACCGCCGACGTTGGTGTGGAAGCGACCAGTGTCATCGTCCAGAGCCTGACCCAGAAGGTCGCACGCAAGCAGCTTGCCGATGCCGATGCCCTCTACAAGGCGCTGCAGGACGAACTGGCTGCCCTGCTGCGTCCGGTCGAACAGCCGCTGAAGATCGAAGGCGGTCGTACGCCTTACGTGATCCTGGTGGTTGGCGTGAACGGTGTCGGCAAGACCACCACCATCGGCAAGCTGGCCAAGAAACTGCAGCTGGAAGGCAAGAAGGTCATGCTGGCTGCCGGCGACACCTTCCGCGCCGCTGCAGTGGAGCAGCTGCAAGTGTGGGGGGAGCGCAACAACATCGCCGTGATCGCCCAGCACACCGGCGCCGATTCCGCTTCCGTGATCTTCGACGCCGTGCAGGCCGCCAAGGCCCGGGGCGTCGATGTGCTGCTTGCCGACACCGCTGGCCGCCTGCACACCAAGGACAACTTGATGGAAGAGCTGAAGAAGGTGCGCCGCGTGATCGGCAAGCTGGACGAGTCGGCTCCCCACGAAGTGCTGCTGGTTCTGGACGCCGGCACTGGGCAGAACGCCATCAACCAGGCCAAGCAATTCCACCAGGCGGTCAACCTGTCCGGCCTGGCGCTGACCAAACTGGACGGCACCGCCAAGGGCGGGGTGATCTTCGCCCTGGCCAAGCAATTCGGCCTGCCGATCCGCTACATCGGTGTGGGTGAAGGCATCGACGACCTGCGCACCTTCGAAGCCGACGCCTTCGTGAAGGCCCTCTTCGCTGAGCGGGAGTCCGCATGATTCGATTCGAGCAGGTCGGTAAACGCTACCCCAATGGCCATGTTGGCCTGCACGAACTGAGCTTCCGCGTCCGCCGCGGCGAGTTCCTCTTCGTTACCGGCCACTCCGGCGCCGGCAAGAGCACCTTGCTGCGCCTGCTGCTGGCGATGGAGCGCCCCACCAGTGGCAAGCTGCTGCTGGCCGGCCAGGACCTGTCGAGCATCACCAACTCGCAGATTCCCTTCCTGCGTCGTCAGATCGGCGTCGTCTTTCAGAACCACCAATTGCTCTTCGACCGTAGCGTGTTCGACAACGTCGCCCTGCCGCTGCAGATCCACGGTTTGTCCAAGGTGGAGATCGCCAAGCGGGTCAGCGTGGCGCTGGAGCGCGTGTCATTGGCGGACAAGGCCGAGCTCTATCCGGCCGACCTGTCCACCGGTCAGCAGCAACGCGTCGGTATCGCCCGCGCCGTGGTGCACCGGCCGGCCCTGCTGCTGGCCGACGAACCCACCGGCAACCTGGACCCGCGCCTGGCCGCCGAGATCATGGGCGTGTTCGAGGACATCAATCGTTTGGGCACCACAGTGCTGATCGCCAGTCACGACCTGGCGCTCATCGCGCGCATGCGCCACCGTCTGCTCACCTTGCAACGCGGCCGCCTGATCGGCGACGGGGAGGCTGTCTGATGAGTGCCAAGCAGATGCCGCCGCCAAAGCCTGCCGAACGTGTAGGGGCTTCGCCCCGGCATGTCGAGTCGCCGGAGACGGGTGACGAAGGTCCGGATTTCCGCACCCTGTTGCACGCCTGGCTGGAAAGCCATCGGGCCAGCCTGGTAGACAGCCTGCGTCGTCTGGGGCGTCAGCCCATCGGCAGCTTCTTCACCTGCCTGGTGATGGCCATCGCCCTTAGCCTGCCCATGGGCTTGTCCCTGCTGCTTAGCAACGTCGAGCGCCTGGGTGGCTCTTGGCAGCGAGCGGCGCAGATTTCCCTGTTCATGAAGATCGACGCCAGCGAGTCCCAGGGTCAGAAGTTGCGCGATGAGATCGCCGGCATGCCTGACGTGGCCGAGGCCGAGTGGATCAGCCGCGAGCAGGCCCTGGCGGAACTGCAGCAGCAGTCCGGTCTGGGGGAAGCCCTCAAGGAACTACCGGAGAACCCGCTGCCGGGCGTGGTCCTGGTGACGCCCAAGGAAGTCGACAAGGCCGGCCTGGAAGCCCTGCGCCAGCGCCTGTCCGAACTGCCCGGCATCGAGCAGGCGCAGCTGGACCTGGTTTGGGTCGAGCGCCTGTCGGCCATCCTCAAACTGGGCGAGCGTTTCGTCTTCGGCCTGGCGGTGCTGCTGATCCTGGCGCTGCTGCTGGTGATCGGTAACACCATTCGTCTGCATATCGAGAACCGCCGTACCGAGATCGAGGTGATCAAGCTGGTGGGCGGGACCGACAGCTATGTGCGCCGTCCCTTCCTCTATATGGGCGCGCTCTATGGCACCGGCGCCGGCCTGCTGGCCTGGCTGGTGCTGGCCTACGGCCTGGACTGGTTGAACGATGCCGTGGTGCGTCTTGCCGGGCTGTACGGCAGCGACTTCGCCCTGGCAGGCGTGCCATTGGCCGATGGTCTATCCCTGCTTCTGGGCGCCGTGCTGCTGGGTTACATTGGTGCCTGGCTGGCTGTCGCCCGTCATCTCAGCGAACTCGCGCCGCGCTAGAAGGCGCCGCGTTTAGCAGCTTTTGCGAGGGGTGTAAGGAAACTTTTACACCCCCTTGCAGTCATATAGGCCAGTGCTACACTGCGCGAGCTTTAGTGAATCGGAGGATTCGCATGACCACTTCCCTGCAACCTGTCTATGCCCTGGCCCCCGGCGCGAACCTGGAGGCATACGTGCATGCGGTCAACGGCATCCCGCTGTTGTCTGTCGAGCAGGAGCGCGAACTGGCCGAACGCCTCTTCTACGAACAAGATCTGGAAGCGGCACGGCAAATGGTGTTGGCGCACCTGCGCTTCGTCGTGCATATCGCCAAGAGTTATTCCGGCTATGGCCTGGCTCAGGCCGACCTGATCCAGGAAGGCAACGTAGGCCTGATGAAGGCCGTCAAGCGCTTCAACCCCGAAATGGGTGTGCGCCTGGTGTCGTTCGCGGTCCATTGGATCAAGGCCGAGATCCATGAGTTCATCCTGCGCAACTGGCGGATCGTCAAGGTCGCCACCACCAAGGCGCAGCGCAAGCTGTTCTTCAACCTGCGCAGCCAGAAGAAGCGTCTGACCTGGCTGAACAACGATGAAGTCCACGCGGTGGCCAACACCCTTGGTGTCGAGCCACACGAAGTGCGCGAGATGGAGAGCCGTCTCACCGGCCAGGACATGGCGTTCGACCCGGCGGCGGATGCCGACGACGACACTGCCTTCCATTCGCCGGCGCACTACCTGGAAGACCACCGCTACGACCCGGCGCGCCAGTTGGAGGAAGCCGACTGGAGCGACAGCTCCACCGCCAACCTGCACGAGGCGCTGGATGGCCTGGACGATCGCAGTCGCGACATTCTCTACCAGCGCTGGCTGGCCGAGGAAAAGGCGACGCTGCACGACCTGGCGGCCAAGTACAACGTATCCGCCGAGCGTATTCGCCAGTTGGAGAAGAACGCCATGAACAAGCTCAAGGGCTTCATTCAGGCGTGACGTTGAAACCCGAAAAAGCCGCACCTTGGTGCGGCTTTTTTCTGTCTGGAGAAAATCGCCATGCCCCTGCCGTCCCTGCGTTCCAGTCACTGGCTGCTGCTCGCCGCGGTCGCCGTGCTGTTCTTTTCCCTGGCGCTGTGGATGAGCAAGCAGTCCGACCGGGCCGATCCGCTGCCCTGGTTGGTGGACTGGCAGGAGTCGGTCATCGTCCCCCTGGCCGACGATGACTTGACCCTGGAAAGGCTGACTGAGCTGGCGTCGGGAGAGCTCTGGTTGCAGCCACGCGCAGAAGGACCGCGTCTGGTCTACCGCTCCGAGCAGGAAAGGGAGGAAGGGATCTGGCGTCTGGAAGCAGAGCTGGAACTCAGTGACAGTGAGCACGCCAGCCTGGCCAAGGCCTTGGGCAAGGGAACCGAAGAGCAGCCCCTGAGCGGCGAGATGCTGGGGCAACTGAGTGGGCACCGCGTGGCGGTGCTGAATATGGTACCCATGTCCGATGTTTCGGCGGCGCGCCTGGCCGCCAGTATCGGCCCGCCGCGGCTGCGCCTGCGCACCGGCGAAGGTGAAGTCTGGGTCTATCCCCAGCAGGGGCTGAGCGTGCACTTGCTCGAAGGCAAGCTGCAGCTGCTGCACCTGGTGCCGCGTGAGGCAATGAAGAACTGAGTTTCCCCGGGTCTCAGAGCTGCTCCAGGTAGCTACTGCCGCCCAACTGGTTCATCTGTCGGCGAATCCAGCCGGCGCGAGTGGCGACATACCCGCTTGGCCGCGAAGGGCTCCATTTGCGCGGGTTGGGCAGCACCGCTGCAAGCAGGGCCGCCTGCTGGCGTGACAGACGCTTGGCGGGCACCCCGAAGTGCTGGTGTGCCGCAGCCTCTACGCCGAAAACGCCGTTGCCCCATTCGACGCTATTCAGATAGACCTCAAGGATGCGGTGCTTCGGCCAGAACAGTTCGATCAGTCCGGTGAACCAGACTTCCAGCCCCTTGCGGACCCAATTGCGGCCGGACCAGAGGAACAGGTTCTTCGCCACCTGCTGGCTGAGGGTGCTGGCGCCGCGGACGGACCCGCCGCGCTCGTTGTGCGCCAGGGCCTTGCGGATAGCCGGAATATCGAATCCCCAGTGCTCGGCGAATTTCTGGTCTTCAGCGGCGATCACGGCGATTTTCAGGTCATTCGGCAACTCGTCCCAGGACACCCAGTCGCGTTTGATGTCGATGGGTTTGCCGTCGATCCACGACTCGATCTTGCGTTCTACCATCAGCATCGAGCCTGGCGGAGGCAACCAGCGGAACAGGATCACCAGCAGCACGGAAGCCGCCGCGAACCAGAGCAGCAATTTGAAAAGGCGGCGGCGAATGGTGTGGAACATCTAACTTGGCCCGGGGAAAGTTGCGCGCCATTATAGCGGCCGTCTGTCCCTGGTCTGGAGTCTCCATGACGCGCCTGTTCCTGCTGCTGTCCGCATTCGCCGGTTTCACCGGAGTGGCCTTGGGCGCCTTCGCCGCCCACGGATTGAAAAACAGGCTGACTCCGGAGTACCTGGCGGTGTTCCAGACCGGCACGCATTACCAACTGATCCACGCCCTGGCCCTGTTCGGTGTCGCCCTGCTGGCGATGCATGCGCCCGGTCGGCTGGTGAGCCTGGCGGGTGGCTTCTTCGCCCTCGGCATCCTGTTGTTCTCCGGCAGCCTCTACCTGCTGACCCTATCCGGCGTCGGCAAGCTCGGCATCATTACCCCCTTTGGCGGGCTGGCCTTCCTCGCCGGCTGGCTGTGCTTGGGGTTGGCCGCCTGGAACCTCGCCAATCGGTAACTTGACCGTGGCGTCAAATTTCGGGACGAATGGCGTCCATTTGCCTTGGTCCAGCGCGGCGATCGGGCTAGAATGCCGTCCCCTTTCCAGTTGTGACTGATCCGTCATGCGCATTCAGTTGAACGGCGATTCCTTCGAGCTGCCCGATGGCCAGACCGTCGCGGACCTCATTGCCCGCCTGGATCTGGCCGGCCGCCGCGTCGCGGTCGAGCTTAACCTCGACATCGTGCCGCGCAGCCAGCATGCCAGCACCGCCCTGCGTGAGGGCGACCGCGTCGAGGTGGTACACGCCATAGGCGGCGGCTAGTCGCGCGGGCCATGTGCCTGCCCGGTCGCCCCATTTGCAGCATCCGTTCCGCGCTTCGCGCACTTTCCTCTGCCCGCCAGGAGTCCAGCATGAGCCAAACGCCGATCGACAAGCCCTTTACCCTCGCGGGCCGCACCTATCAGTCGCGTCTCCTGGTGGGTACGGGCAAGTACAAGGACCTCGAGGAAACTCGCGTTGCCATCGAGGCTTCCGGTGCCGAGATCGTCACGGTCGCCGTGCGCCGCACCAACATCGGCCAGAACCCGGGCGAGCCGAACCTGCTGGACGTGATTTCCCCGGACAAGTACACCATCCTGCCGAACACCGCCGGTTGCTATAACGCCGAAGAGGCCGTACGCACCTGCCGTCTGGCTCGCGAGCTGCTGGATGGCCACAACCTGGTCAAGTTGGAAGTCCTGGCTGACCAGAAAACGCTCTTCCCCAATGTCGTCGAAACCCTCAAGGCCGCCGAGGAGCTGGTCAAGGACGGGTTCGACGTCATGGTCTACACCAGCGATGACCCCATCATCGCTCGCCAACTGGCCGAGATGGGTTGCATCGCCGTGATGCCCCTGGCTGGCCTGATTGGCTCGGGCATGGGCATCTGCAACCCCTGGAACCTGCGCATCATCCTCGAAGAGGCCAGGGTTCCGGTGCTGGTGGATGCCGGTGTGGGCACTGCCTCCGACGCCACCATCGCCATGGAGCTGGGCTGCGAGGCCGTGTTGATGAACACCGCCATCGCGCACGCACAGAACCCGGTGATGATGGCCGAGGCCATGAAGCATGCCATCGTCGCAGGTCGTCTCGCCTATCTGGCCGGACGCATGCCCCGCAAGCTATACGCCAGCGCCTCGTCGCCGCTGGATGGTCTGATCCGCTGAGAATCCGCGATCAGCTGCGCGTCGGCCCTGCAGCGTTAAAAACAGGCTCGGAATGCTCATTTACAGCTGTAAACTCCGCTTCCTCGCCTGTTTTTGCCTTGCATGGCTCTAGCTCGCAAGATCGATCAGGTTCTGTAAGTTTTGCTAACAGGTTTTCGCGATGATTGAAGAACAGGGCTCGCCGGCCGCCGCCGACGAAACGCGCCACCACCGCACCATCAAGAGTTTCGTGATGCGTGCCGGGCGCATGACCGAAGGCCAGCAACGTGGCCTCGACCAGGGCTGGCCGAAGTTTGGCCTGGAGCTGGCCGATGGCCCGCAGGACTTCGACGCCCTGTTCGGCCGCAAGGCTCCGCGCACCTTCGAGATCGGTTTCGGCATGGGCCACGCCACCTTGGAGATGGCCGCTGCAGCGCCGGAGCAGGACTTCATTGGCGTTGAGGTACACCGTCCGGGTGTCGGCGCGCTGTTGAACGGTGCCATGACCCAGGGCCTGACCAATATCCGCGTATACAGCTGCGATGCCCTGGAAGTGCTGCGCGACTGCGTCGCTGACGCCAGCCTGGACCGCGTCCTGCTGTTTTTCCCTGATCCCTGGCACAAGTCCCGCCACCACAAGCGACGCATCGTCCAGCCGGCCTTCGCCGAGCTGGTGCGGCAGAAGCTCAAGGTCGGCGGTGTGCTGCACATGGCCACTGATTGGGAGCACTACGCCGAACACATGCTGGAAGTGATGAACGTCGCGCCGGGCTTTCGCAACCTGGCTGCGGACGGTCGCTACGTCCCGCGTCCGGACGAGCGCCCGGTGACCAAGTTCGAGCGTCGCGGCGAACGCCTCGGCCACGGCGTCTGGGACCTCAAGTTCCAGCGCATCGATTGACCGGGCGCCGCCCAGCGGCGCACCGGTACACCTGACTAGACCGGGTCGACCCGGCACCTCACCTGATCCGACGATAGCAACGCCTGCCACTGAGCGGGCGACATAAGAATAAGAGCGACGTAGCGCCAAGTACGTCGTTAGGAGAAGGCTGTGTTGTTGAAAACTTTCGGATATCTGCTTCTGGCCGGCTGCGCCCTGCAGGCCCAGGCCAAGGTCGACGTTACCCAGGCCGCCCGTCTCGGGCAGGACCTCACCCCCATGGGCGGCGAGCGCGCCGGCAATGCCGCCGGCACCATCCCGGCCTGGGACGGCGGTCTCGCCACCCCGCCGGCCGGCTACCAGCCGGGTATGCACCACCCCGACCCCTACGCCGGCGAAGCCCCGCGCTTTGTCATCGACGGCAAGAACCTTGGCCAATACGAACAACTCCTGACACCGGGCCACAAGACCCTGCTGCAGGCGCATCCGGACTACCGGCTACGGGTTTTTCCGACCCACCGCAGCGCCGCCGCTCCACAGCGCATCTACGACGCGACCCGCTTCAATGCCGAGAACGGCACGCTGATTGCCGGAGGCAACGGCGTGGAAGGCGTGGCTGCAGGTGTTCCCTTCCCGCTCCCGGCCAACGGCCTGGAGGCCATCTGGAACCACATCCTGCGCTATCGCGGCGAGCAGATTCACTTCACCACCAACCAGGCGGCGGTCCTCGCCAACGGTAGCTACAACCTGCTGAAGCTGGAGCGGGATATCTACTTCGTCTACGGTCGCGAGGGCATGACGCCGGGCAACCTGGAGAACACCCTGTTCTTCTACAAGTACCGCGTCGTGGCACCGGCCAAGCTGTCCGGGTCGGCCCTGGTGGTGCAGGAAACCCTCGATCAGGTGTTGTCGATCCGCAAGGCCTGGCGCTTCAACCGTGGCGAGCGTCGGGTGCGACGCCTGCCGATGCTGGCCTACGATACCCTGCAGCCGGATACCAACGGCCTGGCCACTGCGGATGTGGTGGACGCCTACAACGGCGCGCCGGACCGTTACGAGTGGCAGTTGCTGGGCAAGCAGGAAATGCTGGTGCCCTACAACAGCTACGCGGTGCACCAGAAGGGCATAGCCTACGAGCAGATCCTCAGCGCCAGCTACGTGAACCCCGACCTGCTGCGCTACGAGCAGCACCGCGTCTGGGTGGTGGAGGCGACCTTGCGCAAGGGCTTCAGCCATCCCTATGCCAAGCGCCGCTTCTATCTGGATGAGGACAGCTGGCAGATCCTCGCTGTCGATCTCTACGACAAGGACGGTCGCCTCAGCGGCCTGCAGGAAAGTCATCCGATCAGCTACTACGATGTACCCATGTTCGGCAGTACGCTGGAAACCATCTACGATTTCGTCGGCAATCGTTACTTCGTCGATGGTCTCGACAACAACGAACCCATGTATGATTTCAAGGCCGCGCTCAGCCCGAGGGACTTCACGCCCCAGGCGCTGCGACGCGAAGGCAACTGATTCCGGCCTGCCTGGCCATCCCAGCCGCCCCACGGGGCGGCTTTTTAATGGGCGGGTGTTTTGCCGCGGCGGTGGGAGCGAGTCCAATCGCGAATGAATTCGCTCCCGCAAGGTCGCTGCACTCGTAGGGTGGATGGCGCTTTTGCATCCACCATCGGAGCCGCGGTGGAGCGCGAGTGGTGGACCGATAGATCGTGGCCCGCCCTACGGAGCGGCGCCATGCCAGCTCAGTTGATCAGCTCGGCCCCTGTCAGGGTCGCTTCCGGCAGCGAAGGGGGCGCAGGGCTGATCTGCATGTACTTGATGCTCTCCCGGGGAATCAGCAGCAGGTCGCCATCCACTTCGATGCTGAGGAAAGGGGATTCCAGCTGGCGGCGCAGGCCGCGGGCGACTTCCACCGGGTCGGCAGATTGCTGGGGAAAGCGCAGGGCCAGGCGCTGGCCGTCCTGAAAGTGCAGGTAGAGGTGCTTGATCGGCTTCATCGGGGTGCTCCCTTGTTGGGCCGCCGGGAGAGCCGCCGGCCTCAGAACCCATTTACGACCTGCTGTGCGTCGGCCCTGCTGCGTTAAAAACAGGCTCGGATGCTCATTTACAGCGCGTAAACTCCGCGTCCTCGCCTGTTTTCGCCTTGCCTGGCTCTAGCTCGCTAGGTCGTAAAACGGGTTCTCAGTTGCGATCGGCGATCACGCCAATCACGAAGAAGACTAGTAGCAGGACGGGCGCCAGGGTGTAGTTGTTGAAGTAGCCCAACCCTTGGGCCAGCCAGGGTGTGAGGTAGATCATGGCCAGCCCGTAGCCGACCGCGCAGAGCAGCACGAATAGCAGGGTACGGAAGAGGAAGTTGAGGCTACCGATGCGTTGCTGCACCCAGGCATTCAGCGAGGGTCCGAACAGCACCAGAACGGTGGCCATGATGGCCAGCGCGATGTCATGCAGGTGGCCGCGGCTCCAGCGCGACAAGGTAGCGATCAGGTCCAGTACGACGTCCATCCAGGGGGTCCTTGGCGAAGTGGTTCGGGGGCAGACGATTCCAAATCCGCACGCTGCCCGTCAAGGCAGAAAGTGCTGCAGCAGATCGTTCAGGAACAGCTGGCCTTCGTGAGTGGCGACCAGCCGTTGCGGGTCCTTCAGCAGCAGGCCGCGTGCCTCGGCTTCGGTACGGGCCGCCGCCAGGCTGGTCAGTGGCATGCCGGTGCGTTGAGTGAACAACTCCGCGGGCACGCCGTCCGTGAGGCGCAGCACGTTCATGAGGAATTCGAAGGGCAGTTCGTTGTGGTCGAGGTGGCGCTCACCAGCCTGGTAGTGCTTGGCCGGGTCCAGGTAGTCCTTCGGCAGGCGGGTCTTCCAGCTGCGAATGATGCGGCCTTCCGGGCTGCTCAGCTTGGCGTGCGCACCGGCGCCGATGCCGAGGAAGTCGCCGAAGGACCAATAGTTGAGGTTGTGGCGTGCGCGCAGGCCGTCCCGGGCGTAGGCGGATACCTCGTACTGCGCGTAGCCGTGGTCGGCCAGGAGCGCCTGACCGGCTTCCTGGATGTCCCACAGGATGTCGTCCTCGGGCAGTTCCGGCGGCTGGCTCCAGAACACCGTGTTCGGCTCCATGGTCAGCTGGTACCAGGACAGGTGCGTCGGCCCCTGGGCGATGGCCGTGCGCAGGTCTTCCAGGGCGTCCTCCAGGGACTGGTCCGGCAGGCCGTGCATCAGGTCCAGGTTGAAGTTGTCGAAGCCGGCCTTGCGTGCCATGTCGGCAGCGCGCACGGCTTCCTCGCCATCGTGGATGCGTCCCAGGGCCTTGAGCTTGGCCTCCTGGAAGCTCTGCACGCCGATGGACAGGCGGTTGATGCCGAGCTGGCGGTAGGCGGCGAACTTGGCCTGCTCGAAGGTGCCGGGGTTGGCCTCGAGGGTGATCTCGATATCGCGGGCGAAGGGTATCCGCTGCTCGACGCCGTCCAGCAGCCGGCCGATGGCGTTGGCGCTGAACAGGCTGGGGGTGCCACCGCCGAAGAAGATCGAGGTCAGCTCGCGGCCATGGACATGGCCGAGGTCCTGCTCGAGGTCGGCGAGCAAGGCGTCGATGTAGGCCTCCTCAGGCAGCTCGGAACCGGCGGCGTGGGAGTTGAAGTCGCAGTAGGGACACTTGCGCACGCACCAGGGAATATGGACGTAGAGCGCCAGGGGAGGCAGCTGGAAGCCGATGGCCTGGCTTCCCGCCCCCGGGTGCGCGACGCTGGCTTTCATATTCCCAGCCGTTGCTTGAGCAGGGCCATGGCGCGGGCGCGGTGGCTGAGCTGGTTTTTGTCGATGGGAGAGAGTTCGGCGCTGGAGCACCCGCTTTCAGGGACCCAGAACAGCGGGTCGTAGCCGAAGCCCTGTTCGCCGCGGGCCTCGAACAGGATGCGGCCGCGCCAGATACCCTCGCAGAGGATCGGTAGCGGATCTTCCGCGTGGCGCATCAGCGCCAGGCTGCAAATGAACTGGGCGCCGCGCTCGGCCTCGGGCACGTCACGCAGGACGTCCAGCAGCTTGGCGTTATTTGCCGCGTCACCCTTGCCGTCGGCATAGCGGGCCGAGTAGATGCCTGGGGCGCCGCCGAGGTAGTCCACCGCCAGGCCGGAGTCGTCGGCCAGCGCGGGCAGGCCGGACACCCGCGCCGCGTTGCGGGCCTTGAGGATGGCGTTCTCGACGAAGGACAGGCCGGTTTCTTCGGGTTCGACAGCGCTGAACTCGGCGATCGAGCGTACCTTCACGCTGTCGCCGAGCATGGCCTGGAGTTCCTTGAGTTTGCCGGCGTTGTGGCTGGCCAGCACCAGTTCTTTGAAGGGCATCATTCGTCGGGGAAAAATTCCTGGTCGAAGCTGAAGCTGTGGGGGGCCTCATCTCCGCGTTGCACATTGAGGGTGAAGTTCAGCATCTCACGCTCGTCGAAGGGGAACTGCGCCAGGTAGTAGATGGCCTCGCCCTCGGTGACCTGCTTGAACTTCAGCGCGGTGACCTGGCCAAGCAGGTTCTTCACCTGGCCGCTGACCTGGGCGGTGCTGGCCTTGCCGGACTTGAGCACGGCGACGTTGACCACGCCCTGGGTCTTGCTGCGGGTCAGACCCGCCGCGGCGGCGATGTCGGGCTGCAGGAAGCTGGAATTGAACGCGTTGTAGTGCACGTCCAGGTCCCCAAAGGTCTGCTTGCGCTCGGCAGCTGCCGGCAGGGCCAGACAAAGGGCGAAAAGGAACAGGGCTAGACGACGCATGGCAGGACTCCTTTGATTCAGACCGCGACGCGGTGGTCCGCAAGACCCGGACCGCTGACGCGATAGATACCGATCTCACCCAACAGATTAGGCCAAACGCGGCTGGGCAGATTGTGCCGGTGCGCGTGGTCCACGGCCAGGCGGTCGAGGACCTTCACCTGCATTTCGCGACACAGTGCCTCGAAGTCCTTGAAGGTGCAGAAATGAATGTTCGGCGTGTTGTACCAGGTGTAGGGCAGGAACTCCGACACCGGCATGCGTCCGTAGCGTGCCAGGTACCAGCGGCAGCGCCAGTGGCCGAAGTTGGGGAATGTGATGATGCACTCACGGCCAACCCGCAGCATCTCCTGGAGGATGCGGTCGGGGTAATGCACGGCCTGCAGGGCCTGGGTCATGACCACCACATCGAAGCTGTTGCTGGCGAAGTTGCCCAGGCCCTTGTCCAGGTCCTGCTCGATCACGTTCACGCCATGGTCGATGCAGTGGGCGATGTTCTCCGGGTCGATCTCCAGGCCGTAGCCGGTGACCTGTTTGTTGTCGCGCAGCCAGGCCAGCAGTTCGCCCCGGCCGCAGCCGAGGTCGAGCACCCGGCTGCCGGCGGGAATCCAGTCCTGGATGATTTCTAGGTCGGCACGCATGGGTTACACCACAATCCTGTTCATGTAGCTGCTGAAGGCCTGGAGGTAACGCGGAATCGGAATAAGGAAGGCATCGTGGCCCTGCGGGGCGTCGATTTCCAGGTAGCAGACGTTCTTCCTTGCCGCGGTCAGGGCGTCGACGATCTCTCGCGAACGGGCCGGGGAGAAGCGCCAGTCGGTGGTGAAAGACATCACGCAGAAGTCCGCCTTGGCCCCGGCCAGGGTGCGCGCGAGGTCGCCGTCATGGGCGGCGGCAGGGTCGAAGTAGTCCAGCGCTTTGGTCATCAGCAGGTAGGTGTTGGCGTCGAAGCGTCCGGAGAACTCTTCGCCCTGATAGCGCAGGTAGCTTTCGACCTGGAATTCCACGCTGTGGAAGTCGTAGTTGAGTTTCTCGCTCTTCAGGCCGCGGCCGAATTTCTCGCCCATGGCGTCATCCGACAGGTAGGTAATGTGGCCGACCATGCGTGCCAGCATCAGGCCGCGCTTGGGGATCACGCCCTGGTCCTGGAAGTGACCGCCGTGGAAGTCCGGATCGGTGAGGATGGCCTGGCGCGCCACTTCGTTGAAGGCGATGTTCTGAGCCGAGAGCTTGGGGGCCGAGGCAATGGCCAGGCAGTGGCGCACGCGGTCCGGGTAGCTGATGGTCCACTGCAGGGCCTGCATGCCGCCGAGGCTGCCGCCTACCACGGCGGCCCATTGCTGGATGCCGAGGGTGTCGGCCAGGCGGGCTTGGCTGTTGACCCAGTCTTCCACCGTCATCACCGGGAAGTCGGCGCCGAAGGGCGTGCCGGTCGCCGGGTTGATGCTGGATGGCCCGGTGGAACCGTTGCAACCGCCGAGGTTGTTCAGGCTGACGACGAAGAACTTCAGGGTGTCGATGGGCTTGCCCGGGCCGATGCAGCTGTCCCACCACCCCGGCTTGCGGTCTTCCATGCTGTGGTAACCGGCGGCGTGGTGATGGCCGGACAACGCATGGCAGATCAGCACCGCATTGCTGCGGTCTGCGTTCAGTTCGCCGTAGGTTTCAAAGACCAGTTCGTAGTCGGCCAGGCTTCGGCCGCAGGCGAGTGCCAGCGGGTCGCTGAAGCGTTGCACCTGGGGGGTGACCAGGCCGACGGAATCTGCGGGAATGGCGGTGGGCATCGCGACCCTGCTCTCAATCTGGGAAGGGCGCCAGTCTAAAGAGCGCCGCCCCCTGCGGCAAGCGCAGGGGGCGGCGGCTAAAGCGTTGAATAATCAGGCGCTGCGGGCGTTCAGGCGGACTCGTTGCCACGCTGTTTGCGGGGCACCACCGGCAGATTGACCACCTTGCCCATACGGCGCATGGGTGAGGGGAGGCGGAAGGTGCGCAGCATTTCGTTGGCCTCGGTGATCTGCTGCTCCAGCTCTTCGGTATAGCGTTCCAACTGCTGGCCGCGCTGGCGAGTGAGCTGGGTTTCCTGGGCCAGGGCCTTGAGCCGCAGCATGTGGGTTTCCAGCAACTGCTTGTGTTCCAGGGTGTGCTGCATCAACGGCATCAGCGCGTCGCTGGCCCACTGTGCGACCTCCAGGCGCAGGCGCTGGTGCATGCCGATGACTTCCTGCACCAGGGTGTCGAAGAAGCGCTTGCCGAGCTGGCGTTGTTCGGTCAGCAGGGTCTTCGGGTGCAGACGGAATTGATCGGCCTTGGTGCGTAGCTGGGCAATCTCGCGCAGGTAGCGCTGGACATTGAACTGCGGTGCATCGACGCCGTTCAGCGGGTTCTCTTCGTTGTGCCGGCGGTAGATGGCCGCGACCATCTTGTTGGCCATGTCAGCCTCGTGCTCCAGGCTGCGCAGGTCATGCTCCAGCGAACGGAAGAAGTGCAGGATGCTCTGATTGATGCCAACGGTGGTCCAGCTGCCGGTGAGTTCGCGGCGCAGGCGTGCCAGGTGCTCGTCCAGGCGCTCCGTGCGTGCGGCGTTGCGCAGGACATCGCCCTGGCGCTTGAGCAGGCGCTGGTTGGTCTTCAGGCCGAGCAGGCGACGATGGTGCTGGGCATGGTCTTCCTTGGTGCGTGCGGTCAGCTCGAACAGCATCTGGCCGTTGTCCTGCTGGTGGTTGTCGAGCATCGCCTGCTGCTCGCGGACCTTCTCCAGGCGCAGGTTGAGCACATGCAGGTTGTTCTGCAGCAACGTCAGCATCTGATGCGCCACATGGTCTTCGATCAGGCGTTCCTTTTGCGTGACGATCCGGTCGCAGAGCAGCTCTTCGAGGGTGCTGATCTGGCTGCGGGCGAGCAGCTCACTGTCCTTGCGCACCTTGGCCAGCAGCGCCTGCTTGGCCGACAGTGGCAGCACTTCGTCACTGCGGATGCCGAGCTGCCGGGCGGTCGATTCCTGGATGCGGCGAATGGCGTTCTGCACGAAGGTCTCGCCGGCCAGGTCATCCCACAGCACGTCGATCTTGTTCAGCACGGCAAAGAGATGGGACTGGGTGTCCTCGTCCAGCTGACGGATGTGCTGCTTCCAGACGCTCATGTCGCTGGCGGTGACGCCGGTATCGGCCGAGAGCAGGAAGATGATGGCTTGGGCGCTGGGCAGCATCGACAGGGTCAGTTCGGGCTCGCTGCCGAGGGCGTTCAGGCCGGGGGTGTCGAGGATGCGCAGGCCTTGGCGCAGCAGCGGGTGGTCGAAGTTGACCATGGCGTGACGCCAGGCCGGCACCATCACTTCGCCCGGGCGGCCGGTGGGATCGAGCATGTCCGGATGGAAACCGAGCTGGATGGCCTGCTCGACCGGCATTGGCTTGGTCCGCGCCACCTGGGCAAAGGCCTGGATCATGTTGTCCGGGTCGCTCGGGTCGAGCGGGATGTTCACCCAGTGCCGCGGTGCGCGCTTGAACTGGGCCACGCTGGCGGAGGCGGTGCGCGATTCGATGGGCAGCAGGCGGATGTAGGAGCGCTCGGAGCGGGGGTCGTAGAACAGCTCGGTGGGGCACATGGTGGTGCGCCCGGCCTGGGACGGCAGCATGCGCTGGCCGAACTCGGAGAAGAACAGGCTATTGATCAGCTCGGTCTTGCCGCGGGAGAACTCGCCGACGAAGGCCAGGGTGATGTGATCGGTGCGGAGCAGGCGCTGTGCCCGTTCCAGCTTGGCCGAGAGCGCGTCGGAATTCAGCCGGTTGTGCTCCAGCCAGCTCCGGTAACGGGTGATCTCCCGCAGCAGCTCACGTTTCCAGGCAACGTAGGCGTCGACTTGCTGACTGAGACGCTCCATGCTCATTCAGACTCTCCTCGCGATCACGCATCCTGCGTACGGGAATGGACGAACTTCGAATTCGGTTGTCGACGATGCTGGTGGTCATACGGCGCCGTCCGGGGACTTGCTCCGGCGTGCGGTAAAGGCAGAGTGCCAGCGGGTCATTGCTCGGCATTATGCGCCTTGGGTTTTGGCCGTCAATTGCCGGGCGCGCTAAGCCCGCCTTAAGGTCGGTCAGGGTTGCCGAGCGGTCAGTCCGGGCAGACCGGGAAGGGTGCGCGGGCGCTGGATGCGCACGCGCTTCTGGCGGTTCAGTTCGCCGCTTTCCAGGCTCACCTGGCTCTTGGCGACACCGAAGGCGTCCGCCAGGAACGCCATCAACTGGGCATTGGCCTTGCCCTCCACCGGCGGGGCGGTAAGGCGGATCTTCAGGCGCTCGCCGTGCAGCCCGGCGAACTCATCACGGCTCGCCTTGGGCTGCAAATGGCAGTCGAGGATCAGGTCCTCGCCTGCCCAGCGGAACCAGGTCATAGGAAGGGGCTGAGAATCTGCGGCATGCCGGTCATGGTGGCCAGGTTGCCGATCACCAGCATGTCCAGCAGCTTCAGCGCAATAAAGGCGAAGATCGGCGAAATATCCAGGCCGCCGAGGTTCGGCAGCAGCTTGCGGAACGGCATCAGCAACGGCTCGCAGATCTGGTTCACCAACTGGGCGCCGGGGTTGTAGCTGCCCGGGGCGACCCAGGACAGGATCACGCTGATGATCAGGGCGAAGAAGAACACCTTCAGGAACAGCGAGGTGACGCCGATGATCGACCAGATCAGCAACTGCAGCAGGTAGCCGCCGACGCCGTAGCCCATCAGGGTCAGGGTGATGACCATCAGCAGCAGCTGGACGAGGATGGCCAGCGCCAGGGAGGCGAGATCCAGTCCGCCCAGGCCGGGGATGATCTTGCGCAGCGGGTTGAGCAGCGGCTTGGTGGCGCGTACCACGAACTGGCTCAGGGGGTTGTAGAAGTCGGCGCGCACCAATTGCAGGATGAAACGCAGCAGGACGATCAGCAGGTAGAGGCTGCCGAGGGTCTGGATCACGTAGATGGCTGCGGTGTTGAGTCCGGTCATCGAAAGCTCCTTATTGGCCGAGTTGTTCGGCCAGTTCAGCCGAACGCCGGTCGGCGGCGTTCAGGGCCTGTTGCACCAGGGCTTCGAAGCCGCCGGCCTGGAAAGTCTTGATCGCCGCTTCGGTGGTGCCGTTGGGTGAGGTGACGCGGCGACGCAGCTCGGCAGCATCCACGTCGCTGGAAACCGCCATGCGCGCGGCGCCCAAGGCCGTCTGCAGGGTCAACTGCTCGGCGGTGGCGCGGGGCAGCCCCAGTTTCTCGCCGGCGGCAGTCATGGCCTCCATCAACAGGAAGAAGTAGGCCGGACCGCTGCCGGACACGGCGGTCACCGCGTCGATCAGCTTCTCTTCTTCCAGCCAGAGGGCGATGCCCACGGCAGACAGCAGTTGCTCGGCCTGCTCGCGCTGGGCGGCGCTGACCTCGGCGTTGGCGTACAGGCCGCTGACACCCTGGCGCAGCAGCGCCGGGGTGTTGGGCATGCAGCGTACGATCGGGCGGGCGCCGAGCCAGGCGGCCAGGCTGGCACAGGTGATGCCGGCGGCTATGGAAACGACCAACTGGCCGTCCTTGAGGCTCGGCGCCAGGGCCTGGCAGACGGTCTTCATGACCTGCGGCTTGGTTGCCAGGACCACCACATCGGCGTCCTGCACGGCTTCGGCGTTGCTTTCCACGACCTTGATGCCGTGCTCGGCAGCAACCTTCGCGCGCTGCTCGGCGCCTGGATCGCTGGCGCGGATGTGGTCGGCGGCAATGCCCTGGGCGCGCAGGCCGCCGATCAGGCTGGCGGCCATGTTGCCGGCGCCGATGAATGCGATGCGGGGAGTGCTCATGAATGCTTCCTTATGAATGCGAGGGCTGGCCATAGTCGCGGGCGCCGAACAGCGCGGTGCCGATCCGCACCCAGGTGGCGCCTTCGGCGATGGCCGCTTCGAGGTCATGGCTCATGCCCATGGACAGGGTGTCCAGGGCGGGGTTCAGTGCGGCCTGCAACTGACGCAGGCGGGCGAAGGCGGCGTGCTGCTGCGCCAGGTCGTCAGTGGGCTCCGGGATGGCCATCAGGCCGCGCAGGCGCAGGTTCGGCAGTTCGGCCACGGCAGCGGCCAGGGCCGGCAGCTCTTCAGGGGCGCAGCCGGACTTGCTGGCTTCTCCGCTGACGTTCACCTGCAGGCAGATGTTCAGCGGCGCCAGGTGTGGTGGGCGCTGGGCGGAGAGGCGCTCAGCGATCTTCAAACGATCCACCGAGTGCACCCAGTGGAAATGTTCGGCAATGGATTTGGTCTTGTTCGACTGGATAGGGCCGATGAAATGCCAGGTCAGCGCCAGGTCGGTGAGCTCGGTCTGCTTGGTCAGGGCTTCCTGCAGGTAGTTCTCGCCGAAATCAGCCACGCCAGCGGCAAAGGCCTCGCGGATGGCTGCAGCGGGTTTGGTCTTGCTCACGGCCAGCAGGCCGATGCTCGAAAATTCTCGCCCAGAGGCTTGCGCCGCCTCACGGATACGCGCGCGAACCTTTGCAATATTGTCTGCTATCGTGGACATTACCTGCGCTCTACAGCCCGGCCTGAGTGGGGTCTGCGGCATTCTAACTGCCGCTGAAAAATGTAGCGAGCGACGGCCAGGCTGGTCGGCTTCGATAGCCGCGGGCACGGCGCAGTGATCATTCAGCGGTCTGCAAACCGTTTGCTTCGAATTGGGGAACCGAATGGACATTACTGAGCTGCTTGCCTTCAGCGCCAAGCAGGGCGCTTCGGACCTGCATCTCTCGGCCGGCCTGCCACCGATGATTCGCGTCGATGGCGATGTGCGTCGGATCAACCTGCCGGCCCTGGACCACAAGCAGGTCCACGCGCTGATCTACGACATCATGAACGACAAGCAGCGCAAGGATTTCGAGGAGTTCCTCGAGACCGACTTCTCCTTCGAAGTTCCTGGCGTCGCGCGTTTCCGGGTCAACGCCTTCAACCAGAACCGTGGCGCCGGCGCCGTGTTCCGGACCATTCCCTCCAAGGTGCTGAGCATGGAAGACCTGGGGATGGGCGAGATCTTCAAGAAAATCTCCGACGTTCCCCGTGGCCTGGTGCTGGTCACCGGCCCGACCGGTTCGGGCAAGTCCACCACCCTGGCGGCGATGCTCGACTACCTGAACAGCACCAAGTACCACCACATCCTCACCGTGGAAGACCCGATCGAATTCGTCCACGAGTCGAAGAAGTGCCTGATCAACCAGCGGGAAGTGCACCGCGATACGCTCGGCTTCAACGAAGCCTTGCGCTCGGCCCTGCGTGAAGACCCGGACATCATCCTGGTGGGCGAGATGCGTGACCTGGAAACCATCCGCCTGGCGCTGACCGCAGCGGAAACCGGGCACCTGGTGTTCGGCACCCTGCACACCACCTCCGCGGCCAAGACCATCGACCGGGTGGTCGACGTGTTCCCCGCCGAGGAAAAGTCCATGGTCCGCTCCATGCTTTCCGAATCCCTGCAGTCGGTGATTTCCCAAACCCTGCTGAAGAAGATCGGCGGCGGCCGGGTGGCGGCTCACGAGATCATGATCGGCACCCCGGCCATCCGTAACCTGATTCGCGAAGACAAGGTGGCGCAAATGTATTCCGCCATCCAGACCGGTGGCTCGCTCGGCATGCAGACCCTCGACATGTGCCTCAAAGGGCTGGTCGCCAAGGGGCTGGTCAGCCGCGAGAGCGCACGGGAAAAGGCCAAGAGCCCAGAAAATTTCTGATCCGCCTGAGCGGCCAGCGAGAACGTCATGGAATTCGAGAAACTGTTGCGCCTGATGGTGGAAAAAGGCGGTTCCGACCTCTTCATCACGGCAGGCGTGCCGCCGTCGATGAAGGTCAACGGCAAGATCATGCCGGTGACCAAGAACCCGATGTCGCCGGAAATGACGCGGGAAACCGTGATCGGCGTGATGAACGAGCAGCAGCGCCGTGAGTTCGCCGAAAACCACGAGTGCAACTTCGCCATCAGCGCGCGGGGCATCGGCCGCTTCCGGGTCAGTGCCTTCTATCAGCGCAACCTGGTGGGCATGGTGCTGCGCCGGATCGAGACCACCATTCCCACCATCGACGAGCTGAAGCTGCCGGAAATCCTCAAGAAGCTGTCGCTGACCAAGCGCGGCCTGGTGCTGTTCGTCGGCGCCACCGGTACCGGCAAGTCCACCTCCCTGGCGGCAATGATCGGTCACCGCAACAAGAACAGCAGCGGCCACATCATTTCCATCGAAGACCCGATCGAGTTCATCCACCAGCACCAGAGCTGCATCGTTACGCAGCGCGAAGTGGGCATTGATACCGAGTCGTTCGAGGTAGCCCTGAAGAACACCCTGCGCCAGGCGCCCGACGTGATCCTGATCGGTGAGGTGCGGACCCGCGAGACCATGGACCACGCCATCGCCTTCGCGGAAACCGGCCACCTGTGCCTGGCCACCCTGCACGCCAACAACGCCAACCAGGCGCTGGACCGCATCATCAACTTCTTCCCCGCCGACCGGCAGCAGCAGGTGTGGATGGACCTGTCGCTGAACCTCAAGGCCATCGTCGCCCAGCAACTGGTGCCGACCCCGGATGGCAAGGGCCGCCGTGCGGTGATCGAAGTGCTGCTGAACACCCCGCTGGCCGCCGACCTGATCCGCAAGGGCGAGGTGCACGAACTCAAGGGGCTGATGAAGCGCTCCACCGAGCACGGCATGCAGACCTTCGACCAGGCGCTTTTCCACCTTTATTCCCAGGGCGAGATCACCTACGAGGACGCCCTGCTCTACGCCGATTCGGCGAACGACCTGCGCCTGCTGATCAAGCTGGGCTCGGAGACTGATGGCGAGCACCTGCAGCACATGAGCGACGGCCTGTCGCTGCAGGTTTCGGAAGAAGACCCGGGTCGCCGCTTCCGTTAAGCTCGCGCCCGAAGAAGAAGCCCGCCTCGGCGGGCTTCTTCGTGCCCGGACACATTCACACCCTGCAGGAGGCAGCATGAACACCCGTCAGGACACCCACAGCAAGGCCATCGGCTACCTGCTCTGGATTTTTGGATTCCTCGGTTCCCACCGCTTCTACTACGGCAAGCCGGTGACCGGGACTATCTGGTTCTTCACCTTGGGCCTGTTCTTCATCGGCTGGATCATCGACCTGTTCCTGATCCCGTCCATGGACCGCGAGGCTAGCCTGCGCTTCAACGCCGGCCAGTACGACTACAACGTCGCCTGGATCCTGCTGACTTTCCTCGGCATCTTCGGCGTACACCGCATGTACCAGGGCAAGTGGATCAGCGGCATCCTCTACCTGCTCACCGGCGGTTTCTTCCTGATCGGCGTGCTCTACGACTTCTGGACCTTGAATACCCAGGTGTCGGTGCTCAACGCCCGCTGAGCGCATTTGCCGGGTCCACATCGGTGGGGTGGGGGGATGTTCATTCCACCGGTTTCCGTTGCCGGCTCCGGCACTGTCGCCTGCGACCCCACAGGATTCTTGGGCGAGACGTAAGGCCGCTGAGCAGTCTGTTCTTTCGTCTTTGTTGGTTTTCTTCGTTTTGTTACTCGTAGATTTTTGCAGTATGGAGCTATGTTTTTGTCTCTAGCTCCATATTATTATTTCTTGTTTGGATATTATAAGTTGTATTGCTTCTGGTCCTGTATAGCCGTCGTCCCGCATGTTTATCTTTATTGTAATGTTTCCTTCTATTGTGATGCTGATTGTGTAATTGTCTTCGGATACTCGGTTGATGGATTTTCCAATTAGTGATTTTGCATGATTTGGAAGGTCGCCAATTAGCTCGTAATGGTTGTAGATGGCAAGGCGGGCTCCGTTTTCGAAGCTAATTCCCGCGTCGTCAATGGTTAGTGTGGCGTCGATTATCTTTGATCCGCAAATATCTTGGAGTTTTGAGTCTTTCATTGAGGTGCTTTTTCTATTGGGTAGTGTGATATTGAGTTTGGCACAGTTTTTCCAGTGTGGGGATCTATGCCTTGGGGGCTTAGGCGCGGCAGAGTTTTCATATTTGATGTATCCATTGGGATAGGCGGGAGCACCACCACTTGCTGGCGTTGAGACGGAAAGGGGGTATATTTGTTTTACTTGATCTAATTCAGGTTTTCCTTCTTGCGCTGCTAATTGTTGCGATTAAAGTTGTAGGTTGTACTTTGTTGTGGGGTTGGTAAGTCTGGGTGTGTTTATTCTATAATTCCCAGCATGGTTTTGAGTTTTTTAATTTCATCAATGAGCCTGGGTATGTCCTGTCTGGCGTGAGCGATAAAATCCTGATCAGAACTGGTTGCTCCAGTTGGCTCTATGTCTTCTCCGCTATTTTCTTTTGATTCAGTCATTATGAAGTTTTATCCAGCACTGTGGTTCCTGCCTTCAATGAAAGATACCCATGTGCCAGGAGTTGCAGAGTTGCACTTTGCGCCTATCTCTTCAAGTTCCCTGTCTGTAATGCACATTGCTGCTTATCTATGAGCCTATTTTTTCTGTTAATGAAGTTTTAGATCAAGCAAAAACGAAACTTCATCGGGGTCTTGTAAGCGCCCTGTTTCTGGACTCATGTATCTTATTCCCCAGTGCCCTGGCATGGAGAGTAGGCAAATCAAATCTTGTACAGAGCCGTAGCTAAATCGCACTCTGTCTTTCTTGTGCCATTCGCGGGCAAAGAAAATGGCGAGCTGTTCGCAGTTGCCAGAGCTCAACTCGTTAAGCTCGATTAGAAAATTAAAAAGCCGGGCGCGTCCCTTCTACTTCGAGCTTTGTTAACTCTTCATCTGTTCCAAAGGCTAGGTTTGCTGCGCTATTGGGGCAGGAGAATTAGATTTTTCCATCCCTCGTTATTGTGGGCAATTTTCAGTCCTTCCAATACATCTTGCTCAGCGTGGTTAACTCCATTTTAAAGGCCGTAGCCAAATCTATTGGCCAAGCTCTCGAGTTTGCGAAAAAGGTTAGCGTCGTGAGTGGGTGAGTAACCGATGCCAATTGTGGTGCTCATATCTATCTACCTGACCTCGTCCGTAGTGAGTTTGTACCTTGACCAGTTTGCGCCTTGTAAGGCTCGCGGATATCTCTTGGGGTAACAGCTCTATCAGGGCCCTTACCAGTAGAGACTCTTCCATCGGGTGTGAAATTTCTTACGTTCTGAGGAGTGGCGGAGGCCCCGGTACAGGCGCATTCGCATAGGTTGGAAGATTTGCGCAGGTCGTTCCGGCGGGCACGTCGTAGTAGATCCCGACCTGCGAACCTTCCTTGAAAGCCATGGCTGCGAGCGATGACCAGTGAGAGCGCGTCACCGACGTCGATTGATGGAGTGCCTTCAAGTTGCACAATACTCTCCAGTCGCTTCGCCAGAGGTATAGCACCATAAGGCTCCCGTTTCAGAAGAATAAATTTATCCAATTTCCCGTATGAAAGCGGCAGTTTTGTTAGGGTATAAAGATCTCTATTTCCTGACGTGTTGTATTTGAGAGTGCCTCTTTTAGTTCTTTTGTGTTTTTTCTGAAAAGCTGTAGGTAGATTTGCTCGATCTCACCTTTTTCATCATGAATTACAGTTGCCTTTATTTTGTGTCCTTCATAGACGGTGCAGTTTTCATAAGATTCTTTGAATGTTAATTTGAGATTGTTGCAGACGGTGTCGGCTATAGATTTGCTTAACCTGTTTGGGGATTCAATTACCCAGCCATCTTCGCCTAGTGTTTTTTTGGAGTTGCATGGTATTAGGAAGGCTGCTTTATAGGCCGGCTTCATGGTTTCCGTTACTCCCAAACTCTAACTGGTATGCTTTTTAGCTCAGCTTTCTTTGCTGCCTCGGTTCTATGGTGTCCATCTTGTATTTCGAGTCGTCCGTCCGGTCTTTTCCAGGCATCTACCGGTTTGCTCTGATCAAATCCGTCCTTCATCATGCTTTTTTCCAGGCGTTTTATCTGTGAGCCAGACATCTCACTCTTTGTTTGTGTCGGGATCAAGTTTCTCGGGTCAACCTGTGTCACGCTCGGTTCGTTAACAGCTTTTGAACTAGCTTTTCCGACTGTGGGAGAGCCCTTGGATATACGAAGAAAACTGCCCCCCTTGGAGCCCTGCAAACCTGGTAGTGCTCCGAGATGGTCCAGAGTATCCAGGTTCTGGGTAGCTTCGCCCTCTGCTGGAGCATTGGCAAAATCGGAGTGGGTCATCATCCCTGCGCCTACTGTCACCCCTCCAAATATGACGAGCAACGGATTACGCCCATCCGGGTCCACATAGCGATACGGGTTGTTCAGTGCATAGGCATACCGGTTGAAGCTACCAGGCACCTCTCCCTGCGGTCCCGCCGGATCCATGGAGAGGAAGCGACCCACCAGTGGGTCGTAGTAGCGTGTACCCGCGTATACCAGGCCGTTGCGGTCATTCTGTGCATGGCCCGTGTAGCCGAGCGTGCCGAAAGCCGCGTTGGCGTGGAGAGCCTCGCGTCCGCCAAAGGGTCGGTATTGGGCACGCCAGAGCAGTTTGCCGAACTCATCGGTTGCCGCCGCAGGGGAGCCGAGATGGTCGTTGTGGTAGTAGGTGACGTAGGTTTCGGTGGCCTGACCGAGCCCGCTCAGGAGCAGCAGACAGGCGCACAAGGCAGTGATCCAGTTTCGCATGGAATAAGTTCCTGTCTCAGCGGGATGGCGCGTAGCGCCGATCTTGGCAGTTGGAGATGCCGTCGCCATTGCTGTCGACGAACTCACATTGCATGCGGGAGGCGACCCGCTCTTTGCCTACGTAGATATGCTCGACAAATCCACCGTCGGCAGGGAAGTCCTCACGAATCAATTGGCCGTTCTGGCCATAGAGCGACAGTTCATGGGGGCCGTTGGCGAACGTAGTGATGGCGCGATAGCCGCGGGGATCGTAGATGTAACTCTCGTTGGGCCTGGGGCAGACCAACTGCGGCTCGCGGCAATACTGCAGCATCTGGCTAGCGTTGTCGTAGGTGTACCGGGCACGGCCCAGAATGGTGTTGCCACGATTGTTGTAGCGGTACGTCGTATTCAGTGAGCCGCTTAGCGTTGCCAGTCGTCCCTGGTTGTCATAGCCGTAGCTGAGGGTGTTTCCGGCAATGGTCTGGCTGGCGATATCGCCTCGAGAGTTGTAGCTGTAGCTCGCCCTGCCCCAGTACCCGGAGGCCTGTATCAGGCGATTGGCTCCGTCGTAGCCGAGGCGCTGGTCGAACAGGGTGTCCCAGAGGTCCCAGATATTGATTTTGTTGCCACTGGGATCATGGTCGTACAGCAAGCGCAAGGCCAACGATCGCTGTGGCAGCCCGTCCACGGTGCGGCTAGTGGGCCAGAGGCGAAGCGGGTCCTGCGCCACGGACAGCCTGGTGCCATTGGCATAGGTCAGAGATTGCAGATCGCCATTGGGGTAGTGACGGATGTCATGGGCAAAAGGGCCCGCCTTGGTAGGGCGGCCATAGGCGTCTGGCGCGTAGTCGATCGCGAGGCCGCTGGGATAGGTGATCGCGTGAAGGTTGTCGCGGGGATCGTAGCCGTAGCGGATGGTGAAGCTCCGCTGGGGAGCGCTCAAGGTCAGGGTCTCGGTGATCACCTGGTCATGGGCGTTGTAGGTGTAGTCCCAACTGGTGCCCTGGTAAGAGGTTTGCCGCAGCAGGCGCCCCCCCAGGTCGTAGCCAAAGGTGAAGACCTGGTTGGCGGGATAGGTGATCCGCACCAACCGGTCCATCGCGTCGTAGCTGTAGAGGTCTGTGTCTGCCGCGCTGACCTTGCGGCTGATGCGATTGCCCACGGCGTCGTAGCCATAGGCGGTAGTAAGGGTTTCTGGGTTGTACTCGCTGACGAGGAATCCCCGGGAGTCGTAGTCGTAGCGACGGGTCAGCCCATCCTGTTCGATGGCGATGAGCCGCCCAAGACTGTCACGGCTCAGCTTGGTGGCCAGGTTACCGGGCTGGACGATCTGCACGAGCAGGCGCTCCTCGGGGTTGCCGAATGAGGCGTAGCTGTAAGTCGTCTCGTAACCTCGTTCGTCGCGGTGGATTTCCGAGTTGCCGGTATAGCGGATGCCAGTGATGTTGCCGTCGGCGTGGCGCCCCTGGGTTCTGCGGCCCAGGCCGTCGTACTCGAAGGATTGAAGTGCTCCGGCTTGGCCGTAGCCGGGTAGGGACATGGTGCTTTTCTGCCCGTCCGCGCGGTAAGCGGCACTGACCACTATCGGTGCGCTGCCGCCAGCTTCGGTTTGACGAGTCAATTGGCCCAACTGGTTGTAACGACGAGTCCGGCTGTAGGAGGTGCGATTGAGGGTTTCTGTGACACCTGCGGCGTCGAAGGCGTAGCTGATGTTGTAACGGGTGAGAGCGCTCTTGGGCAGACGGATGACGGTGACGCGGTTCATCGCGTCATAGGTGTAACTCGTCACCCGGCCAAGAGGATCGGTGACTGACGCCAGGGTGCCAGTGGGGTTGACGGTGCGACGGATCACGCCACCATCGGGTTGGGTGGTCTGGAGCGGGATGCCTCGGACATGGCCCACATGCAGCGTGACTCGGCCGTTGGCATCGACCACGCTCGCTAGATCACCGGTCGAGGTATGGCCGAAGCGCGTGACGACCCCATACTTCGCCTGCTGGATCAGGCGTCCGGTGCTGGTATAGCTGTAACTGATCGAGCTGGGGATTCCCGAAACTGTCTGGCTGGCGATCTTGCCCAGCATCCAGTGTCCACCGGGCCTGACATAGCTGTAGGTAGTGGTGCGTGCCAACTGGCCTTGCTCGGCCACCGTCAAGGGCTGCCCGTAGGCGTCGTAGGTATATCGCGTGCTGTAGCTGGCGCCGTCCTGCGCTATCACCTTGCTGGCCAGCAGGGCGGCACGGGTGCGGTCCTCCACCAGCAGGTTGTAACGGCGCATCTCGTGCTGGCTGGAGATGCCCTGACTGGTCCACGTATAGGTTTCGGTGCGCAATGCCGGCCCGCAACCTGAGTCAGCACGCGCTGCCGTGTACTTGCGGACCAGCGCACCGACCTTCCACAGTCCACGGTTCACGCCCGTTGCTCCGTTGGCTATGGTGTCGGTGCCCACATGCTCGTAGCCGATGCACTGCAAGGGTCCTTTGACCAGGGTCTGGTCGTTGCTTGGGGCACGGCCCTTGGCGTATTGGTACTCCCAGACTTGCTCGGTGGGTGCCCCCTGGATGCCGGACAGCGTCCGTCGGCTTATGACATTGAGCTTTTCTGCCGGGTTGGGACCCATTTGCCGGTACTCGTAGGCATAGCTGGTGCGCAGGCCCATGGGGCTGGTCATGCTTGTCATGGCGAAGCGGCCGGGTACGGTTCCAGTCAGATTGCTGGCGTTGTTGTAGGTGTAGGACCAGCGCGTGCCGTCCGGATAGTTCACGCTCTCCAGGTAGTGCGGCTTAGCACCTATGCCCCAATTGGCATCGATGTAGGCATATCGGATGGTCACGCCATTGGCGATGATGCTGTCCAGCACAGGCCGCTGTCCGGTTTCGTCCCGGTAGGCCAAGTGCACAGAGCGTCCGTCGGAAGCCTGTATTGACTTGAGCAGATGATGCCGACCATAGAGATTGTGCGGGCCGACGTTGTAGGTGAAGTCGAGGAAGTTACCGTCCGGGTCTTCGATGCGGGTCACGAAGTAGGCACGCAGCTGCTGGTCTGGCGATACCGTGCCCTTCTTGTCGAAGATGTACTTCAACCCACCCGGGGAGATGACAACGAGTCCGCCGTCGCCCTTGTTCATCGACCGTGGAAGGCAGCGTCCGATCCAGCGCTCCTTGGTAATGAACGCGTGGTCCTGGCCATCGCCGTTGGCCAGAACCTGGCGCGAGCCGTCCGGCAATTCAAGGATAGGGTTGAGGTTGGAGGCCACCTGGTTGCTGATCTGACAGCCGCGGTTGTTGTCCGCCTGGTTCAGGTAACCGTAGGTCTTGGAGACCCAGAGCCGGCCGAAGTGCAGGTCCCAACCGGTGCCGAACGGCGTGCGTTCGCGATAGCCATTGCTGTAGGGGCCCTGCTCATTGGTGACGCTTTGGTAGTTGCGTACGACCTCGATATCCAAACCGCCGTTGCCCGGTATGTGCAGGTCCCTGATGTTGATCTTTAGCGCACCTGTGAAGGGATCGACGCTGTCGACCTGCCGAGCTTCCGAGTAATCGCGATTGGCCGCATACCCCGGCTCCTGGTAGGACCCCACAGCAGCTTCATTGAAACTCTCGTCGGCCGCGCGGGCCTGGGAGGCCGCGTTGCTCGCAACGAGGAGCAAGACGGCAAGGTGGTGGGGGAGGAAATTGATCATCGGCAGCTCTCCTTGGCTGCCTGAGCACCCGAAACGGCCATTTGTTCAGTACTCAGGGCATTGGGCCCATGAGTCTATGGAGAGTTGAAAGGGGCGCTGGCTACGCTCCGCGTGTGAAAGCTCCTTTACTTGCAAAGGAAAAGGGTGTGGTGTTTGTTCCCCCATCCGCCCCAGTCAGGAGGTCCGCCCCCTTCGTCGGAACCCATGGCGGCACTCCGCCGTGCGACCTATGTTCCAGCGTGGGGCGCCTGCTTCGCCCCCCTGCCTGGTCGCGCAAGGAGGTGACGCCATGAACAGTGTCAAAGATGTTCGTCCCGCAGTCCTCGACCTGATCGGCAACACCCCGCTGGTGCGGGTCAGCCGCTTCGATACCGGGCTCTGTACGCTCTTCCTCAAGCTCGAATCCCAGAATCCCGGCGGCTCGATCAAGGACCGTATCGGTGTCGCCATGATCAACAGCGCCGAGCGCGATGGCCGGCTCAAACCCGGCGGCACCATTGTCGAGGCGACCGCCGGCAACACCGGCCTGGGACTGGCCCTGGTGGGCCGCGCCAAGGGCTACCGGGTGGTGCTGGTGGTGCCGGACAAGATGTCCACCGAGAAAGTGCTGCACCTCAAAGCCATGGGTGCCGAGGTGCACATCACCCGCTCCGATGTCGGCAAGGGCCACCCCGAGTATTACCAGGACCTGGCGGGGCGCCTGGCCGCGGAGATACCCGACGCGTTCTTCGCCGACCAGTTCAACAACCCGGCCAACCCGCTGGCCCATGAGAGCACCACCGGGCCGGAAATCTGGCAACAGACCGGACAGGATGTGGATGCCATCGTGGTCGGCGTCGGCTCGGCTGGCACCCTCACAGGACTGACCCGCTACTTCCGTCGGGTGCAGCCCGCCCTGGAAATGATCCTTGCCGACCCGGTAGGTTCGGTGATGGCCGAGTACGTGCGAAGCGGGACCTTGGGCGCGGTCGGTTCATGGGCGGTGGAGGGAATCGGCGAAGACTTCGTGCCATCCATCGCCGACCTGTCCAGTGTTCGTCACGCCTATTCCATCAGCGACGAAGAGAGCTTCGCCCACGCCCGCGAACTGTTGCGTGCCGAGGGTATTCCTGGCGGTTCCTCCACTGGCACCCTGCTGGCGGCGGCGCTGCGCTACTGCCGTGAACAGCAGACCCCGAAGCGCGTGGTCAGCTTCGTCTGCGATACCGGCACCCGCTACCTGTCGAAGGTCTACAACGACCAATGGATGACTGACCAGGGCCTGCTGGCGCGCAAGCGCTACGGGAACCTGCGTGACATCATCGCGCGGCGCTTCGAGGACGGACGGGTGATCAGCGTGGGGCCGGACGACACCCTGCTCACGGCGTTCCAGCGCATGCGCCTGGCAGATGTATCTCAGCTACCGGTGCTCCAGGGCGACGACCTGGTGGGGGTGGTCGACGAGTCCGACATCCTGCTCGGTGTGCATGCTGACGCGACGCACTTCCGCCAACCGGTGGCGAGCGTCATGACCACGCGCCTGGAGACGCTGGCGCCGGACGCCAGCCTGGCTGAACTGCAGGCCGAGTTGGACCGTGGCCTGGTGGCCATCATCGCCGATGCTTCCGGTTTCCATGGCCTGATTACCCGTTCCGATCTGCTCAACCACCTGCGGAGGACCCTCGCATGAGCCAGCAGGACGATACCCTCCGGCGTGCCTTCGCCACCCGCGTGATCCATGCTGGCCAGGCCCCCGACCCTTCCACCGGGGCCATCATGCCGCCGATCTATGCCAACTCCACCTACGCCCAGGAAAGCCCCGGCGTGCACAAGGGCCTGGACTACGGCCGTTCCCACAATCCCACGCGCTGGGCCCTTGAACGTTGTGTCGCGGATCTGGAGGGCGGTGCCCAGGCCTTCGCGTTCGCCTCCGGGCTGGCTGCCATCGCCACGGTGCTGGAACTGCTGGACAGTGGCTCCCACATCGTCGCCAGCAATGACCTCTACGGTGGAACCTTTCGCCTGTTCGAACGGGTACGCCGGATCAGCGCCGGACACCGCTTCAGCTTCGTCGACTTCAGTGACATCGGCGCAATCGGTGCGGCGCTGACCGACGATACGCGCATGCTTTGGGTGGAAACCCCGAGCAACCCCCTGCTGCGGCTGGCCGATCTCGAGGCCATCGTGGCGCTTTGCCAGGAGCGGGGCATCATCCTGGTGGCGGACAACACATTCGCCAGTCCCTGGGTGCAGCGCCCGCTGGAACTGGGCTTCGATGTGGTCGTGCACTCCACCACCAAGTACCTCAATGGCCACTCCGACGTGATCGGTGGCATCGCCATCGTCTCCGGCGGCAGTCGCTGCGACCTGTTGCGCGAGCGCCTGGGCTTCCTGCAGAACGCGGTAGGCGCCATCGCCGGTCCCTTTGACGCCTTCCTCACCCTGCGCGGGGTGAAGACCCTGGCGCTGCGCATGGAGCGCCACTGCAGCAACGCCCTGGAACTGGCCTACTGGCTGGAGCAGCAGCCGCAGGTGGCGCGGGTCTACTACCCCGGCCTGCAGTCCCATCCGCAGCACGCCTTGGCGCGGCGGCAGATGCATGGCTACGGCGGCATGATTTCACTCGATCTGCGGGCCGACCTGGCGGGCACCCGGCGCTTCCTCGAAGCGGTGCGCATCTTCACCCTGGCAGAGAGCCTGGGCGGCGTGGAAAGCCTGATCGAACACCCGGCGATCATGACCCACGCCAGCATCCCGGCGGAGATCCGCGCCGAGCTGGGCATCGGCGATTCGCTGGTGCGGCTGTCGGTCGGAGTGGAGGATGTGGATGACCTGCGCGCGGACCTGGCGCAGGCGTTGGGGAGGGTTTGAAGGCTGCCATTCAGGATCGACCCCGCGCTGGCTTTTGGCTTTCCCCCTCACCCCAACCCTCTCCCTCAGGGAGAGGGGGCAAGAGCGGTGCGCGTTGTTAGCCAGGTGCGGGTCACCCCCCTCCCGTTCAGGGAGAGGGGCAGGGCTTTAGTTCCCAGGCACCAACTTCAGCGTCTCTTGGCTATTGGCCTTCACCTCATCCTCGGCGAAGTGCATCGGCACGTACTCACCGCGCAGGTACGCCTCGGCCTGGTCTTTGTAGTGACGGTCGAAGGGCACGCCGCTCTGGCCCACCGGGTTGATGCCCAGGGCATGTTCGGCGTCGGCCAGGTCCACCAGGCGTCGCGTCGAGGGGCCATAGAACACCTCCCAGGGCGCCGGGCCGACGCGGTGGGACAGGTTGTTGGGTACCTCGTGGCCGCCCGGTGCGGCGAAGGGGCCGACATTGAACAGCAGGTTCAGCGGCTTCTGCTGGCCCAGCGGATGCGCGTGGGTCAGGGTGTGGCCGGTGCCCCAGAGCCATTTCGAGCTGTCTTCGCCGAGGGTCTTTTTCAGGTGCGCGAGGCTGGCCTGCCAAGCGGCCTTGACCACCTCCGCGCGGCTTTCCTTCTGCGGCGTATCGCGCTTGTCCCACCAGGGCGAGCCGGCGTCGGCCGCCAGGCGCGGCAGGGCGGTGTCGAGCACGCGGGTCTGCAGCAGGCTGTCGAAGAAGGCGTCACCCAGTTCGTCGCGCATGGCCGCATTGGCCAGTTCAAAGGTGAGCTGGTTGAACAGGGTGGCGGCCACCGAGTCCAGCGCGTGGTCGCCGTCCCAGCCTGCCAGTTGTTCCACCAGCGCTTTCTCCCGGTCGTCGGCCGCCGCCGCGCGCAGCTCGTCGAGCAATGGCGCCAGCAGGCGCGGGCCGTAGCCGGTGCCGGTTTCCAGTTGCAGTGCCTGGCTGTTCTGCACATCCCATTTGACCCCGGGCTTGGCGAGGCGCTCGTTCAGGCGCTGACCGCGGTCCGGCAGGTTGTAGTAGCCGGGAATCGCCACGCCCGTGGGCGACAGAGGCTGGTAGTTGGCCGAGACAATGTAGCCACGCTCCGGGTTTTCCTCGTGCGGGTTGGCGCTGAACGGCAGATAACCGGGCTTGTCCGCCTCGTGGGTGCTGCCGTCGAGGATGAAGGTGGGGTTCACGCCCTCCGGCCGCTGGGGCAGCTTGGCCGAGGCCCACCAGCCGATGTCGCCGCTGGCGTTGGCCCAGATGATGTTGAGGCCGGGCGAGTGGATTTTCTCGGAGGCGGCGCGGGCCTGGTCCAGGCTGCTGGCGCGGTTGAGGTCGTAGAAGGCGTCGAGGATGGGGTTCTCGGTTTCGAGGAAGGCCCACCACATCGCGATTGGCGTCTTGCCGGCAGCGGCGCCAAGAGCATCGTTGATGATCGGGCCGTGGGGCGAGCGACGCAGGGTCAGCTTTACGGGTTCGCCATCCTTGACCGTGATGGTTTCCTCGCGACTTTCCAGGTTCACCCACTGGCCCTGGTACCAGACCTGGTTGGGGTTGTCCGGGTTGCTCTTCTCGGCGATCAGGTCGAGGTCGTCGTTCTGGAACATGGTCAGGCTCCAGGCGAACTGCCGGTTGTGGCCGAGAGAGGCGACCGGATTGAGGGCCTGGTGGTGGCCGTAGAGCTCGAAGCCCGGATAGGCCAGTTGCGCCTCGTACCACACGGCCGGCACGGCGAAGCGGATGTGCGGGTCGCCGGCCAGCAGTGGCTTGCCGCTGGCGGTGTGGCTGCCGGACACGGCCCAGGCGTTGCTGCCCTCGAACTGCGGCAGGCTGGCTTCCACCAGCGCCTGCTGGCTGAGCTGGGCGAGGCGGTTGAGGTCCTGCCAGTCGGCGCTGGCCAGGGGCTGGCTGATCACGCCTTCGGGGTGCCAGTCGACATCGAAGGCGGTCAGGTAGTCGGCACCCAGCTCGTCGCGCACATAGGTCATCACCGGTTCGGTGCGGAAGGCGGCGGCGAAGCTGTAGGCCATGTAGCCGGCCACGGAGAGGGTGTCGGCGACGGTGAAGGGGCGCTTCTCGATGCCCAACAGGTCGAACTCCAGCGGCGCCGGGCGGTTGTCCTGATACTGGTTGATGCCGTCGAGGTAGGCCTGCAGTGCCTTGGTCGCCGGGCTGTCCTTGTCCATCTTGAGGGCGTACTCGTCAGCGTGGGCGCGAATGCCCAGGGTGCGGAACAGGCGGTCGGTGTCCACCAGGCGGGCGCCAAGGATTTCCGCCAGTTCGCCACGGGCCAGGCGGCGCAGCATTTCCATCTGGAACAGGCGGTCCTGGGCATGGACGAAGCCCAGGGCGCGGTACATGTCGGCTTCGTTGGCGGCCTGAATGTGCGGCACGCCGCGCTCGTCGTAGTGGACGGTCACCGGAGCCTGGAGATGGGCCAGGGAAAGTTCGCCGTCGCGCACGGGCTTCTTGCTCTCGCTGTACCAGGTGGCGCCGGCGGCGGTCGCGGCGATGATGACGGCCAGGGCAGTCAGGGTGCGTTTCATGCACGAATCTCCTTGTTGTTATGGTCGCGGCATTCTCCCCAAGCCGACCTTCGCGGGCATTGACCGGCGACCTGCAAGCTGAAAGTCTTCGGTCAATTCCGAGGAGCCGCCATGTCCAACGCTGAGCCCGATGTTGCCAGCTTCGTTCCGCTGACCCATTCCGCCACCTTGCGCCGTCTGCTCTACGAGGCGCTGGCGGAGCTCGGCCTGGACCCGGGGAAGATCTATCTCGGCGTCAACCAGCACCGTCGCCTCGGGCCGCCGCCGGTGGACGGCCGCCTGCGCCACGACGATGCGCCGCAGTTCTGGCTGGCCGCGGACACGCTGATCGGCGACCCCGATATCGGCCTGCACCTGGGCGAGGTAATGAAGCCGCGCCTGCTCGACGTGGTGGGCTACCTGCTGCTGGCCAGCCGCGACCTGGGCGAGGCGCTGGCGAGCTTCCTGCGCTTCCAGCACATCCTTTCCGGTGGCTTCGTCGCCCAGTTGCAAGTAGCGGGGGCGCAGGCGCGCCTGGTGATCGACCTCAACTACCTGGGATTCTCTTCCCTGCGCCAGCAGATGGAATGCCTGGCGCTGTTGTTCACCAAGCTGTTGGGCTTCATCACCGACGGCGAATTTCGCCTGGAGGGCGTGCAGTTCCGTCATGGGCGACCGGCGCGGGTGAGCGAGCACCAGCGACTGTTTGGCCTGCTGCCGGCATTCGGTTGTGAGCATGATGCGTTGCTGTTCCCGGCGGCGTTGCTGAAACGCCCCTCGCGCACCGCCAATCCGGAACTGCATCAGGTGCTCTGGCAACATGCGGAGACGCAGCTGGATGCGCTGGTGGGCAACGACCTGCTCAACCGTCTGCGCTACCTGCTGGGTGTACGCCTCGGCCAGGCGGATTGCTCACTCGAAGCCTGCGCCGCCGAACTGGGCTTCAGCGGCGGTGCCCTGCAGCGGGCCTTGGCGGAGCAGGGCAGCAACCTGCGGCGGGTGCGGGAGTCGGTACAGCAGGTCCGCGCGGTGGAACTGCTGCAGGACGGCAAGGCGATGCGTGAGGTGGCCCGGGCCTGCGGTTTTTCCGAGCTGTCGCCGTTCTACCGGGCCTTCCGTCGCTGGTACGGGATGCCACCGGAGGCCTATCGGGAGCGTTTGCGAGCGGGTTAGGACGGGCTCCGCCAGGCACAGAAGCAACCTGCCGCCAGGGTGCTGCTGGCGCTCACCGGGCGGTTGTCGAGCAGGGCCTCGAGAATCGGCTCGATGAAGCTGTTGGCCGAATTGCACACGGCGCCTTCGCTGTAGGGGCCGAAGTAGGCCAGACGGCCGTCGCGGTCCCAGATGCCGACAGCGGGCACCGCCGGCAGTTGCCCGGCGCCGGGCACCTCGACCAGGGGTTGCAGGGCTTCCAGGCCAGGCGGCAGTTGGCCCTTGCTGCCGGGCTTTTGCAGCGCATGGAAGGTCACGCCCTGGGGGGCGAAGCGCTGGATCAGCTCGGCCAGGTGTTGCTGGTTGCCGGCATTGCAGGGGCAGGCCGGGTCCCAGAAATGCACCAGGCGGATCGGTCCCGGTCCGGCGAGCTCGGCCGGCAGGCGCAGTTGCTCGCCGGAAAAGACCGTGGCCTGGGTATTGAAGGGGCGGACATAGCGCGACTCGTACCAGCGCAGGGCCAGCAGGATGGCGCAGACGCAGGTGAGGAGGACGAGGCTGGTGATCAGTGTCTTGGGCTTGGGTGCACGCATGGTGAAAGGCCTGTGCGGGGGCGCGTAGCTTGCCACGTTGCGCCGGGCAGCAGAATATCGGCAGCCGGCCAGGGACCCAGGTGGTCCTGTGGATAGCGTTGCTTCACTCAGGGAAAACCCGATGCCAGACCCGTTCCAGCCCGATCTCCTGCGTCCTCTGTTGCGACCCTTGGCCGCAGGCGCTGCCGACTTGCGCCAGGCGCAGAGCTATCGCGCGTTCTACCGGCTGGATTTCGCCACGCGCCATCCCGGCGTACAGAGCCGTCTGGGCTGTGTCGAGGTGGCCGGGTACTCCCTGGTCACCCAGCTCTGGCTGCCGCCCGAGCCCCGCGCCAGTCTGGTGATGCTGCACGGCTACTACGACCACATGGGGCTCTATGGGCATCTGGTGGACTGGGCACTGGGCATGGGCTTCGCGGTGATCGCCTGCGACCTGCCGGGCCATGGGCTATCCAGCGGCGCGCGAGCCAGCATCGGCGATTTCGCCGAGTATCAGGCCACGCTCCAGGCGCTGCTGGGAGAGGCTGCCGCCCTGAACCTGCCGCAACCCTGGCACCTGGCTGGGCAGAGCACTGGCGGTGCCATCCTGCTGGACTACCTGCTGACCGGTGCGCCGCGTCCGGAGCTGGGCGAGACCCTGCTGTTCGCCCCGCTGGTGCGGCCGTGCGCCTGGGGCTGGTCGAAGTTCAGCTACCAGCTGATGCGACATTTCGTCGAAGGCATTCCACGGCGCTTCAGCGTCAACTCCAGCGACGCCGAGTTCATCGAGTTCGTCCACCACAAGGACCCGCTGCAGCCGCAGACCCTGCCCACCGCCTGGGTGGGAGCTCTGGCGCGCTGGGTGCCGTGCATCGAGAACGCGCAACGCAGCACGCGCCGGCCCCTGGTGATCCAGGGGAGCGGTGACATGACAGTGGATTGGCGGCACAACCTGAGGGTGCTGGCGGATAAGTTCGATCGGCCGGAGGTGCTGATGCTGGAAGGGGCCGGCCACCATCTGGTGAACGAGGCGGCAGCCTATCGGGAGCGGTACTTCGGGTTCTTGCGGGAGCGGCTGGGCTAGCCCGGAGTCGTTGTCCGACGGCTCAGAGGCCCTGCTGTGCGGAGGCGTCCTGGCCGACGGCAAGGCCAGCGCGCACGGCAGCCAGGGCGGCCTGATAGTAGGCCTTGCCATCGGCGGATTCGGCGAAGGTGACGAACTCTTCCAGTTCCGGATCGGACAGTTCGCGGTAGACATAGAGCAGGGTGTTATCCAGGTCATTGCCAATCTGCTCCATCAGCCGCTGGCGCTGGCCGTCGATCATGCCCTGGGCCTGGCCGCTCCCCAGCAGGCCGGGGAGCATCTGGCTCAAGCTGTCAGCGGCGACGCCGGCCAGGGCAAGGCTGACTTCGGCGCCGGCTTCGCGGGCCGGCAGTGCCTGGGCCAGGTGGCGGATCAGCAGGCGTCGCGTGGCGTCGGCCTCTATGCGCGGCAGGCCGTTGACATGCAGGGCCAACTGGTCGCGTCGGGTGGCCAGGGTTTCGGCGGCGATGACCTTGCGTCCCAGAGGCGACTGGAAGAAGGCCAGGGCCGGGCGCGGGTCGTGCAACTGGCCGCGGAGGGCAGCCTGGGCGCGCTGGTCGATGGCCTCGGGCTGGAAGCGGCGGTTGCTGTTGTCCACAAGGGCCTGGTAGACCGCCGGCGGCAGGGTCTTCTGATAGCGCTGCTGAGCCGCTGCAAGGGCGTCGTTGAAGTGCGCACGCTGTTCTGGCCAGCCGGCCGCCTGGTAAAGGTTGGCGTGATCGTCGGCCAGGGCAGGCAGGCCGAAGAGGAGGAGGGTAACGGCGAAGAGCAGGCGCATGAAAACTCCTTGATGACGCAGTCCGCTGTTCGTATCGGACCCACTCGTACGGCATCGGTTCGGCGGGGGAAGGCGTTGGCGGTGGGCAGGTGAGGCGGGGTTGAGCGTGCGGCTATTCTCAGCGGACTTGGGCTTTATTGTCGAGGTGTCGGAAACTGCCGCAAGTCATGTAGGCGATGTCCTATGCGCTGGTAGAATGCCGCCATCATGACTGCACCTGCCGAATCCCCGCTGACCGCCCTTATCGTCGACGACCTGGCCAATCAGGGCTGGTCCCACCAGCACCTCGTGTTGCCTGCTGACCTCACTACCGCCTTGGCCGAAGAATGCCGCGCCCGCTCCGCTGCCGGGAGTCTTGCGCCGGCTTCGGTCGGCCGTGGCGAGGGACAGCAGATTCGCGAGGGGGTGCGTGGCGACCGTATCCACTGGCTGGAGCCCGGCCAGTCGGCCGCCAGCGACGCTTACCTGGCGCTGATGGACGAGCTGCGCCAGCGGCTCAACCGTGAGCTCTACCTGGGGCTGGAGGATTTCGAGTGCCATTTCGCCCTCTATCCTCCCGGCGCCTTCTACCAGAAGCACCTGGACCGCTTCCGCGACGACGACCGTCGTGCGGTGTCGGTGGTGGCGTACCTGAATGCCGATTGGCAGCCGGATCAGGGCGGCGCTCTGCGCCTGTACCTGGCCGACGGCGAACATGACGTGCAGCCCGAGGGCGGCAGTCTGGTGGTGTTCCTGTCCGCCGAGTTACCCCACGAAGTCTTGCCGGCGAACCGTGAGCGGCTGTCCCTGGCAGGTTGGTTCCGGCGGCGCGGCGGAGCGCTCTGAGCGCCGGGGGCTAGTGGCCCCAGACCCGGAAGTTGCCGCGCAGGTCGGTGATGTCGCGGATTTCCAGGCTGCCAAGCCGGCTCTCGCCAATGTGCATGTCGGCGGCGACCCGCACGCGGATGCGTTGGGCTGGGATGAAGCTGGCCTGCAGTTGTTCGTTGATGGTGGTCAGGTCGGGCAGCTCCAGACGGATCTGCTGGGTACCTGAAGCGGACTTGACCACGTCCAGCTTGAGCGTCGGCTGGTCGGCGCCCAGCGCAGGGACGGTCAGGCCCAGTTGCGCCGGACCCAGGGGGAAGTTGCCACCAGCTCCGTTGGGGCAATCGCCGGGTTTCAGGCAGCCGTTGTCGATGCGCACGTTGCGCAGCGACAGACTGCCGCCATCGTCGTTCCAGCTGATGCTGTCGATGCGGGCCATCACGTCCAGGCGCAGGTTGATCCCGGCCTGGCCACTGATCGCGCTGAGGGCCTGGTTGTCCAGGGATTCCAGGGCGGCCTGGCCGGTACCGCTGAGCAGGGCGGTGCCGCAAGCCAGGGCAAGGCGGAGGTTGTGTGTTGTTCTGCGCATGGCACGCTCCTGTGCAGGTTGCGCGCAGAGTCTGGAGCGCCGCGTGAGCCACAGCCAGTGACGCAGGGCGCTTCCCGTCTAAGGATGGGGAAGCTCGTCGGCTTCCCCAAGAAGTGGCTTGGCAGTTGTCCGCTCAAGGCCCTACCTTCGATCAGTGCCCGGTTCGCGCCAGCGGAATGGGTGTTACCCGGGGTGACCTCAAGTGTCGCCCCTTTGGAGAAGAGGATGCAGAAGATTCTGGTCAGCCGTTGCCTGTTGGGGCAGCGGGTGCGTTATGACGGCGGCACACACGGGCCGTTCGGTGTGCTGGAGCGCTGGCAGGTGGAGGGCCGCATCGTGCCGCTCTGCCCGGAGGTGGCCGGTGGACTGCCGACACCGCGGGCACCGGCAGAGATTGCCGGCGGCCGTGGTGCTGCGGTGTTGGACGGCGAGCTGCCGGTGCTTACCGACGACGGCCAGGATGTGACGACCGAATTCGTTGCCGGGGCGCGCATCGCCCTTGAACTGGTGGCCACCTACGGTATTCGCATCGCGCTGCTCAAGGCGCGCAGCCCCTCCTGCGGCAATCGCGAGAACTATGACGGCAGCTTCAGCGGCGTTCGTGTCGCTGGCGAGGGCGTCACCGCTGCGGCCTTGCGCCGCGTCGGTGTCGAGGTGTTCAGCGAAGAGGAACTGGCCGAGGCGGCAGCGCGCCTGGCCGAGTTGGACGACGCCTGAGGCTCAGCGCGAGGCAGCGGCCGGTGCCTGGCTGAGGTCCTTGCCCAGCCATTGCTCGGACAGCGCGCCGAGCCTGCGCTCGCTGCGGAGCTTGGTCAGGGCGCGGTTCAGGCTGTCGCGGAAGGCCGGGTTGCCCTTCTGGAAGGGAATCGTCATGGGGGCCGCGGCGCCGCTTTCGCCTACAGCTTCGGCCTGGGGGAAGAGGTAGGGCTCGCTGAATTCCAGGGTGTCCTGGCCTTCTTCCGACGGCTCGAACTGGTCCAGGGCAATGTCGTAGCGGCCGCTCTGCAGGCCGTCCGGCATCTTGCCGCCGTCGTCCACCACGAAGTCCGCCTCCACGTTCAGCTCCGTTGCCAGGGCGCGACCCAGTTCGACGTCGAAGCCGACCAGCTTGCCGCCCTCGCGGTAGCTGTAGGGCGGATTGTTGTCTTCCAGGGCGATGCGCAGGCTGCCGCGTTCCCAGATATCGTCGAGCAGTTCGGCCTGGGCGAGGGGGCTCAGCAGGGCGAACAGGGCGGGCAGGCAGTGCAGCAGGCGCATGGGGAACTTCCTCGTTTCGTTATGATTTCTTCGGCTGGCGCGGGGTGCAGCGCATGCTCGGACAGCAAGTGAACCTATCTGGTTGCATAGGGTCTGGTGTCTGGTTCACAAAAACATGGAGATGTGTAATGAGGACTTCGTCTTTCCTGAGCGTTGGCGCCCTTCTGCTTGGCGCCGCTACCGCCACCCAGGCTGCCGTTCCACGTACCCCCTCGCCCGAAGGCGCGCAGGTGTACTTCATCGAACCGGCAAATGGCGCCACTGTCGGCCAGACCTTTACCGTCAAGTTCGGCCTCAAGGGCATGGGCGTCGCGCCCGCCGGCGTGGATGCGCCCGCCACCGGCCACCATCACCTGCTGATCGATCAGGACGCCGCGCCGGCGATGGACATGCCGTTGCCCATGACTGACAACCTCCGCCATTTCGGCAAGGGCCAGACGGAAACCCAACTGACCCTGCCGCCCGGCAAGCACAGCCTGCGGCTGCTGGTAGGCGACAGGAACCACGTACCGCTGGACCCGCCAGTGATTTCGGAAACGATCACGGTGACGGTCAAGTAACGACGTCGGAAACGAGAAAGGGAGGCCGAACAGGCTGTGTGAAAACTCCCTGAGTGCAGGCCAAGCAAACGCCCCGACTGGTTCGGGGCGTTGGCGTTTCTGGGTAATCGAAAGCGAGGAGCGGGATTTATCCCATCAGCTCGATCAAC